>DASXGB010000338.1:0-1878 GCA_036489325.1 Caulobacteraceae bacterium
CTGGGCGGGCGCGGCCCTTTGATGAGTTGCATCAGTCGATCCTCCAGATCGCTCTTGGAAATGAGCGCCACCATGGCGGGCGAGGTTTCGGTATCGTCCGTCAGGCGAAGGGCGCCGGCGAGTGAGATCAGGCGGCGGGCATAGGCATCGCGTGAGCCTAGGTCGCTCGAGGCCATGGCGTCGCACGCCGCCTCGCGGCTGCGTCTCGCCCCGGCTTTGATCTCCCAGGCCACCGGGTGCCAGCCGATAGGCACGGCGAGCGCCTCGCAGGCGAGGTTCACGGCATAGTCGCGCCGCGCGACGTGGGCCAGTTCGTGCAGCAGGGCGGCGCGCTGCTCGTCCGCGTCCAACCGGCAAAAGGCCGGCGGCGTCAGGATCGCGGGGGTTCGGGCGCCGACCACCACGGGGCTGCGGATCTCGTCCGAGATCCTTACCGGCGGTGGCTCGACGCCGTGCCGGCGCGCCGCGGCTGAGAGCGCCGCGGAGACCTCAGGCTTCAGCTCGGCCGGCCGGGCGCGGCGGGCGATGGCGTCGGCCGCCCGCCAGGCGATGGCCAGACGCAGCAGGCCGGCGATGAGGATCGCGCCATAGGCGAGCGCGATTACCCGCGCCCATGCACCGTCGATGACGATCGGCGGCAGGCCAAAGGCCGGCTGATGGGACGCTGAAGCGGCCGCGCCAGGGAATGGGTCGCTAGCGGCCCGATCAACCGGTTCGCCGGGTGCGAGCGATACGGGGACGATGCGGCCGGCGTCGGCCGGTTGCGTGGCTGACGGTCGCTCAGCGGTGAAAGCCGGCGCGGACGGCGCGATCCTGACGCTCAGCGCTTCGGCAGCGGGGAGCAGCGGCACGGCGACCGCCAGGACCATGGCCGCAATCCACACGCGATGCCGCTCAGCCGGTCCCAGGCGCCCGAAACGGGAGAGCACCGCCGCGCCGATGGCGATGAGCGGGATCTGCCAGACGGCGTTGACCAGATAATCAATCAGCGGAGTCATCGGCTTTCCCCTTCCGGCGCCGGCGTCTCGCCCGGCGCCTCTTCGAGCAGGGCCGCGGCGCGAGCAATCTCTTCGGCGGTGATCTGTCGGGCGTCGACCAGGCTCATCAGCAGCGCCTCGGCCGAGCCGCCGAACATGCGGCCGACGAGGTCCGACAAAGCCCCGGCGCGGGCGCCCTCCCGGCTGATCGCGGGGCGATAGACGAAGGCGCGGCCCGACGGCGCCCGGCGCACCTTCTTCTTGCGCAGGAGCACACCCAGCATGGTCTGGACCGTCGTGTAGGCGAGCTTCCCGCCCAGCCTCTCCTGGGTCTCCGCCACCGTCGCCTCCCCGCTGTCCCACAGCACCTGCATGATCTGCAGCTCAAGGGGCGTCAGGGTGTCGCGGGCCGAGGCCATGGGGAGTCCTGGAGCGGCTCTGGGTTCGTTGCGGGCAGGAAGCTGCGCCTGACCTCGACGCCGGTCAACTAAACTTTTAGTAGGAATGCGGCGTCGGATCGACGCCGGCGCGGCCGCCGCCACGTCCCTTTGCAACCGGCTACGCCTATTCGTCGTTGAAACACGCGAAGGAGACAAAGCCAGTGAACCCAAGACAGACTTTTTCCGCTTCCGCCGCGGCGCTCGCGCTGGGCCTGGCCGCAGCAGCTGTGACCGCGCCGACCACCGCCAGCGCGCAATTTTCCGTCGGCTTCAGCGTCAATATCGCCCCGCCGCTGCTCCCGATTTTCGCCCAGCCGGCGATCCCTGGCTACGGCTACATCTGGACCCCCGGCTACTGGGCCTGGGATCCGGCTTACGGATACTACTGGGTGCCGGGCGAATGGGTGTTGCCACCTGAGGCCGGCCTGCTGTGGACGCCCGGCTATTGGGCCTGGCGCAAT
>DASXGB010000096.1:0-5671 GCA_036489325.1 Caulobacteraceae bacterium
GTGTATTGCATGGAGAGAAGCCGCACCGGCTCGAAGAACCGCTGCACCGACAGGATGAAGGTCACCAGAATGCCCACCTGCAGAGCGCCGCCGAGCGCGGCCTCGCCGCCGAAGACAACGATGGCGGCCATGGCGAAGCCGGTGAGGATGTCCACCGTCGGCGTCATGATCTGAGCCAGCCACGACGACTTCACCGCCGCATCAAAGTTCTCCCGCGCCTTCTCCTCATAGAGCTCGAAGTTCAGGGCCTCGCGGCGCGATTCCTGGACCGTGCGCACGCCGTTGATGTTCTCGGCCAGCGCGCCGTTGGCGATCGAGGACGCATCGCGGGCGCGCCGGAACGTCGTCTTGGAGAAGGGCAGCCAGATCGCCCTGACGAGAATGAGCGCCGGGATCGTGGCCAAGGTCATCAGGCCCAGCCGCCAGTCGAGCCATAACAGCACGCCGGCGTAGCCGAACAGGGTGGTGAAATCGCCCAGCGCCCCGGTGGAGCTCTCCAGGAACTCCTGCAGCGCGTTCACGTCACCCTGCAGGCGGGCCATGATCCGGCCGACATGGGTCTTGTCCATGAACGTCAGAGCCACGTCCTGGAAGTGCGCAAACATCGCCCGCCGGACATCGAAGATGACCCGCTGGGCCAGGCGAGAGGTCATCCACTGGTCGCAGAATCCGGCAAAGGCGGTCACCGCGACCAGGGCCGCGAACAGGCCCATTCGCTGTTCCAGGCTCCGCTCATTGTGAGCGATCGCGGCGTTGACGATGGCGCCGATGGTCCAGGGGATGGCCACCGAGCTCAAAGCTGAGATCAGGACGGCCGCCTGCGCGCCCAGGAGCAGCGCCCGGTGCGGACGCACGAATGCGAAGAACCGGCGGATGATGCGGGCGTCGAACGCCATGAAGATCTCTTCGGCGTCGTTGGTCCCGAGATTTGCGTGGCGGCGCGGGGCGTCGTCGGCGATGTCGGTCATGACGCCTCGGCCTCCTCGAGCTTGCGCCTCAGTCGGGAGTCGGCGATCGACAGGCCCAGCTCGGACCGCGTCTGCAAGGCGAAGAGGTCGGCGTATTCGCCGCCCAGGGCCAGCAACGCCTCATGCGAGCCGCGCTCGACCACGCGGCCCTCCTCCAGCACCAGGATCTCGTCGGCGTGCATCAGCGACGAAAGCCGATGGGCGATGATGATCGTCGCCTTGGTCGCTGTGGCCTGGCTCAGCGCGTCGCGGACCTTCTTTTCCGTCACCGCGTCGATGGCGGCGGTGGAATCGTCGAAGATCATGACGCCAGGGCCTGGCGTGACACCGCGGGCGATGGACATCCGCTGTCGCTGGCCGCCAGAGAGCGCCACGCCGCGCTCGCCTACCCTCGTCGCATAGGCCGCCGGCAGGGAGGCGACATAGTCGTGAATCTGGGCGACACGGGCGGCGCCCTCGATGCGCGCTTCTTCGGCCCACGGGTCGGCGTAGGCGATGTTGTTGGTCACCGTGGAGTCGAACAGGAACGCCTCCTGCTGGACGAGGCCGACGCAACGGCGCAGCGAAGCCAGCGAGACCTCCCGGATATCCTGGCCGTCGAGGGTGATCCGTCCGCCGGTCACGTCATAGAAACGCGGGATCAGGTTGGCGATCGTCGACTTGCCCGAGCCGGGTGGCCCGACGATGCCCAGGGTCTTGCCCGGCCTCACCTCGAACGAGACATCGCGCAGCACCGGCCTGCCCGGATCGTAGGCGAAGTCGACATGCTCAAAGCAGAGCACCCCGTCGATGACCTCAAGGTCCCCCGCGTTCGGGGGGTCGGCGATCTCCGGCTTGAGGTCGAGGATTTCGAACAACCGTCCGCCGGACGAAGTCGCCCGGGCCGCCGAGGCGAAGATCATGGCGATCTGGCGGATCGGCGACTGCAGCAGCGTCATATAGGCGAGGAACTCGGTCAGCTGGCCGGCCGTCATGGTCCCCGCGGCGACGCGATGACCGCCGACCCACAGCAGGGCGCCCATGGAGCCATAGAAGCTGAGCGTCATCACCGACACGGCGCGGAAGCGCAGCACGATCCGCTGATAGGAATAGGCGAGGGCGGCGTTGGCGGCCTCATCGAACTTGGCTAGCTCGTACGTCTTCGCTGCAAAGGCGCGGACGACACGGATGCCCTGGAGGTTCTCCTCCATTGTCAGCGTCAGGATGCTCATCAGCCGCTGAACCTTCAGCCAGGTCACCCTCAGCAGAAACCCCATCCGCGCCAGGACGGCCCCGGCGACGGGGGTGAAGGCGAGGCCGATCGCCGCCATGGTCGGGTCGGCGGCGATCATCCGCCAGGCGGCGATGGTGAGCAGCAGCACGAGGGTCAGCGCGGTCATCATGCCGTTCTGGATGAACGCCCGCGCGCCCTCGAGATCGAGCATGCCGCGGGTGATGAGATCGCCCGAATGGACCCGGTCATGGAAGCCGAAGGACAGGCGCTGGAGTTGCTGGAAAAAGTCGAGGCGGTAGCGGTAGGCGACCTTCTGGCTCACCCATTCGGCCAGGTAGTTGGCCGCACCGGTGAAGAAACCGCGCAAAAGCAGGGCTACGAAGACCAGGAGGGCCGTAACCAGCAACTCGCGCCGCGCGACCTCGGCGTGGGCCGTGTGCGGCGCCAGGCGACGCGCCAGATCCACGGCGCGCCCGAGCAGGCCCGGCAAGGCCAGGCTGGCGAGCGCGGCGCCCAGGGACGTGGCGACGGCGAGTGCCACGCGACCCGGCGCCTGGACAAGCGCCGCCCCGACGATGCGACGGATGACCCGTGGCATCGCCTTGACATCGACGCTCCCAAAGTCGGCGCCTCGGGGCCCACGCCCAACTCCGATGGTCGGCGCGCGCGGTTGTGCGACCGAAGAATCGGTCAACGGACGAATCCTCTGGATTGAAATGAAAGCCAATTGTGAACGCCGATAACCGCCTTGGCTAGGGCCGGGGCGCCACACCCAGGCCCACAGCATAGCTTTGGGGCGACTATTGCTTTGAGTCGCGCCCGCGGCTAGGGTTTTGTTCCCTAAACGTTCTCGCGGAGGATCCACCATGAGCGACGATCTGGTATTCTACACTCATCCCCAGTCGCGCGGCCGCATCGCCCGCTGGATGCTGGAAGAAGTGGGGGCGCCCTACCGCACCGAATTGCTCGGATACGGCGGCACGATGAAGTCGCCCGCCTATCTGGCGGTCAATCCCATGGGCAAGGTGCCGGCGATCCGTCACGGCGATACAGTGGTGACCGAAGCGGCCGCGATCTGCGCCTATCTCGCCGACGCCTTTCCGGAGGCCAAGCTGGCGCCGCTGCACGGATCCAAGGCCCGCGGCCCATATTATCGCTGGCTGTTCTTCGGCGCCGGGCCCGTAGAGATGTCGATGATGACCAAGTTCATGGGCTTCGATACGACGGGCAAGGAACTGCAGGTGGGCTTCGGCAGCGCGGAAGCAGTGCGAGACGCGATCGAAGGGGCGCTGTCGGGGTCCGACTATCTGGCGGGCGACCAGTTCACTGCGGCCGACGTCTATCTCGGCTCCCACATCGGCTGGGGCATGCAGTGGGGTTCCTTGGAGAAACGGCCGGTGTTCGAGCGCTACCATGAGCGGATCAGCGCCCGGCCGGCGGCGCTGAGGGCCGCCGCCATCGACGAAGAGGCCGCCGCCTCGGTGGCCGCCCCGGCTCAATAAAGAACTTGGGCTTGGCCGGTATCGTCTCGATCGAGGGTCTGACCAAGACCTACGCCTCGGGCCTCGTCGCGCTGAATGGCGTCGACCTCGACATCCGGGAGGGCGAGATCTTCGCCCTTCTCGGTCCCAACGGCGCCGGCAAGACGACGCTCATCAACATCGTCTGCGGCATCGTCCGGCCCGGCGGCGGCAGGGTGGCCGTGGCCGGCCACGACATCGTCCGCGACTGGCGGTTTACGCGCGGCGTCATCGGCCTGGTGCCGCAGGAACTGACCACGGACGCCTTCGAGACTGTGTGGGCCACGGTCAATTTCAGCCGCGGCCTGTTCGGCAAGCGGCGCGACCCCGCCTATCTCGAGAAGGTGCTGCGCGATCTCTCGCTGTGGGACCGCAAGGATTCGCCGATCATGTCCCTCTCAGGCGGCATGAAGCGGCGGGTGATGATCGCCAAGGCCCTGTCGCACGAGCCAACGGTCCTCTTCCTCGACGAGCCCACCGCCGGCGTCGACGTCGAGCTGCGGCGCGACATGTGGGCCATGGTCCGGGGCCTGCGCGAGCGCGGCGTGACCATTATCCTGACCACCCATTACATCGAGGAGGCCGAGGAGATGGCCGACCGGGTGGGCGTGATCAATCACGGCGAGCTGATCCTGGTGGAAAACAAGACCGCCCTGATGATGAAGCTTGGGGGGAAACAGCTGGCCGTGCATCTCCAGGCGCCGCTGGCCACCGTGCCGGACAGCCTCGCCGACTGGCCCCTGACGCTCGCCGACGAGGGCCGGACCCTGATCTATGATTTCGACGCCAGGGCCGAGGCCACCGGCATCGCCGGCCTGATGCGCCGCCTCGCCGAAGCGGGCGTCGAATTCATCGACCTCGACACCCGCGAGACTTCGCTGGAGGACATCTTCGTCAGCCTGGTCAGCCGAAAAGGAGAAGCCGCATGAACCTCTATGCGGTGCGCGCGATCTACGGCTTCGAGATGTCGCGCTGGTTTCGCACCCTGACCCAGTCGGTGCTTTCGCCGGTGATCTCCACGTCGCTCTATTTCGTGGTCTTCGGGTCGGCCATCGGCTCGCGCATGAAGGCCGTGGACGGGGTCACCTACGCGGCTTTCATCGTCCCTGGCCTCACCATGCTCTCCTTGCTGACCGAGAGCATCGGCAACGCCAGCTTCGGCATCCACATGCCCAAGTGGTCCGGCACCATCTACGAGCTTTTATCGGCGCCGGTGTCGTGGCTCGAGACGGTCACAGCCTATGTCGGGGCGTCGGCCAGCAAATCGGTTTTGCTGGGCCTGATCATCCTAGCCACCGCCCGCCTGTTCGTGCCGTACCACATCGACCATCCGTTGATGATGGCCACCTTCCTGATCCTGACCGCGGTCACCTTCAGCCTGTTCGGCTTCATCATCGGCGTGTGGGCCGAGGGCTGGGAGCGGCTGCAGATCGTGCCGACGCTGGTGATCACCCCGCTGACCTTCCTGGGCGGCAGCTTCTATTCGATCGCCATGCTGCCGCCGCTTTGGCGCAAAGTGACGTTGTTCAATCCGGTGGTCTATCTGGTGAGCGGATTCCGCTGGAGCTTCTATTCCCTCTCCGACGTGGGCGTGGGCCTCAGCCTTTCCATGACCGCCGGCTTCATGGCCGTCTGCCTGGCCATCGTCTGGTGGGTGTTCAAGACCGGCTACAAGCTGAAGACTTGAGCCTGAGAAAATGGCGCCGACCCGGCGACCATATGGCCGGCCCTGCCGACGGTTTCAGAAACGGCAAATCCTCAAGACACTTCACGCCTTTCTGATCCGTGGCCGAAATGAGTTCGGGAAATGACGGTGGGCAAGCCTCGCAAGTTGTGGCAACCTTCGCCACGCTGCACACCACGCTCGCGCGTTGACCAAAGACGGGCGGTGAGGGGCCATAGGGGCGACCGTGTGCGGCACGGGGGTTTTTATGGGCTATCGTTCAAAGTCGTCTGTGAGCATTCGCGCG
>DASXGB010000103.1:0-4140 GCA_036489325.1 Caulobacteraceae bacterium
GGGATCCTCTACTGGCGAAACTCAGCGACGGTGCGCCCGGGTCGCCAAGGCGTACACGGCCACGGCGGCGGCGGCAAAGCCCGAAGCCGCCCCCACGCCGAGCGCCCAGCGCGGGCCGAAACTGTTCGCCACCCATCCGACGATCGGGGCGCCGATCGGCGTGCCGCCGAGCGCGATGGCGACCCTGAGCGCCATCACGCGCCCGCGCATCGCCCGCTCGGTTGAAAGCTGCATCAGGCTGTTCGACGTGTTGGTGAGGGTCAAGGCGGCCACGCCGATGACGACAAGCGCCGCCGCGAAGAACCAGTAGCCCGGCGCGATCGCGGCCAAGGTGCAGCCGATCCCGAAGACCGCGGCGCCGCTCAGCAACAGGGTGAAGCGCGGCCGGTCGCGGCCGGCGCTCAACAGCGCGCCCGCGACGGTGCCGATCGCCATGAACGACGACAGCAGGCCGAAGCCGCGCGCATCGGCGTGGAAAACGCCGATCGCCATGGTCGAGATGAAGATCGGGAAATTGAGGCCGAAGGTCCCGACCAGGAACAGCATGACCAGCATCGCCATGAGGTCCGGGCGCCGCCACACATAGCGGAACCCTTCGGTGAAGCTGCCCCTGGCGCGATGAGCCCGCGCGGTCGGACGAAGCTCGGCGAGGCGCAGGCAGGCGAGGGAAACCAGCACCGCGGCGAACGACGCGCCGTTCAGCAGGAAGGCCCAGCCCGTGCCGACGGCGGCGATGGTGAGGCCGGCGATGGCCGGGCCGATCATCCGCGCCGCGTTGAACGAGGTCGAATTGAGCGCCACCGCATTGTGCAGGTCGGCATCCCCGACCAGTTCGGCGACGAAGGTCTGGCGCACCGGCGCATCGAAGGCGGCGGCGCTGCCGTGCAGGAAGGCGAAGATGCAGACGTGCCAGAGCTGGACGGCGCCGGTGACGGTCAGGAGCCCCAGGATCACGGCGAGACTGCCCATCGTCGCCTGGGTGGCGATGAGGAGCTTGCGCTGGTTGAAATGGTCGGCGGCGAAGCCGGTCCAGGGCAACAGCAGGAGCTGCGGCCCGAATTGCAGCGCCATGACCAGGCCGACCGCCGACGCGTCGTGCTGGGTGAGCTGGGTGAACACCAGCCAGTCCTGGCCGGTCCGCTGCACCCAGGTGCCGATATTGGAGACGAAGGCTCCGGCGGCCCAGACCCGATAGTTGAACCCTCGCAGGGACCGGAAAACGCCCGCAAAGGGAGGTCTCATGGATGCTCCGGCCGGTTGCCGCCATTGAAGCGGCCGAACCGCCGGCCACAAACCAGCGCGATCAGAAAGGCGCCGGCGCCGAGTGCGGCGACGTCGCCCATATCCTTCAGGTCAAAGTCGCCGACGCGGCAGACGAGGGCATAGCCCGCGACAATATTGAAAAAGCCCCAGACCACATTGACGGTCGACGAAGAGAGGCCCTGCCCCGGCGGCTTGGCGAACGGGCTCTGAAACGGCCGGCCCATCATGCCGCTGACGAAATGGGGGATCGCGTTGGCAAGGAAGGCGCCGCCGAAGAAATAGGACAGGAGGGGAAGCCATGGCATGTCAGGAGCTCCTTGTCGGCAGGAGACCGATGATCTGCTGGCTCGTGCCGGTCTCGCCCAGCCTCGGGAAGACGTTCCTGATGCTGTAGTCATGGGCCTCGGAACGCATGTCGGTCATGGCGTCGAGGGCGAGGGTTACGTTGAACCCCTGCTCATAGGCTTGCCGTGCGGTCGCCTCGACGCCGGTCCCGGTCGCCACGCCCGCGATCACCACCTGGGTGACGCCGCGTGCTTTCAAGCAGGCCTCGAGATCGGTGCCGGCAAAAGCGCCCCAGGTCCGCTTCGTCACCACGATGTCGCCGGGTTGTTGATCGAGCTCCGGGATGAGATCGGTCCACCCATCCGGGCGGGCACCTGTTTGACGCGGCTGTTCCGTGCGCCCTGGCGCTCCACCGGCCACGTTGACGAGGACCACCGGCTGGCCCCGCTCGCGGAAGGCGTCAGCCAATTTGCGCGCCCGCTCGATGATGTCCCCAATGGGGCGCACGGCCGGAAGACCAATGATGCCTTTCTGCAGGTCGACCACGATCAGGGCGGTGGTCGGATCGAGCGTGGTCAATGCCATGGAATCTCCTCTCGAAATGCAGGGTCGGCCCGGTCGGGCGTGAGCCCGACGACCTTCCGTCAATCGTCGACGAGCCGCTTGAGCAGCTCGACGGCCTCCGCAAGCTTGTCCTGTTCCCGCGGCGCCAGACGTGCCTGGAGGGCGCGGGTCAGCCAGTCCTGGCGCGCCGCGCGGCCTTCCGCGGCCCATTTGCGACAGGCGTCCGTGAGCGAGAGCAGGGTCTGTCGCCCGTCCGTCGGGTCGGGCGCGCCGCTCACCAGGTCTGCGCTCTCCAGCGCGGCGATGACCGATCCCATCGATTGCGGACGCATTCCCTCCGCCCGGGCAAGGCTCGACGCCGTGGAAGGACCGTCCTTCTCCAGACGAAGGAGCACCGACACCTGGGAAGGCGTCAGGTCGCCACCGCTCGCTTGCTCGCGCAGCCGGCGCTTCAGCTTGCCGAGCAGCGCGCGGAGCTCTTGCGCCAGAGCGGAGGCGCGCGCTGCTCGGTGGTCAAAGGGTTGGCCATTCATGCAGATGAATGTAGCATATAGTAAGTTAAACTGCAAAGATTACCTTATATTTTTGATTCGACCTCAACATTATTTGATGTCTTGACATCAATTTAGGTGGCATTCATGATGTCAAAATGCGCACGACGCTCACCATCGACGATGACCTTGCGGGACTCCTGAAGCAGCGCGCGCGCGAGCAGGGCATTCCGTTCAAGGAGGCCGTCAATCGAACGATCCGTGCCGGCCTCGGCGAGGCGCGCAAGGCGCATCGCGGCCGCGTACCGAAGACCATACCGCATTCGTTCGGCTTCAGGCCGGGCGTCGATCTCGACAAGCTCGGCCAGCTCGCCGACGAGCTCGAAGCCGAGAGCTTCGCCGCCGCAGCCGAAGGCTCGCATGATCCTGCCCGACGTCAACGTTCTCGTTCACGCGCATAACGCGGATTCCGCGGTGCATGAAGCCGCCCGGCAGTGGTGGGACGGCTGCCTGGCGGGCTCCGAGGGCGTCGGTCTTGCGTGGGCGACGATGCTGGGGTTCGTCCGGATCACGACCAACCGCAAGATCGTCGCCCGCCCGCTAGGCGTCGGCGCGGTCATGACGCGCATCGAGGCCTGGCTGGAGCTGCCGCATGTACACGTCGTGCAGCCGTCGGATTCCCATTTCTCCCGCCTCCGCGACGCGCTCGAGAGGCTGGGAACCGCCGGAAACCTGACCACCGATGCTCATCTTGCGGTGCTGGCGATGGAGCGCGGCTATGTCCTCTATTCCACCGACGCCGACTTCGCGCGCTTTGCCGGCTTGCGCTGGGCGAACCCCTGTCGGCCTTAGCGGTCCGCCGCCGCCACTACGGCGTGCAGTTCCACTCCTAGGTGATGCACACGCCCGACGGCGCCAAGCTTTTACGCAACTTCGCCCTCAACATCGCGGGCTTCAAGGAGCGCCATCGCCCAGATCCATCAGACCGGCCGGAGCGAGGGAGACCGGTGGGTTCGGCGCCAATGTCACGGCCGTCCGCGACTCTCCAAGACTAAGGAGCGGGAATCGCGACAGCGGCGTCGCGGGTCGACCGACGAGAAGATGCGGATCGTTGAGGAGACCCTCCGGCCGGGCGCCAAGCTGACGGAGGTCGCGCAACGGAGCGATGTGTCGCGAAGCCTGATCTTCGGGTAGCGGCGGTTGGCGCGCATGAGCCAACTGGGTGGTGAATCGGCGCCGTCATTCGCGCCCGTCCAGATCAGTGCCCCGCCACCTTCTGAGCCTGCGCATGTACGGGCACGGAATCAAGGGGTTTGTCTTTGCGCGCCGCCGGTTGTTTGCTCCCTGCGGCGGAGGACAGGCGATGCCGGGATCCCTGGGAGAGAAGATCGGTGATGGCGCGTCCGCGGATGTCCACGCCTGGGCGCCCGGTCAGGTCGTGAAGCTGTTCAAATCAGCCGCCTCGCGGCGGCTCGGCTGGCACGAGGCGCACATGACCGACGCCGTCTTCGGCGCCGGCGCCCCGGCGCCGGAGGTG
>DASXGB010000221.1:0-25907 GCA_036489325.1 Caulobacteraceae bacterium
CCTTTTCGCCGACCTCCAGCCACATGCGCAGAGGCTTGCGCCCGGCGCCGGGAATGAGCCTCGCGTGGTATTCCCAGGCACCGCGCGGCGTCGCCGGATCGGGCGGCGACTGCTGATTGACGAAGGTGCCCGAGTAGGAGAGCACCCGCCGGTACCGCTCCGGATGGAACCAGGCCATGGTGAAGGCGCAGGCCGCGCCGGAGCTGACGCCCATGACCGCTCGAGCCTCGGGGTCGTCGCTGAAGCGGATCCCGGTTTCGCGTGCGGCGCGCGGCAGCACCTCGGTCTCCACGAAGTCGCTGTAGAGGCTGGAGAGCGTGTCGTACTCGAGACCGCGCTGGGAACCCTGGGCGTCGCCGCCGCCGCTGTCGATAAGCACCGCAGCCAAGGGCGGGACGCGCCCCTGGTCGATCAGGACGTCGAGAACCCTCGGCAAGATGTCCACATAGGCGTGGCCGTCCTGGGCGATGATCAGCGGCAGGAGCTGGGAGATGGAGGCGGCCGGCGAATAGACCCACACCGTTCGACGATAGGGCGCGGCGACCGACTGCTCCGCCGCGGCGGCCGCCAGACGGTTGCCATAAAAGTCGCGGCGGCGGGTGATCTCATTGTCGAGGCGGCGAACACCCGGAAAGAGGGCGCTGTCGCGAGAATCCATGACGAAGGCGGTCAGGCGCCCCGCCGGCGCCTCGGCATCGAGTTCGGGTGCGCGCGGATAGGCAGGGCCGATGGTGACGTCGCGCTCGGCCCCGCTCATCAGGCCGCCAGCGCCGAGCGCCAGGGATCCAGGTTCCATTTGGGATAGCGCGCCTGCGCGCGTTTCAGCGTCGTCTCGGTCCAGAACGGATCGCCCGGCGATGGCACGCCGAAGCAGGCGAGCTGCTCTGGCGTGGCGTGATCGAAGATGATCGCCCAGGGTTTGCGGTGATGAAACTGCCAGGCGTGATGGCCGATCGCCTCATCGCCGGCCCTCTTGAAGCAGCTCATCACCGCATACCGGCGCCCGCCCGGCGCCGTGAGGTTCGAACCGCGGTGATAGATGTCGATGGTGTAGGGATTGATCGATCCTGCCGGACCGGCGCTGCTGCGCTCCACTGTCTGCAGCTTGGCCTGCATGCCGGCCTGGAACGCGGGATCGAAATTGAGGGACGCCTCGGGGCCGGCCACCTTCAGACTGTCAGGCCGGGTGACGTAGCGCATCGCCCCGTGGGCATCGGTGACGTCGGTGAAGTAGCAGAGGATCGTCACGCAATTCTTCTCGGCGTCCTCGGATGGCGCGGTCAGGGTGTGATTGGCGAAATCGCAGTGAAAGGGCTGATCATAGTCGGCATCGCCGGTGAACTTCGCCCACGCCTGGCACTGGTAGAGATGCACCGCCTCCGTTCCGAGTGCAGCCTTGGCGAAAGCGATCAACGCCGGGTGAACGCCGATGAGGTTGAGGGCGGGCGAGCACTCTAGCGGCACCGCCTCCAGGGTCTTGAATTGGGCCGGATGGAAGCGCCCGACCTCCTCGCCGGACTTGTGGTCGAGGCTCTCTTCGGCCCCGGCGCTCTTGCCGAAGACCTTTTCGAAATCGGCGACGACGGGCGCCACCTCCTCGGGGGTGAAGAAAGACTGGATCTGCGCGACCCCGTCTCGCCGCCAGGTCTCGACATCTCCTGGCGTGAAGCGGCGACTTTCAGGCATCAGTGAACTCCAGAAATGGGACGCTGCTTATGCGGCGGACCGACGCGGCGATCAACGCGCTGGAGGCGGCAAACGTTGACCGGGCTTCGCCCGCGATGCTTAGCACCGCTCTGCGCCGCAAGGAGTGACGATGGCGAATGAGGTTCCTGCCGGCCCTCTGGATGGCCTGAAGGTGATCGAAATGGGCCAGCTGATCGCCGGACCGTTCTGCGGTCAGCTACTCGGCGACATGGGCGCGGACGTAGTCAAGATCGAGGCGCCTGGCGCCGGCGACCCCATGCGCGCGTGGGGCCAGCCCGGTTTTCCGCTTCACTGGGAAGTGGTTGGGCGCAACAAGCGCTGCGTTTCCTGCGACTTGAGGCAATTTGACGGCCAGGACTTGGCGCGGCGACTCCTCGTCGGCGCCGATATCCTGATCGAGAACTTCCGGGCAGGCACCCTGGAGCGCTGGAACCTGGCGCCGGCCGACCTCCGCGCCGCCGATCCGCGCCTGATCGTGGTGCGCATGTCGGGCTATGGCCAGACCGGGCCCTACAGCGATCGGGCCGGCTATGGCGGCATCGGAGAAGCCATGGGCGGCTGGCGCCGTATCGTCGGCGATCCGGACCGGCCACCTTCGCGCATGGGAGTCTCGATCGGCGACGCCCTGGCGGCCACCTACGGCGCTCTGGGCGCCCTGGCCGCACTGAACTGGCGTGAGAAGACCGGCGACGGCCAGATTGTCGACAGCGCCCTCTATGAGGCGGTGCTGCAGGTGATGGAGAGCCTGGTCCCGGACTTTCAGACGTCCGGTTACATCCGCGGCCGCACGGGCTCGATCCTTCCAGGCATCGCACCCTCCAATGTCTATCGCTGCGCCGACGGCGAGCTGCTGATCGCCGCCAACCAGGACACGGTGTTCGCACGCCTGGCCGAGGCCATCGGCGCCCCGGCTTTGGCGACCGATGATCGCTTCGCCACTCACTCAGCGCGGGGCGCCCGCCAGGGCGAACTCGACGAACTCATCGAGACCTGGACATCGACCCGGTTGGTGGCCGAGGTCGAGGCGGCGATGAGCGCCGCGGGCGTCCCGGCCGGAAAGATCTATACGCCCGCGGACATGCTGGCCGACCCGCAGTTCAAGGCGCGGGAGAGCCTCGTCGAAGTCGACCATCCTCGCTGGGGCCGCCTGGTCATGCAGAGCGTCTTCCCGCGCCTCTCGGCGACGCCGGGCTCGATTCGGCGCGTCGCGTCCCAGGCCGTGGGGTCGGACAACGCCGATGTCTATGGCGAGCGACTGGGGCTGACAGCCTCCGACCTCGCGGACCTTCAGCGACGCGGCGTCATCTGACCCGTCAGGGCCGTGCCCGGATCCAGTCGGCCATCAGGTCGGCAGCCGCCACGAGGTTGACGTCCGAGTCCTCGAAATAGTGGGCGCCCTTGATGAACGCCAAGGTCTTGTCCGTGCTGGCCAAGGCGCCGTGGATGACGCGCGCGTCCGAGGGGAAAACGCCGGCGTCCGCCAGGCTCTGCACCACGAGCGCGGGGATCTGGATTTGAGCCAGATGCGGCGCCCCGCGGCACGGCGAGGTCTCCAGGCTCCACATGGAGAGCCAGGCCTTGAGCATATTGGCTCGCCCGATCCCCGGCCGGCGATTGGCGGCGCCCGGATCGCCGGCATAACACCAGCGCGGCTTTCGCTCCGAGGGATCGAGCGCCGGGTCCATCATCCGCAGGTCCGCCCAGCAGCGATAGAGCGGGAACAGGCGGTCGGCGTAGCCGGCGGCGGCCAGCCGGGCGAGCTCGGACTTGGCCCAATCGGTGATTCGCTGATTGCGGGCGCGCTGCGCGGCCCGGTAGCGAGCGACGAACTCGCCCGTGTAGGGCGGGCCGTTGTCCGGATTGTAGGGATCAAGCGCCGGATCGGTCGCGACCGGGTCGGCCTCGTCCGCCACCGACGGATCCATCCAGTCGGTAAGCACTTCCGGTCGGCCCTGGTGGGCGTTGAGCGAGATGTAGAGATCGGCGGTCGGAAGGCTCGCCAGCGCCTCGGCGCCACGTCCGTCCAGGGTCAATTTCGGCTGCGCGGCTTGTGATTGATAGGCGGCCATCAGGGATCCGCCGCCGGAATTGCCGAGAATGACGACACGATCCACGCCGGCGCTCTGCCTCAACCAAAGGACGCCGACGCCGATGTCGATCAGGGCGTGTTCCAGCAGGAACTGATCCTCGGCGCCGCGATAGCGCGTGTTCCAGCCGAGGAAGCCGAAGCCGCGCCGCGCGAAGGCCGGCCCGAGGTAATGTTCGGCGAAATCGACGTTGTAGTGAGCGGCGATGACCGCGGTCTTCGGCCGCTCGCCCGGCGCGGTGACATAGATGCCCTGGCAGGGATGGCCGCCGGCCCCGGCCCTGGGCGCGGTCGGCGAGACCAGACCGACGAATTCGCCATCCACGGCCCCAAGGCCCCTCTCTCTTTCCATGACTCCTCCTCGGCGGCGGGCGATAGTCTCGCTCGCGCAAACGCAGGAGCCACGCTTTATGCCCGTCCTTCGTCAAGTCTCGAGAGGCGATGTCACGTCCGACCACATCCTCCGCTACTACGACGCCCTGTTCGGCGCGGGGGTCGATCCGGTTGCCCATCCGGGGACGGCCACGGGTACGGCCGGCGACTGGTGGACCGTGTTCGCCCTCGTCCCGGACATCTTCAAGCACGCCGTCGACGGCTTCGCGCTCTACCGAAATCCGGCGCGCAAGATCGGCCCGGTCCTGCGCGAGCTCGGCCAGACGCGCGCCGGCTGGGTCAAGGGGAGCCAGTTCGTGTTCTCCCAGCACTGCAAGTCCCTGCGAGGCCTCGGCGTGCCGGAGGCGAAGATCGCTGCGATTCCCTCCTGGCAGGTGTCGGACCAGTTCGACGCCCAGGAACGGGCCGTGCTCGCTTATGCTGATTGCCTGGCCGGGGCCGCCGGGCGCACGCCGAAGTCGGTGATCGAGGCGCTCAAAGCCTTCTGGGGCGACGAGGAGATCATGGAGTTCACCTACATCACCTGTCTCTACGACATGCACGCGGTGATGAGTCGGGCCCTCAGGCTCGAATATGACGATCGCGACGATCCGGTCGTCGAGGTGGCGGCGCCGGATTCCTTCAAGGCCGGCGACTTCCTTGGCGCCCCAAGATCGGCGCCGCGCTGAAGGTCAGACCAAGCCGAACGCGCGGTCGAACGCGGCGGCGCCGGCTGGCGTGAAGGCGACTACGCGGCCCTCGGCCCGGCTGGCCCAGCCGGCGTCGATCACCCGGCCGAGGATGGCGGCGCCCAGAGATCCGGCGAGATGGGATTTCCGTTCGCTCCAGTCGAGACAGGCGCGGCACAACGGTCGGCGCGATCGCTCCAGCCTCACCAGGTCGAACCCCAGACCGTCGAAAAACGCCCGGCCCGCGGCTGTTACCTGCGCCTTGGCGCCCAGGCTCACCAGGCCGCGGCCTTCGAGCGACTGGGCTAACGCCACCGCCCGCTCGCCGGCGAGATGGTCATAGCAGACGCGCGCGGCCCGAAGAGCCGGCTCACGCGGTCCTGGGCGGCGGCGCACGGCGCCCGTGCGCTGGGCGAGGCCCATCAGCCCTTCCAGCACTTCGGCGACGTGCGGATCGGCGAGGCGGAAATAGCGGTGCCGTCCCTGGCGCTCGACCACGATCATGTGGGCTTCGACCAGTTTCGCCAGGTGGCCGCTGGCGGTGGGCGCGGCCACGCCGGCTGCGATGGCCAGTTCGCTGGCCGTGAGCGCCTGGCCGTCCAGCAGCTCGACGAGCATGTTGGCGCGTCCGGGATCGCCGATCACGGCTGCGACCTGAGCGATCTTGGGTCCGTCTTTCATAGTTCGTCACTAGCCGAAGCGTGTCCGACACGCCAGAGGCTAGAAGCAGCGAATGGCCGAAAGGAGCCCCAATGATCGCCTGCTTCATCCGCTATGAGATCGACCCGTTCGCGGGCGAGGACTTCACCCGTTATGCCGAAGGCTGGCGCGAAGCGATCCCGAACGCCGGCGCCGACCTCATCGGCTATTTCGGGCCGCACGAAGGATCGGCGACCACGGCCTACGGCCTCTACACGATCGAGAGCCTCGCCGCCTATGAGGCCTACCGCGCCCGCCTGAGGGCCGACCCCGCCGGCCAAGCGAACTTCGAATTCGCGCGCGACAAGCGATTCATCCGCGCCGAGGACCGGATCTTCCTGAAGCCGCTCTGCGGTCCCTACGCGCGATAGGGGACCGCCGAGTGACCTGTCCGAAACGGCGGCCCGAACGCCTGGGGGTCAGTGCCACAGCTCCCAGAGAACGGCGGCGACGGCGACGCAGGCGAGCAAGACGAGGAAGACCGCCAGATTGACCCCGGTGAACAGCTGTTCTCTCAAGCCGTTGCCCCTGTCCGTCCGCGGCCTGCTTTCGTCTCGGCTCAAGTTCATGATCCCGCTCCGCTCACGGCGCAGACTGTGATGCTTGCAGTTGGCGGTGGAATTTCAGGCCTGACACCTCGGAGTCGCCGGTGGATGGGTCAGTCTTCCATTCCCTCGATGGCGATGCGAACCGACTGGGCCCGTGAGAGGTCACAGACAAGGACGGCGCCGTTCTCGACGATCACAGCCACGTTCTTAAGGCCGATGGCGACGACGCGCGCGCCGGCGTCGGCCCGGACCAGGGCGCCCTGACAATCCTCCAGCATGACCCTTCCCTTGACGGCGTTGCCGGCGACGTCGCGACGGGCGGCTTCGAGGACCGAGTCCCAGGCGCCGAGGTCAGACCAGGCATAGTCGATCGGCAACACAGCGGCGCGGTCGGTCTTCTCCATCACCGCGACGTCGATGGCGATGTTGGGCGCGGCCAGGAAATCTCCGGCCAGCTCGATCACACCGTCCGACCGCGTCCCCCGCTCCCGACCGGCGCGCACCGCGGCCATTAGCACCGGTTCGCGGCTTTCGAGCTCAGCGAGCATGACGTCGACGCGAAAGACGAAGTTGCCGCTGTTCCACAGGCACCCCTCAGCCAGCAGGCCTTCGGCGCGCGCCGCGTCCGGCTTTTCGACAAAGGCCGCCACACGGCGCACGGCGCCCTCGAGGGCGTCGCCCGGGCGGATGTAGCCATAAGCCGTCGACGGCCCATCCGGCTTCACCCCGAAGGTGACGATGGCGCCGTTGCGAGCGGCGTCCAGAGAGGCGGCCACGCCGTCGGCGAAGGCCGCCGCATCCGGCACGAAATGGTCGCAGGCCGCCACCAGGACCAGAGCCTCCGGCTCGGCCGCCGCGATCTCGAGGCAGGCGGCGGCAATGGCCGGCGCAGAGCCGCGACCGCCCGGCTCAGCGATGACCCGGCAGCTGACACCCACGTCTTCGAACTCGCCGCGCACTTCTTCGACATGGGTGCGGGAGGCCACCACCTGCGCGGCTGCGGCGCCGGCGATGCGTCTTACCCGGACCGCGGTTTCCTGGAGCAGGGTGAGGTCGCTGGTGAGCGGCAGGAAGGCCTTGGGACGCTCTGGCGTCGACTCCGGCCACAGGCGCGAGCCGACGCCGCCGCACAGGATCACGGGATGAACGGCGCGATCAACCATGGCGCGCGATAGCGGATTTGACCGCCGACCCCAAGACTTCCGATAAGGACGCGGTCGCCGGCCATCCTTCGCCCACGGGAGATCCATCCTGTTCGCCCCTGACAAGCCGGTCGGTCTGGTCGCCGACATCGGCGGCACCAACACCCGCCTCGCGCTCGCCGGCGTCGATGAGGCGGGAGCGATCGTCACGGCTTTTCGTCATGACATGCTTAACGCGGAACATGCCGGCATCGAAGCATGCGTGCGTGACTATCTTGACGCCCTGGGCGCCGCGCCGCGGCCGACCATGGCCGCGTTCGGCGTTGCGGCGCACATCACCGGAGACCTGGTGCGGCTGACCAACCACGACTGGTCGTTCAGCATCCGGGACCTTCGATCGAAATTCGGCTGGTCTCGCCTCGAGGTGGTCAACGACTTCGTCGCCATCGGCCACTCGCTGGCGGGGCTCACCCCTGGGGACTGGCGGCCGCTGACCGGGCCGGCCTGGCCCGGGCGCATGCCCAGCCACGTTTCCCTGGTCGGCCCAGGCACGGGCTTGGGCGTCGGCTCAGTATTTCATGGTGAGAGCGAGACGCTGGTCACCCCGACCGAGGGCGGTCACGCCGGCTTCGCGCCGTTCGACGATCTCGAGATCGAGATCCTGACGGCGATGCTCCGACGATTTCCCCGCGTTTCCAATGAGCGGATTCTCTCGGGCCCGGGCCTGGAGAACCTCTACACGGTCATGGCCGAGATCCGCGGCGCGCCGGCCGAGCCCCCGTCCCCGCCGCAGATCGTCGAGGCGGCCATCGCCGGGCGCGATCCCATCGCCATGGATGCCGTGCAGCGCTTCTGCCTGATCCTCGGCGGCGCCATGGGCGATATCGCGCTCGTTCAGGGGGCCGAAGCGGTGGCGATCGCCGGCGGGATCGTTCCGCATATGATCGCGTTCCTCGACACCCCGCTGGTGCGGGCGAGGTTCGAAGCCAAGGGACGTGCCCAGGGTGTGCTCGCGGCCGTGCCGATCGCCCTGATCACCCACCCAGAGCCCGGACTCCTGGGCGCGGCCCGCCTGCTCTTCAGCTAGCGCAGATCGCGCCAGGCCCGCCCGCCCGCGCCGGGCCAGTCGACAGCTTCAAATGCCCCGCGAGCGACGGCCCGGGCCAGGCAGTCCGCAGCCAGGGCGCCCAGCAGGGTCAGGCTTGCCGGCCGCGGCTCAGGCAGGGGCCGCCGGCCCGTGGCGAGGGTGAAGACGACGTCGCCGTCGAAGGGAGTGTGCACCGGCCGAATGGCGCGAGCGAAACCGTCCTGGGCCATGACCGCCAGACGCCTAAGTTCCGCCGGCGTCAGGTCGGCGTCGGTCGCCACGACCCCCAGGGTGGTGCTCTCGCGCGCCCTGGCCTCACGTTTGGCCTGACCCCATTCGCCCGGCGCGGCGCGCACCGGCGCCTCGTCCAGGCCGCCGAACTCATCGTCGATTTCGAAGGGCGCCGCCCAAAAGGCGCGACCGCCTGGCCTCACCACCGAACCGAAGCTGTTGACCGCGGCCAGGGCGCCGACCGTGAAATCCTCCGCTTCGATCGAGGTCGAACCAACGCCGCCCTTCAGCCGGCCGGCCATAGCCCCGCTTCCCGCCCCGACCGAACCCAGGGCGAACTCGAGATCGGCGGCCTTCACGGCCGCCAGTCCCAGGTCGTGGTAGGGCGGCGTCAGGCCCCAGCGTTTGTCGCCGCCGTTGGCCAGGTCGAAGAGAATGGCCGCAGGCACGATCGGCGCGGGTGGCGCGCCGGGGGCCAGATGGAAGCCGCGCCCGCGTGCGCCAAGCCAGGCGGTCACCGCATCGGCCGCAGCCAGGCCGTAGACCGATCCCCCAGCCAGGACGATGGCGTCCGCGGCCTCGACCAAGGTGTCGGCGGCAAGGGCGTCGGTCTCCCGCGTGCCCGGCCCGCCCCCGCGCACATCCACGGCGGCCACGGCCCGATCATCGGGCAGGACCACCGTCACGCCGGTCCGCGCCTTGACGTCCTGCGCCTGGCCGACCGTGATACCGGCGACGTCCGTGATCAGATTGCGGGAGCCCGGTCGCATTGCCCGAACGAGGTGACACGGGCGCACGGCGAATGTCCACGTTTCGCTGCGCCTCAATCCCTTCTAGGGTCTTCTTCCCAGACAAGCCCGGACCCCCACATGCGCCTCGCCGCCGTATCTGCCGCCCTCGCCCTGATGGTCAGTCCGGCAGCGGCACAGCAAGCCATGGTGGCGGCGGCCAATCCCATCGCCACGGAAGCCGGCCTGAAGGTTCTGCGCGACGGAGGCTCGGCGGTCGATGCGGCGGTGGCCATCCAGGCGACGCTCGGCCTCGTCGAGCCGCAGAGCTCCGGGGTCGGGGGCGGCGCCTTCATGGTCTACTACGATGGCCGGACCCGGCGCGTGACGGCCTATGACGGCCGTGAGTTCGCGCCCGCGGGCGCGTCGCCCGACATGTTCCTGGGCGCCGACAGCAAGCCGATCTCCTTTTTCCAGGCTGTCCTTTCCGGCCGCTCGGCCGGAGTCCCCGGCGCCGTCGCCCTGCTTCACCTGGCCCAGAAGGAGCACGGGCGCCTACCCTGGAACGCCCTGTTCGCGGGCAGCGAGCGCCTGGCTTCAGACGGCTTCATCGTCAGTCCCCGGCTAGCGGACTACATCTCCGGCCACGTCCCGCAGGCGCAAACGCCGGACGTCACCGCCTATTTCACCCGGCCCGACGGTCATAAGTACGTCGCCGGTGATCGCCTGAAGAATCCGGCCTACGCCGCTACCCTGCGCCGCATCGCCGCCGAAGGGCCGACCGCGCTCCTGGCTGGCCCGATCGCCGCCGACATCGTCGCCAAGCTCCACGAGGGGCCGTTGCCGGGAAGCATGACCCTGGCTGATCTGGCCGCCTACAAGCCGATCGAGGAGCCGGCGCTTTGTCGCCCCTTCCATCGCTGGACCGTGTGCGAGCCGCCCGCCCCGTCTGGCGGCGTGGCGACCCTCGAGACCCTGGGAATCCTCGAGCATACCGACATCGCCGCGCGTGGCCCGACCGATCCGCAGGGCTGGTTCCTGTTCTCCCAGGCCGAACGCCTCGCCTATGCCGACGACCTCGCCTACGTTGGCGACCCTGCCTTTGTGCAGGTGCCCGTCCAAGGCCTGCTCGATCCGGACTATCTCAGCGCGCGGGCGCGGCAGATTGGGCCGAAGGCCAGCCCACCGCCCGAAGCCGGCCATCCAGTCGGCGCGCCGCGGACCGGCCCTGACGCCACCATCGAACCGGGCGGCACCTCTTCGTTCACGGTGGTCGACAAATGGGGGAATGTGGTCTCGATGACCACGACGGTGGAAAGCGTCTTCGGCGACGGCCGGATGGTCGACGGTTTCATGCTCAACAACCAGCTGACCGATTTTTCCTTCGCTCCAACCAACAAGAACGGCCTCCCGGCGGCCAACGCCGTGGGATCGCGTAAGCGGCCGCGCTCGTCGATGTCGCCGGCGATCGTTCTTGACCGGGAGGGGCGGTTTGTCGCCGCGATCGGCTCGCCCGGCGGCCTAGCCATCCCGTCCTATGTGGTGAAGACCCTGGTCGGCATGTTCGAGTGGAATCTCTCGGTGCAGGACGCCATCGACCTGCCGAACCTCGTGGCCCTCGGCGGCTTCTATGCATCCGAGCCGCCCAAGTACGCGCCGGGTGTTGTCGAAGGCCTGGCGGCTAAGGGGGTGACCTTCAACAGCGGTCGCGGCGGCGAAGGATCCGGCCTGCATGGGATTATCTTCAGGAACGGCCATCTCGAGGGCGGCGCCGACCCGCGCCGGGAAGGCGTGGCGAAAGGCTGCTGCTAGGCTCTGGGAAGTCTCAGCTCGAAGGTCGTTCCTTCAGGACCGGTGTCGAGGAGGCTGAGCTCGCCGCCGTGCCCCTGGGCCAGCTCGCGGGCGATGGCCAGGCCCAGCCCGGAGCCGCCTTCCCGCGCCGAACCGGCGAACGGCTGAAAGATGTGCGTGCGGGCGCGCAGGGGAAGGCCGGGTCCGTTGTCGACCAGGGTGATGACGTCCGTGTCCTGGTCCTGGCGGTAGTCGGCGCTGACCCGCCCAGCGCTGCCGCGCTCGGTCTGATCTATCGCCTGGCGCGCGTTGGTGAGCATGTTGACCAGGATGCGATGAAGCTGCTCGGGATCGGCCGAGATGCTGGGCTCTCCCTTGAAAGCGATCTTCATCGCCACGCCTTCGGCTGACAGCCCGGCGTCCTCGGCAGCCGCGGTCAGCGCCAGCCTGAGGTCCACGGGCCGCTTCTGAGGGGGCGGCTCTTCACTCTTGCCGAAGGTGAGGACATTGGACGCCAAGGTCGCGGCGCGGCTGAGCGCGCGCTCGAGCCTCGGGAGTGCCTGGGCGACGTTGGGATCGCCGGACGCCGACAGCCGTTCGGAGGCAAGCTGAGCGCTGGTCAGCATGTTGCGCAGGTCATGGTTGATCTTGGCCACCGCTTCGCCCAGCGCCGCGAGACGGGCGCGGGAGCTCAAGGCCGCTCGTAGGTCCGTCTGCATGCGTTCGAGTTCGCGCTCCGCACGGCCGATCTCGTCGCGGCGGTTCGACGGCTTGACCCCGGCGGACGCGTCGTCCGGATCGGCGCGGAAATGCTCCATGGAGCGGGTGATCCGCTGCATTGGCCGCACCAGTAGGAAATTGAGCGAGAAATAGACCACGCCGCCGGCCATGATCGAGGTGAACAGAGCGATGCCGAGCAGGCGTTCGAGCTGGGCGAATATCTCCTTCCTGAGCGGCGCGTCCGGGGCGACGATCTCGACGAAATCGCCGCGCAGAAATCGCGGCTTGGCCATCACCCGCACCATGCGGCTGCCGCCGTTGAACAGGGTCTCGAACGGTGTCACCCACGACAGCGGATTGTTCTGCCTGAGGTCCACCAGGTAGGGCGCGCGCTCCACCCGCGGCATCTGCAGAATGAGGTGACGCTCGTTGTTGACGCCGAGCGAGACCTGGACGACCTCGGCGCTGGCCAGGAGTTTCCGGGCTGTCTGGTCCGAGACGACACCATTAGGGGCGGTCTGGGCGACGAGGGTGGCGACCTCGGCGTTGTTCAGCCGGTCACGGAGCCGCTGTTCCTCGAACGCCGCCAGGTTGGGCGGCAGGATGAGCAGATTGGCGAACACCACAATCAGGACGGTCAGCAGCAGGAGGCGTGACGACAGTCCGCCTGGCCAGCGGAAGCCGCCGTGCGCCCGCCGCGGGGGCTCGCTCGAGGGGGCGGAATCCGCCATCGGCGGCTCGTTACGTCAACCGGGCGGCGCGGGCAATGAACGCCACCGTCTGAAGACCCGCCATGCAACCGACACCGCCGAGAGCAGCGTCAATCCGATCAGCGGCCCGAAGATGCCCGGTCGGTCGAATAGATGATGGCCGGGTGAGGCGCCGCGGTCGATCGCACGAGAGAGGCCGGCGCCGAGGCTCGCCAGGATGAAACAGACCGGCGCCGTGCCGATGGCCGAAGCCCAGACCACCGCCGAAAGGCGCACGCCGGCGAGCCCGGCCGCCACGTTCGGCAGGAAATAGGGCGTCATCGGCATCAGCTTTAGGGTGAGCAGATAGGAGAAGGCGTTGCGTTCAAGCGTTTCCTTCAGCGCCCGCGCCCGCGGCCCGCCGCGGCGCTGGATCATCTCAGCGAAGGCGCTGCGGCAGGCCAGATAGACGATCACCGAGCCGGTCGTGCAGGCGGCGAGGCTGAGAAGGCCGCCAGCCACCGCGCCGAACAGATAGCCGGAGGCGGTGGACAGGAGGCCCGGACCCGGCGTGCAGGCGACAACCACCGCCACGTAGGCGAGGTAGAAGGCGCCGGCGCTTTCAATGCGGCTGTGGGCGACAAAGGCCTTGAGCTGGAGATGATGCGCCTGCAGCTGATGGAAAGAGAGAAGCCGCCAGGCGCCGGACGCTATGATTGCGACGATCAAGAGCCCGAGAAGGGCGATCAGGCCGTAGCGGCGGAGAACGCCGGTCACGCCTCCCCAACCGCCTCGGCAACGCTGGAAAAGCCGTCAGCCTTGAGCCGCGTCGCAAGGTCGCGCCGGATGCGCGCGACGAGGCCCGGGCCCTCGTAGATCAGCCCCGTGTAGAGCTGCACTGCCTGGGCGCCGGCGCGGATCTTGAGGTAGGCGTCCGCTCCGGATGCGACTCCGCCAGCGCCGACCAGAGCCAGCCGTCCGGACGCGGCCTTGTGGAGCTCGGCGAGAATGCGGGTGGAAAGGGTCATCAGCGGAGCGCCCGAGAGCCCTCCGGTTTCGGCTTGTCGGGGGTCGCGCAGTCCCGGGGGCCTCTGAAGCGTGGTGTTGCCGACTATCAAGCCCTGAAGATCATAGGTCACGGCCGCGTCTACGATGTCGCCGACTTCCCCGTCTGACAAGTCGGGCGCGACCTTGAGGAAAATCGGCGTGCGGGCCGGATCGGTGAGGCCTCGCCTGGCTTCGGAGATCGCCCCGAGAAGATCGGCGAGCGCCGACTTGGCCTGCAGGTCGCGCAAGCCCGGCGTGTTGGGCGATGAAATGTTGATGGTGAAGTAGTCGGCGAGGCCCCACAGCCGCTTCAGGCCACGGACGTAATCGGCGGTCCGGTCCGCCGAGTCCTTGTTGGCCCCTATATTGGCGCCGACGATTCCCGACCGGCGTCGGCGCGCCAGGGCGACGGCGAAAGCTTCCTGCCCGCGATTATTGAAGCCGAGCCGATTGACCACGGCCTGGTCCGCCTCAAGGCGGAACAGCCTGGGTTTCGGATTGCCCGGCTGGGCGAGCGGCGTCGCCGTGCCGCATTCGACGAACCCGAAGCCGGCGCGGAGCATGGCGTCCGCCGCCTCGCCGTTCTTGTCGAAGCCGGCGGCTAGGCCAATCGGATTGCTGAGTGCAAGACCGGCGAGCGTCGTCGCCAGAGCGGAATCCGGCGCCGTCCGGTCCACCGGACCCCATCCGGCTTTGAGGCCGGCCAGGGCGAGGCCGTGTGCGATCTCGGGATCGATCCGGCGCATGAACGCCGTGGCGGCGTCGTGCATGAAGCTCACCGCGGCAGGCCATCCAGGCGAGGAACGCCTTCGTCGTCCAGTGGCGCAGCATGGACCGCTATCACCCGCTCGCAGGCGAGCGAGGCATAGAGATGGGGGAAAAGATCGCCGCCGCGCGACGGCTCCCATTTGAGCGCCTCGCCGAGGGTGTCGGACTCGACCTCCAGGATCAGGAGATCGGCCTGGTCCCGAAAATAGCGGCGCGCGGTTTCCGCCGCCTGCGACGTCGTCGAGAAATGGATGAACCCGTCCTGGAGATCGACCTCAGCGCCCTCGAACCGGCCCTTCCTCTGGGCGTCTTCCCAGACGACGCGCTGCAGGATCTTGTAGATTCGGCTCATCGGTCGGGACGGTGGTCGCGGGCGAAATGGACGGCTTCGAGGCTGGCGCGCCCGGCCTCATCATAGACGAACACCGCGGCCGCCGACGTCGGGAATCCCGCCGACAGGACCTCGATGTCGTGGTGCGAGCCGGCGTTGTCGATCAGCAGATTGACCGCCAGCTCCTGCAGGCCCGGGTTGTGGCCGACCACCATCACCGTGTCAGCCGCGGACGTATCGTGTTCGGTTTCCTCGGCGATCTCTTCAGGCGTGGCGTCGTAGAGGGCCTTGCGCCTCTCAACCCTGGCCTTCGGGAAGCTGGCGGCCATGCCATCCCAGGTTTCAACCGCACGCGCCGCCGGCGAGACCAGGACCAGGTCGGGTTGATAGCCAGCTTGCGAAAGCACCTCGCCCATCAGCGCCGCCTCGCTCCCTCCCCTGTCGGTCAGGCGGCGGGAGAAATCGTCCCCTGCCTGCGATCGCGCCTCGGTCTTGGCGTGCCGGAAGAGAATCAGTCGCCGCATCCTCGCCCCTTTTGCGACGCTCTTAGCGCCGTGGCCCTAGCGGGGCGACGATTTTCCAATTAGGGCTCCGACGTCTTTTCTCCCCCATCGACTCTTCATGACCCTCAGCCTCGACCACATCAGGGCCGCCGCCGGGCGCATCGCCGGCCAGGTTGAGCGCACGCCCTGCCGCTATTCGCGAACCCTGTCGCAGATCACGGGCGCCGAGATCTGGGTCAAGTTCGAGAACCTGCAGTTCACCGCGGCCTACAAGGAGCGCGGCGCGCTCAATCGCCTCAGCCACCTGACCGGCGAAGAGCGCAGGCGAGGGGTGATCGCCGCCTCCGCCGGAAATCACGCTCAGGGCCTGGCCTATCACGGTGAGCGCATGGGCGTGCCGGTGACCATCGTCATGCCGCGCGGAACGCCGCACGTGAAGGTGCAGCAGACGCGCGAATTCGGCGCCACCGTGGTCATCGACGGCGAGGGCTTCGATTCCGCCTACGCCCGAGCGCGCGAACTGGAGGCCGAGCGGGGGCTGGTCTTTATCCACCCCTTCGACGACCTCGAAGTCATGGCCGGCCAGGGGACCGTGGCCCTGGAAATGCTCGAGGACGCGCCAGATCTGGAGATCCTGCCCATCCCGATCGGCGGCGGGGGGCTGATCGCCGGCATGGCCACCGCCGCCAAGACGATCAAGCCGGACATCGAGGTCATCGGTGTCGAGCCGGCGATGTTCCCGTCCTTCACCGGCCGGATGCGCGGCTTGAATGCGCCCTGCGGTGGGCAGACCATCGCCGAGGGCATCGCGGTGAAGAGCGTGGGCGATCTCACGTACGCCGTCGCTCGGCCGCTGATCGACGATGTGCTGCTCCTCGAGGAGCCGTTCTTCGAACGCGCGATCGCGCTCTACTGCAACATCGAGAAAACCGTGGCTGAAGGCGCGGGCGCGGCTGGCTTGGCGGCGCTGATCGCCTTTCCCGAGCGCTTCCGCGGCAAGAAGTGCGGCCTGGTCATCACCGGCGGCAACATCGATCCGCGATTGCTGGCCTCAGTCCTGACCCGCGAGCTGGTCCGCGCCCAGCGGCTGGTGTCGCTGCGCATCGTCGGCGACGACCGGCCGGGGCTGCTGGCCGCGGTTTCGGCGGCCATAGGCGAGCTCGGCGGCAACATCCTCGAGGTGGCCCACAATCGCCTGGCCCTCGACGTGCCGGCCAAGGGGGCTGAGTTCGACCTGATGGTCGAAACACGCGACGCCCAGCACACTGCGGAAATCGTCGACGCGCTGCGCGAACGCGGCTATCCGCCGAGGGTTGTATGAAGATCGCAACCACCCTGTTCTTGGCGCTGGCCCTGACCGCCTGCGCCAAGGGTCCGTCCGCCGCCGCGCCGGACCCGGCCGCCGAAGGCCGCGCCTTCCTGGCCAAGAACGCCCACGCGCCTGGCGTCATCATCACCAAGGATGGCCTGCAATACCGGATCCTTCATTCCGGTCCGGCGACTGGCATCAAGGCCAAGCTCGCGGACGAAGTGAAGGTCGACTACGAGGCCAAGCTACTCGACGGTCGCGTGGTCGATTCCTCATACGAGCGCGGCCAGCCGGCCGTGATGACCGTGCACGATCTCGTACCTGGTTGGCAGGAGGCGCTGCAGTTGATGCGCCCGGGCGATGAGTGGCTGATCTATCTTCCACCGAAGCTAGGCTATGGCGACAAGGGCGCCGGACCGATCCCGCCAGGGGCGGTGCTGATGTTCAAGCTCAACCTGATCGATGTCCTGCCGGACCAGAGCTCAGTGGGTCGCGGCTAGCCGATCCAGAGCCCAGCGCGCCGCCTCACGCACTGTCTCGTCACCGTCGTCGAGACTTTCGCTGGCAGCGGTCTTGAGCGCCGGATCGCCGGAATTGCCGATCGCATAGAGGACGTTGCGTAGGAAACGGTCGCGACCGATGCGTTTGACCGCGCTGCCGGAAAATCGGACGCGAAAGGCGGCGTCGTCGAGCGTCGAAAGGTCAGCTAACGGCGGCGAGCGCAGATCGTCCCTCGCCTGAAGCTTTGCTTCGCGTCCGGCCCTGGCGAACTTGTTCCACGGACATACCGCCAGGCAGTCGTCGCAGCCAAAGATCCGATTGCCCATGGCCGCGCGAAACGTCTCTGGAATCGGCCCGACGTGCTCGATCGTAAGGTAGGAAAGACAGGCGCTGGCGTCGAGCTGATAGGGCGCCGGAAAGGCGTTCGTCGGACAGACGTCGAGGCAGGCGCGGCAGGAGCCGCAGGCGTCTTCCGCCGGCTCCGGGGCCTTCATCTCGAGCGTCGAAAGGATCACGCCCAGAAACAGCCACGAGCCGAATTCCCGCGAGACGAGGTTGGTATGCTTGCCTTGCCAGCCGACCCCGGCCAGGGCCGCCAGGGGCTTTTCCATCAGCGGAGCGGTGTCGACGAACACCTTCGCCTCGCCGCCAATCCGCCGAACAAGGCCGGCGAGGTGTTTGAGGCGGCCCTTGATGAGGCCGTGATAGTCCCGGCCCTGGGCGTAAATCGAGATCGCCGCCCGCGACCGTTCCGCCAGTGCCGCCATGGGGTCGTCGTCTGGACCATAGTTCATTCCGACGACCACGGCGGATCTCGCCTTTGGCCACATGGCGGTCGGATGAGCCCGGCGATCGAGCGTGCGCGCCATCCACTCCATGGTCCCGTGACGCCCTGCCGCGACGAAGGCCCTGAGGGCGGCCGCGGCCGGCCAGTCGCTGGGCAGGGGCGTCATCTCGCAGACGTCGAAGCCAAGATCCCGCGCGGCCGATCGGATGGAGTCGAGGTCGGCGTTAGAAGTCGAGGTCGTCATAATGGGTCGACGGCGGCAGGCCGGGCCAGCGGTCGAGGAGGATGGGTCGGAAGGCCGGCCGCGACTTGATCTTCATGTACCAGGTCTTCATCTGGCCGAAGTCCCGCCAGGGCACGTCGCCGAAATAGTCCAGCACCGACAGGTGCGCGGCGGCAGCGAAGTCGGCCAGGCTAAGGCGGCGCCCGCCCAGCCAGTCCCGCGCCTGCAGCAGCTTTTCGAAATAGACAAGGTGGGTGCGAAGCGCCTCGCGGCCTGTGCGCAGGCTGTAGAGATCGGGGGCGCCAAGTTTGAGGAGCCGCTTCTCGAGTTTCTCGCGCAGCAGGTAGGAATTGACCTCATTGTCGAACTTGCGGTCGAACCACTGCATCAGGCGTCGCGTTTCGGCGCGATCGGCAGGCGTGGAACCCAGCAGGTCGTAGCCTGTCGTCTCGCTCTCGAGATGCTCGAGGATGGCGCGGGCTTCGCGAATGATCAGCGGATCGCCGCTCGATCCCTGCTCGACCAGCACGGGCGTGAGGCCGGACGGGTTGAGCTCGAAAAATTGTTTCGGCTGCTCCCAGTAGCGGACGATCTCTTCAACGAAATTGATCCGCTTCTCGCCAAGGGACAGGCGGACCTGGCGCGAGGCCGGGTCGAGAGGGAAGTGATGAAGAGTGCGGACAAGGTTCATTGGCGGCGCCGCGAGCTATACCCGGTTCGGTGTCAGCCGAACAACGCCTTCGCCCGTTAAGGCTAAGTTTATACCGGCTTTTCCTGTGCGATCTGGACCTCGCCAAATGGCCCGCCGTGAGGCTCCGCGCGCCCACGCGGATCGGCGTGGATCAGGATATCGGCGTCCGGAAAAGCCTCCAGCACCCGACGTTCTGCCGCCACCACAACCCGGTGCGCCTGATCAAGGGTCATGTCAGGATCGAGGTCGGCATGCAGCTGGATGTGTACGATCGGACCGGAGGCGCGGGTGCGCAACTGATGGATATGATTGATGGCCTTATCCTGAGTCATCAGGTCGATGATCTTGCGGCGATCCTCGTCGGGCAGCTCATGGTCGAGCAGCTGATCTGAGGAATCCCGAAATACTTTCACCGCTCCCCAAAGCAGAATGGCCGCCATGGCCAGGCCGCCTACGGGATCCAGCCACGCCTGGCCGGCCCAGGCGGCGGCGATGGCCAGGAGGGCGATGACGTTGGAAGCAAGGTCAGCGCCATAGTGGATGCGATCGGCCGAAACAGCCACGGACGACGCCTTCTTCAGATGCCGCGTCTGGGCGAAGATCAGGCCGCCGGTGAGCACGATCGAGACCAGCATCACGCCGATGGCCCAGGATTCGCGCTGTATCCCCGCCGGCCGGATGAGGTGGACGATGGCCTGTTGGGTGATCAGCGCTGCGGAGGCGAACACCAGTCCGGCCTGCATCAGGCTGGCGAAAGCTTCGGCCTTGCCGTGGCCGAACCGGTGCTCCCGGTCCGGCGGGGCGGCGGCGTAGCGGACCGCGAAGAAGGTCGAGAGCGAGGCGATCAGATCCAGCCCAGAATCGAGCGCCGAGGCCAACAGGGCGATTGAGTGGCTAAACCACCAGACCCCGATCTTGAGCACAACGAGCGTCACCGCCACGGCGACCGAAAGCAGGGTCACCTGGTTGGCGGACTGGGCGCGATCGGCGGAGCTCATCGGCGGAGCTTAGTCCGTTCCGCCAGACGGCTACAGGGTCAGGCGGCTTCCAGCGGCCGGGGACCCACGTATCGCGATGCCGGGCGGATCAGCCGGCCGCCCGCCACCTGCTCGCGAGCGTGGGCGATCCAACCGGCGACGCGACCCATGGCGAAGACGCAGGTGAAGGCCTCAGGCGGAAAGGCGAGGGCCTCCAGCAGGAGCGCGGTGTAGAGTTCGACGTTGGTGTCCAAGGAGCGGTTCGGCTTGCGCTCGCGCAGAATCTGCAGCGCCGCCGTCTCCACGGCCTCGGCCAGGGCCAGGCGACCCGGCAGGACGTTTGAGCCGGCGCCCAAGATCTTGACCGCCCGCTTGAGCGCATCGGCACGTGGGTCGCGCACCCGGTAGACCCGATGACCAAAGCCCATCAGCCGGTCGCCGCGGTCGAGCGCGGCCTCCAGCCAAGCGCGGGCGTTGGCGGGCGCGCCCACCGAGTCGAGCATCTCGATCACCGGACCCGGCGCGCCGCCGTGGAGCGGACCCTTGAGGGCGCTGATCCCGGCCAACACAGCCGAAACGAGGCCGGCGCGGGTCGAGGCCACGACGCGTGCGGCGAAGGTTGAGGCGTTGAACCCATGATCGCAGATCGTGACGAGATAGGCCTCCAGCGCGGCGATCTCTGCGGGGCTCGCCGGTTCGCCACGGCACAGACGCAGGATGTCCGCCGCATGTGAAAGCGAGGGATCAGGCTCGATCGGTCTTTGACCGGTGCGGACCCTCAGCGCCGCGGCCGTAAACACGGCCGGCGCGGCGGTCAGGCGAAGGGCTGTCGCCAGCTCGTCGCCGTCGGCGAGCCGCGCAGTCAGAGCGCGCATCGCCTCGATCGGCGGGTGGCGGGCAAGCGCGTCGTCCAGGGCCTCGATCTCGGCCGCCACAGCCACGCGGGCCGAGCCCAAGGCGGCGCGGAAGTCGGCCGGCAGGGGTGAGAAGAAGCCGCTCCACAACAGCGACGCCACCTCCTCGAAGGTCCATCGGCCGGCGATCTCGTCGAGGGAGTGGCCGCGGATAGTCAACCGCCCCGCGGCGCCGTCGACGTCCGACAAAATCGTTTCCGCTGCGATCACGCCTTCCAGGCCATCGGAGACGTCCATCACTCTCTCCTTGAAATCATCGCCGGCCAATGAGAGATTTCAATCCCCGAATCAAGATTGATCAATCTGATCAATATGACCGACTGGCTCAAATCCGAAGAAGTTCTCGAGCGGCTGGGCGTGCGGGCGCAAACGCTCTACGCCTATGTCAGCCGCGGCCGCGTCCAGGCCGAGCCCGACCCCAGCGATCCGCGCCGCAGCCGCTATCGCGCCAGCGATGTCGCCGCGCTCAGGATCCGCAAGGCCCGCGGCCGCAAGGCGGCAGACGTGGCCGCCGACGCCATCGCTTGGGGCGAGCCGGTATTGACATCGGCCATCACCACGGTCGCTGGCGGCCGGCTTTACTATCGTGGGCGTGACGCCGTCCGCCTCGCCGAAACTGAAACCCTGGAAAGTGTCGCCCGGCTGCTGCGCGGCGGTAAGGGCGTCGCCGTCCGTCGCACCCTCCGCCCGGCGCCGCCTGGGCAGCCTTCCATGCAGGCGCGGGCCTTCGCGGCCCTGGCGTTGCGCGCCGCCGAAGCGCCGCCATCACGAGAGCTGACGGCGCGCGAACTCGCCGATGAAGCGGCCAGCTTGCTCGACGTCGTCTGCGATGCCTTTGTCGGCGAGATCGGCGGCGGACCGATCCATGAGCGCCTGGGAAGGGCGTGGGGCTGCGGCAAGAGCGGGCTCGATCTCATTCGTCGTTCCCTGGTGTTGATGGCCGATCACGAGCTCAATTCCTCCACATTCGCCTGCCGCGTGGCCGCTTCCACCGGCGCCTCCTTGTCGGCGTGTGCTCTGGCCGGCATGGCGACCCTCTCCGGGCCTCTGCATGGCGGCGCGATCGCCGGCGTCGGTCGCCTTGCCGAAGAGGCGGAGCGTCTGGGCCCGGCCGAGGCCGTCGCCGCCCGCCTTGCGCATGGCGTCACCGCCCCTGGATTCGGACATCCACTTTATCCAGATGGAGATCCGCGCGCCGAGGCCCTGTTGCGCGCCTTCGCCGCTCCCGCGCCGCTGGAGGCTCTCAGGCGTGCGATATCGGCGGCCACCGGCGAGCGTGACAATGCCGACTTCGCGCTTTTCGCCCTGGCGCGCGCGCTCGATCTTCCGCCCGAGGCGCCGTTCGCCCTCTTCGCCACGGCGCGGTGCTCGGGCTGGACAGCCCATGCGCTGGAGCAGATTGCCGAGGGCGCGCTTATCCGGCCGCGCGCCCGCTACGCTGGCGAGCTGCCCGAATCCTGACGGCGATTGCATTTCAGCCGGGTTGCCCCGATCAGGAGCGGACGGGCCGCAAAACGCCGGAGACCATGAAGAACCTTCACCTTCTCGCGTCCGCCGCGGCGACAGTCTTGGCCGTGTCGGGCGCCCGGTCTGCGGAACGCCCAATTCACAGTTACGTCGAGTTCGCCCTCTCGCCGGACGGGACACGCCTGGCTTCGGTGGAGGGCGACACGACCCCGGCCGGTCCGATCGGGCCCCGCCGTCAGCTGTTGATCCGCAGGCTCGACGTAGCGGCGCCGACCAGTGTCATGCTTCCCTGCGGAAGCCTCCCTGCCTGCGCCCCCGCTTCGATCGCCTGGTCCCCGGACGGCGCCCACCTGGCCTTTACGTTGCGCGATCCTTCGGGCCACGGCCGCGAGATCTATGAGACCAACGCCGACGGCGGCGATCTCGCCCGCATTCTCCAATTTGACGGCACGCTGGAGCATCTGAGATTCCTCAAGGACGGGCGCCTGGCCGTGCTCGCAGTGGCCGGCGCAAACAAGGAGGTGGGCGCGACACAGGCCGGGGCGCCGATCACGGGCGATCTCGGCGGGCCGCCGCCGGAACAGCGGATTGCGGTGCTGACGGGGGGCCGCCTGGACTTCGTTTCGCCGGCCAATCTCTTCGTCTATGAGTATGACCCCGCGCCGGACGGGTCCTTCGTCGGGACGGCAGCGGCCGGCGACGGCGACGCCAACTGGTGGACCGCCAAACTCTATCGTTTCACGCCCGCCGGCGCTCAGGTGATCTTTTCGCCGCCGACGCCGCAGATGCAGATCGCCCATCCCCGGGTCTCGCCCGACGGCCAAAGTGTCGCGTTCATCGGCGGCATCATGAGTGACTTCGGCTCGACCGGTGGCGATGTCTATCTGGCGCCTCTGTCCGGCGGCTCGGCCCGCGACCTGACCCCCGGCATGACGGCTTCCGCCGAATCCCTGGCCTGGGATTGCGACGGCCACCTGCTGGCAAGTCTGCTGGCAGGCGCTTTGAACGAGATCGTGCGTTTTCAGCGCGATGGCGGCCAACCAACCGTCCTGTGGAGCGGGCAGGCGACCCTGGGCGGACCGGAAGCGGGCGTCTCTCTGGGCTGTCCCACAGGTGTTACGGCAACCACTCGCCAGGACTTCTCGAGGCCGCCTGAGCTGGCTGTCGGCGCGATCGGCGCGTGGAAGGACATCACCAGCGCGAACGCCGGCCTCGAGGTCTCGGTCGAGGCCCACAGCCTCACCTGGCGAAGTGATGCATTTCAGGTGCAGGGCTGGCTGCTTCTGCCCGCCGGCGCAGGAAAGGCCGGCAAGCTGCCCATGATCACGATCGTCCATGGCGGACCGGCGGCGGCCGTGACGCCGCGTTTCATTCAGCCCGGAACCGACCGCGACCTACTGGCGCGCGGCTACGCCCTGTTTCTTCCCAACCCGCGCGGCAGCTTCGGCCAGGGCGAGGCGTTCACGCTCGCCAATGTGCGGGACTTCGGCCACGGCGACCTCAGAGATATTCTCGCCGGCGTGGATGCGGCCATCGCCGCGGCGCCGATCGACCCCAACCGGCTCGGCCTCACCGGCGGCAGCTATGGCGGCTACATGACCATGTGGGCGGTGACCCAGACCCACCGCTTCAAGGTGGCTGTGGCGGCGGCGGGGATCAGCGACTGGCTGTCCTACTACGGCGAGAACGGCATCGACGAATGGATGATCCCCTACTTCGGCAAGTCTGCCTATGACGATCCGGCCGTCTACGCCCGCTCCTCTCCGATCGACTTCATCAGGAACGTGGTCACGCCGACGCTGGAGTTTGTCGGGGCTCAGGATATCGAGTGCCCCTATCCCCAGACCCAGGAGTTCTGGCACGCGCTCCGCGACCTGGGTGTTCCGACGTTCATGGCGGTCTATCCGGGCGAGGGCCACGGCCTGCGCGATCCCGCCCACGCCGCCGACGCCGAACGGCGGACTCTCAGCTGGTTCGACACCTATCTGAAGTAGGGTTCAGGGGTTTGCGGCCCAGGCTTTCTCGACTGCGACTTGCGGATCGGCGGCGGAGAGTCGGCCTCGGAACGCCAACCCCTGGAGGCTGATCTCCGAGGCGCGGAGAAACCTGCGGCGCCAGATGTAACCGACGAGATACAGCGAACGGTCCTGGCGGATTTCGCCTCCGGCGAGGTAGGTGGTGACGATCGCCACCGGCAGGCGGCCACGGCCCTCGGGCGGGGCATGGCGGGCAGCCAGCTGCCGGACGAGGCCGGGGGCAAGCCAGGATTGTTCAATGACCGGCGCGGCGGCCGTGACGTCGACCGCATGATCCACAATCTCGTGCGGAAAGACATAGTGCTGGGACTCGATCACCTGCCCAGGATCGACCGCCTTGAGGGCCAGCCGCCGACCAGCGAGCTGGACCTCGGACTCCAGCGTCAGGGCCGAGGCGAGGGCGGTCCGCCGCGCCTGCGCCGAGTCGCGTTGGGCCTGCGCCTCGTGCTCGCGGTGGGAATCCCAATAGTTCAGTCCGGCGATGATCACCGCCAGGATGGCCGCGGCCTCGCCGATATTGAGCCACAGGCGGCCCCGGCGGCGCGCGGGTGTATCTTCCATCGGGGGGTCTTCCCTAGACGACGCCTGACGACACCGCGGCGCGGAGCTCCTCGGCGTACTGGCCGCGGCGTCGAAAGCGATAGAGATAGGTGGGCAGAATCGGCTCGGCCGCGGATGGCGCCACGCCGAGACTGACGAGGCCCAGAGCCCCGTTCGAGACCACGTTGTCTGCGCGCAGAAGTTCGACCTGATCGGCGGTGAGAGGCGGTGTCATCAAGCCCGTCCGGGCCATCATCTCGCCGACCTTTCCGAGAAGGCCGGCCAGGCCGAACGAAACCGACACCAGGCCCCGTTTCCTGTCGATGACGGCCAGCATCAGCCGCATCAAACCCTCAAAGCTGTAGACCGTCGGGCCGCCCAGCTCATAGGTCTGGCCGCCAGAGGTTGCGAGCGCCGCGGTGACAGCCTGAGCCACATCGCTCACGAACACCGGCTGGAACCGGGTGTGGCCACCGCCGACCAGTGGCAGAGCCGGCGCCCAGGTCGCCATCTCGGCAAAACGATTGAAGAAATCGTCTTCCGGGCCGAACACCACCGATGGCCGAAGGAGGCTCGCTGCAGGATAGGCCGCGCGAACGGCGGCTTCGCCGGCCGCCTTGGTGCGGGCGTAGGCGGAAGGGCTGTCGGCATCGGTGCCGATCGCCGAGATGTGGACGAGCCTCCCGACCCCCGACGCCGCACTGGCCTCGGCCACCCGCCGGGCGCCCTCGACATGCAGGTCCTCGAACTTCTGGCGTCCCGATTCGAAAAGAATGCCCACGCAGTTGACGCAGACCTCGGCCCCGTCCAGGGCGCGGACGATGGACTCCTCGTCCCGCAGATTGGCCTGAACGATTTCGATCTGACCGACATCGCCCAGCAAGCGGAGACAATAGGCCAGAGCCGGGCGGCGAACGGCGACGCGCACTCGGTAGCCCTCTCGCGCCAGGGCGCGGACGACGTGGCGACCCAAGAAGCCCGAGCCTCCGAAGACCGTCGCCAAATCCTTCATTCATCACCTTGTAGACGCGCGCCGGCCGCGCGCGCTTGCGATAGACGAGGGCTTGGCGAGGCGCAACGCCGGCGCCGTTGACCTCACGGGGACGGCGCCCTATGCGTCGCCGCCTCGCGCGCTGGGGCGGGCGGGCCCAGGTGGCGGAATTGGTAGACGCGCTGGCTTCAGGTGCCAGTGGCTTAACGGCCGTGAAGGTTCGAGTCCTTTCCTGGGCACCAAACTAGGGAGCGCAGGCTGGTCCGCCGGCTCGGCTTGAGGGGCGCCGGCCGAGACCCCAAATGTCGCTGGCCTGGCATGAATGTGTGAGAC
>DASXGB010000155.1:0-17083 GCA_036489325.1 Caulobacteraceae bacterium
CCAACGGCTGGCCGGCCCTCACGGCCTGGGTATCGACGGCGAGCACCTGGACCACGGGTCCCGGGACCAGCGGCGTGATGTCGGCGACATCGGCATCGACGTAGGCGTTGTCCGTGGTCACATGGAACTGACCGACCACGAACCACCAGCCGAACCAGACGATAGCAACCAGGGCCACGCCGACGCCCAGCAAGGCGAATAGGCGCGAGCGCAGGCTTGGCCTGCGGACGGTTGGCGCCGGAGCCGCGTGGGTGGCCTCGGTGCGGAACTCGGCGGTGTCGGGCATGAACCAAGCCTCGTCGCGGTTGAATGTCAGTTTGTCTGGTAGCCGCCGCCGAGAGCGCGGATCAGCTGCACATCGAGAGTGAAGGCGCGCGCCCTGAGATCGGCCACGATTCGCCGATTTGCGAGAACAGCATCTTCGACCTGAAGCACGCTCTGGTAGTTGGAGAGGCCACCTTCGTAGCGGAGGCGGGCGATACGATAGGCCTCCTCCTCGGCCGCCAGGGCGTCAGAGCTCTGCTGCAGGCGAGGCCCAAGGGCCCTTTCGCTGGCGGCGGCGTCCGCCACGTCTTGCAGAGCCTGCGTCAGGGTCTCGTCGTAGCTGGTGACCGCCGTCTCATAGTCTGCGCGGGCGCCCTTGAGGTTGGCCCTGAGGCGCCCGCCCTCGAAAATCGGCAAGGTGATCGCCGGGCCGACCTGGCCCACGCCGGAGCCTGACATGAAGAGCTTCGACAGTCCGAGAGACTCATAGCCGGCGAAGGCAGCCAGATTGATGTCCGGATAGAACTGGGCTTTGGCGACTCCGATACGACTGGCGGCGGCCTGGGCTCGCCAGCGAGCCGCGGTAAGGTCGGGACGGCGGCCTATGAGGTCGGCGGCGAGGCGCGGCGGCAGGCCGAAGTGCGTCAGTACGGGTGCGGAAGGACGCTCTATGGCTAGCCCGCGATCGGGCCCATCGCCCATCAGGGCTGCAATTCTGTCTCTGGAAAGGGCGATATCTTCGTCGATAGCGGCGAGATCGGCTCGCGCGTTGTCGGGACCGGCCTGCGCCTGCGCAAGCTCTCCGTGTGTGTCGAGACCGTTGGAGACGCGGCGCTGGACAAGATCGAGCGTCTCTTCGCGCGAATTGACCGCGCGTTCGGCCACGTCCCGCTCGGCCCATAGACGGGTGAAGTCGGCGTAGGCGGAAGCGATTGCCGTGGAAAGCACGAGCCTCGCTTCGGCGAGATCAGCCTCGCTGGCTTTCGCGTCGGACACCGCCGCCGCCAGCGCCTTGCGATTCTTGCCCCAGAAATCCAACTCCCAACTGAAGTTGAGCGTCACCTGGCCGAAGCTGTTCCAGCCGTGCGGGACAAAGGCCGGCGGAATGCCGACGTTGTAACTTTGTTTGGTCTCGGCGACTTGGGCCTGACCCTGAAGAGAAGGGAGCAGGCTCGCCCGGGACTCCCCGACCAGGGCGTCGGCCTTGTCGACCCGCGCCTTGGCCTCGGCGACGTTAGGCGCGCTGTCTATGGCTTCGTCTATAAGATGGTCGAGTTGCAGATCATTGTACGCGCGCCACCAACCGTCGCCTGGCCATGTCGTCGCCGGAGCCGTGAAGGTCCGGTCCGCGCGATAGGCCGAGGCCGGTTTCACGTCCGCGAGGCGCGCTGGGGGAATCGCCGCGCAGGCGACGAGGGTCAAGGCGGACGAGATCGCGGCAGTTGCGGCGCGACTGGACATTCACCCGAAATCCCCTAGAATGACCGTACCGTACGGTCATTCTCTTAGGCTAGCCTTCACGTTCGACTTGTCAACCCACAACCGTACAGTACGGTCAGAAGTAGATGGAAACAGCGCAAACCACTCGCAAGGACCAACGCCGCGACTCTATCCTGGCCGTCGCCAGCGAGGTGTTCGGCGAGGAAGGCTTTCAGGCGGCCTCGATGTCGAACATCGCCGCCAGGCTGGGCGGCTCAAAGGGCACGCTGTACAACTACTTCAGCAGCAAGGAAGCGCTGTTCGAAGCCTACATTCGCGAATCCTGCGGCCGGGTCGGATCCGAGATCGTTGACTTCGCCGACGAACGGCCGGTCCCCGAAGTGCTGCAGAAATTCGGCGAACGGTTCCTCGACCGCACCTACTCCGACTGGGCTGTCCGAACGTTTCAGATCGTCATCGCCGAGGCGCGCCGCTCGCCTGAGCTGGCTCGGACCTTTTTCGATTCCGGACCCATGGTCGGGCATGATCGCCTGTCCGAATACTTTCGAATCGCAAAGGCGCGTGGCGAGATCAGGCCCGAGGACTGCGGGGAGGCGGCCTGGCAATTCCTTGGATTGTGCCGCATCCACCATCTGGAAGTGACGCTCGGCGTCCAGTCCAAGCCGTCGTCAGAGGCGATCGCCAAACAGGTCGCCTGGGCGGTGGAGATGTTCATGATGCGTTACGGCGCGAGGTGACAGAGCGCGTTCTGAAGTAATGGAACTACGTTTTGAATCTATGAGCCTGATTAGCGCCGTGTTCCGCGGTCGGCGTTGCGCCGCCGCAAAGGCCTCGCCTATAAGCGCCGGGCTCTTCCCCTGACGCGGTTCCTTGCATGAACATCCATGAACACCAGGCCAAGGCCGTGTTGGCCGAGTTCGGCGCGCCTGTGCCGCGCGGCTATCCGGCGTTCAGCGTCGAGGAGGCGGTTGCGGCCGGGGAGAAGCTCGGTGGCTCGGTCTGGGTGGTCAAAGCACAGATCCACGCCGGCGGACGGGGCAAGGGCGGCGGGGTCAAGGTGGTCAAGTCGATCGCGGACCTGCGCACGGAAGCGAGCCGGATGCTGGGCATGACCCTTGTCACTCATCAGACAGGACCAAAAGGCCGGGTCGTCCGTCGACTGTACATTGAGGAAGGGGCGGCGATCGCACGCGAACTCTATCTCTCTTTGCTCGTCGATCGCGAAACCAGTCGCGTCGCCGTTGTCGCCTCCACGGAGGGCGGCATGGACATCGAGGAAGTGGCGGCCACACAGCCAGAGAAGATCGTCAGCTTCTCGATCGATCCGGCGACAGGTCCCTGGCCGCATCACAGCGCGCTTCTATCAAAGGCGCTTGGCCTTACCGGCGATCAGGCCAAACAGGCGCGCAGCCTGCTCCCGGCGCTCTACAAGGCGTTCCTGGCCAACGACATGAGCCTGCTGGAGATCAACCCCCTGATCGTCACGGCCGAAGGCCGTCTCGTCGTGCTCGATGCCAAAGTGTCGTTCGACGACAACGCCCTCTACCGCCATCCAGACATCGCGGGCCTGCGTGACGAGACCGAGGAGGACGCCAAGGAGATCGAGGCGGCCAAGCACGAGCTCTCCTACATTGCGCTCGATGGCGAAATTGGTTGCATGGTCAACGGCGCGGGCCTGGCCATGGCGACCATGGACATCATCAAGCTCTATGGCGCGGAACCGGCGAACTTCCTCGACGTCGGCGGCGGCGCCTCGAAGGAAAAGGTCACCGCGGCGTTCAAGATCATCACCGCCGATCCCAATGTGAAGGGCATTCTGGTCAACATCTTCGGCGGCATCATGCGCTGTGACATCATCGCCGAGGGCGTGGTTGCGGCGGTGAAGGAAGTGGGCCTCAGCGTGCCGCTGGTCGTTCGACTCGAAGGCACAAATGTCGAGCTCGGCAAACAGATCCTCAGGGACAGCGGCCTGGATGTCACTCCGGCCAACGACCTGGCCGATGGGGCCGAAAAGATCGTCAAAGCAGTAAGGGAACGCGCGGCATGAACATCCTGAAAGCCACTTTCTTGGCGGCACTGGCCTCGTGCGTCGCCTTGCCGGCGGCGGCCTCGCCGGCCTTCGACGCATTCCAGAAGATCTGTGGCGACACCCATACCGACTTCGCGGCAGTCAAGGCGGCGCTAGGTGGAGCCGGTTGGACAACGACCGAGGTCCTGCCCACCAACATGGAGGGCGTGACGCCCACCGAGGGCATCGCCCGGACCTCGACCGTCGGCAACGAACGGGTCTCGATCTATGCGTGGCAGGGAATGAAGGGCCAATTCCACCTGACGGCCTGCACCGCCCGGGTGACCCAGTTCCAACTTGGCCAGGCTATCGGCGATGCCAAGACCTGGCTTGGGTTCCCCCCCGAGACTGATGCGAAAGGCAAGTCCACCTGGCGCTACGGGCTCACCAACGGCGCCTGGACAGCCGTCAAACAGGCAGATTTCCAGGCCGCGGCGGGCGCCGGCGGACTCTATTTTTTCAATGTGTTCGCCGACCACGGCGAGGTCGTGCTCGACCTCCTCATGATCAAGTCCTGAACGGCGGTCCGGCGGAAAGAATGGCGATCCTCGTCGACAAGCAGACTCGCGTCATCTGCCAGGGCATGACCGGGGCGCAGGGCACTTTCCATACCGAGCAGGCGATCGCCTACGGCACCCTCATGGTCGGCGGCGTGTCTCCGGGAAAGGGCGGTTCAACCCATCTGGGCTTGCCGGTTTTCGACACGGTCGCCGAGGCGGCTGCCAAGGTGAAGGTCGATGCGACTGCGATCTATGTCCCCCCACCATTCGCCGCCGACGCCATCCTGGAGGCCATCGACGCCGAGATTCCTTTGATCGTCACCATCACCGAAGGCATTCCGGTGGTCGACATGGTTCAGGTCAAACGCGCCCTGTCGGGCTCGAGGTCTCGCCTGATCGGTCCCAACTGCCCCGGAGTCCTCACGCCGGAGGCCTGCAAGATCGGCATCATGCCAGGATCCATCTTCCGCAGCGGATCGGTGGGTGTGGTTTCGCGCTCGGGGACTCTGACCTATGAGGCGGTGTTCCAGACAAGTCAGGTTGGTCTTGGCCAGTCGACCGCCGTCGGCATCGGCGGCGACCCGGTAAAGGGAACCGAATTCATCGACGTGCTGGACATGTTCCTGCACGACGAGGCGACCCAATCGATCATCATGATCGGCGAGATTGGCGGTTCGGGCGAAGAGGACGCGGCCGAGTTCGTGCGCACGCATCGCAAGAAGAAGCCCATGGTCGGCTTCATCGCCGGGCGGACGGCGCCGCCGGGACGGCGCATGGGCCACGCCGGGGCGATCATCTCCGGCGGCAAAGGCGGGGCGGACCACAAGATCGCCGCCATGGAAGCGGCGGGTATCCGCGTTTCGCCATCTCCAGCCGCCCTCGGCCACACACTGGTGGAGCTGCTGAACGGCTGATTCCTGGCGGCGTTCTTGGCGTCGCAGCGGAGCCTGGGCGCTTTGTCGCAAAGAGGCTTCACGATACATATCTGACGGTCTGCGCCTTGCCGCGTGCGGCGGCGCACAAGGAATGTTGACATGGCGGACGATGCCGGCCGGCTGAACGAGATCCTGGCCGAGACTTCATTTCTCTACGGCGGCAACGCCGGATTCGTGGAAGACCTGCAGGCGCGCTGGGTCAACGACCCGGCGTCAGTCGAGCCCTCCTGGGCCGCCTTCTTCGAGACTCTTGCGGACGCGCCGGATGCCGTCAGGCTGTTGATCGTCCCGCCGCCCTGGGCGCCGACGCCAACCAAAGAGCCGAGGCCTGACTGGCTGTCGGCCATGGATGGCCTTTGGCCGGCCGTGGAAGCCAAGATCAAGTCCCGCATCGAGGAATCCCAGCCCGCCGCCACGCCGGACGAGGTGCGCGCTCGCACGCTGGATTCCCTGCGCGCGATCATGATGATCCGCGCCTATCGCATGCGCGGGCACTTGCGGGCGGATCTCGACCCGCTCGGCATCGCCGTCACCGAGGGCGACGCCAGCGAACTGGACCCGGCCAGCTACGGCTTTGCCGAACCGGACTTCGATCGGCCGATTTTCCTCGACTACGTGCTGGGCCTCGAAACGGGCACAGTGCGCGAGATCCTGGCGATCCTCAAACGCACCTACTGCGGCCATGTGGGTGTGCAGTACATGCACATCTCAGACCCGGCGGAGAAGGCCTGGCTGCAACAGCGCATCGAGGGCCACGACAAGGAGATCAGCTTCACGCCGGAAGGCAAGATCGCCATCCTCAAGAAGCTGATCGAAGCGGAATCCTTCGAGCGGTTTCTGGCGAAGCGCTATCCCGGCGCCAAGCGCTTCGGCATCGACGGTGGCGAATCGATGGTCCCGGCGATGGAGCAGATCATCAAGCGTGGTGGCGCGCTTGGCGTGAAGGACATCATCATCGGCATGCCCCACCGCGGGCGGCTGAACGTCCTGGCTGCCGTGATGGCCAAGCCCTACCGGACCATCTTCCACGAGTTCCAGGGCGGATCCTCGATGCCGTCCGACATCGAGGGCTCTGGCGATGTGAAGTATCATCTGGGCGCCTCATCGGACCGAGAGTTCGACGGCAACAGGGTGCACCTCTCGCTCACCGCCAATCCAAGCCACCTCGAGAGCGTTAATCCGGTGGTGTTGGGCAAGGCGCGGGCCAAGCAGGCCTTCGCACTGCGTGAGGATCCGACCCAGGGTCGCAACCACGTCCTGCCGCTGCTGATGCATGGCGATGCCGCCTTCGCCGGCCAGGGCGTGGTGGCCGAATGCTTCAACCTGATGGGCATCAAGGGCTACCGCACCGGCGGGGCGGTGCATTTCATCGTCAACAACCAGATCGGCTTCACCACCTACCCGCGATATTCGCGGACAAGTCCGTACCCCTCCGACAGCGCCCTGATGGTCGAGGCTCCGATCTTCCACGCCAACGGCGACGATCCCGAAGCCGTCACCTTCGCCGCTCGGGTGGCCATCGAGTACCGCCAGCAGTTCGGCAAGGACGTGGTCATCGACATGTTCTGCTATCGCCGGTTTGGTCACAACGAGGGTGATGACCCGACGATGACCCAGCCGGTCATGTACCGAGTCATCAAAGATCACCCGACCACGCGTCAGATCTACGCCCGCCGCCTCGTCGACGAGGGGGTCGCAACCGAGACCGAGGTCACCGCCTGGGCCGACGAATTCGACAAATATCTCGAGGCCGAATTCGAAGCCGGAAAGACCTATCAGCCCGACAAGGCAGACTGGCTGGACGGCAAATGGGCAGGATTGGCCCTGCCCGAGGGGGAAGAGCGGCGCGGCGACACCGCGGTTTCAAAACAGAAGCTGATCGACCTTGGCCTCAGGTTCACCGCCATCCCTGAACGGATCGACGTTCATCGCACCGTCAAGCGGGTGATCGAGCAAAGGCGGGAAAGCATCGAGTCCGGCCAGCACATCGACTGGGCGACTGCCGAGCACCTGGCCTTCGCCACCCTGCTCGACCAGGGTTTTCCGGTGCGCCTGTCCGGCCAGGACAGCGTGCGCGGCACGTTCGTCCAGCGGCACTGCGACATCATCGATCAGAAGACCGAGGAGCACTACACGCCGCTGCGCCACCTGCGGCCCGGTCAAGCGCACTTCGAGGCCCTCGATTCGGCGCTGTCGGAAGAGGCCGTGCTGGGCTTTGAGTACGGCTTCTCGCTTTGCGAGCCGCGCACGCTGACCTTGTGGGAGGCCCAATTCGGCGACTTCGCCAATGGCGCCCAGGTGCTGGTCGACCAGTTCATTTCATCGGGTGAGCGCAAGTGGCTGCGGATGAGCGGGCTCACTCTGCTGCTCCCCCACGGCTACGAGGGCCAGGGTCCTGAGCATTCGTCGGCGAGGCTGGAGCGCTACCTGCAGCTCTGCGCCGAGGACAACCTGCAGGTGGCCAATTGTTCGACCCCGGCCAACTACTTCCACGTTCTCCGCCGCCAGATGCTGCGCGAGTTCCGCAAGCCGCTGATTCTGATGACCCCGAAGTCGTTGCTGCGACATAAGAAGGCGGTCTCAAACTTGGACGACATGGCCGAGGGATCGTCGTTCCACCGGGTGCTACAGGACGATGCCCAATGGGGGCGGCACACCGACCTGAAGTTGGTCACAGACGACAAGATCCGGCGTGTGATCCTGTGCTCCGGCAAGGTCTACTACGACCTTCTCGATGAGCGCGACGCACGCGGCGCCAAGGATGTCTATCTGCTGCGCCTCGAGCAGTTCTACCCCTGGCCGATGAAGTCGCTGACCGCGGAACTCGGACGCTTCGGCGGCGCCGAGCTGGTGTGGTGCCAGGAAGAGCCGAAGAACATGGGCGGCTGGACGTTTGTCGACCCCTGGCTGGAGCTCACCCTCGCCAAGATGAAGATTGCCGCCAAACGCGCGCGCTATGTGGGCCGTCCAGCTTCGGCTTCGACCGCCGCTGGAGTGATGAGCCGTCACAAGAAGGAGTTAGATTCCTTCCTCGCCGCCGCGTTTGCCTGACTCGCGTTTGCCTGACTCGCGTTCGCGTGACTGGGGAAAATGTCCTAGAGAGCCGCCGCGCCCGACCATCGACGGACGGGGTGGTCGCATCGGAGTAGCCATTGATGACCGACATCATGACCCCCGCTCTCGGCGAGTCGGTCACCGAGGCGACGGTCGCGCGGTGGACCAAGCAGCCGGGCGAGGCCGTCAAGCGCGACGAGGTCCTGGTCGAACTGGACACCGACAAGGTGAGCCTCGAGGTCGTGGCGCCGGAAGACGGCGTTCTTTCCGCCATCGATGCCGAAGCCGGCGCGACGGTCGCGCCAGGGCAGAGGCTGGGCCAGGTGGGGCCAACCGGCGCCGCGCCAGCGCCACAGCCAGCCAAGCCGGCAGAACTGACGGCGCCTTCGAGGCCGCCCGCGCCGAAAGCGGAGGCAAAGGCCGCCCCACGGCCGACTGTGCCGGTCAGTGCGGAGACTGAGGACCCCAAACTGCCATCGCCGCCGTCGGTTCAGCGCATTGCCGAGGAGGGTCATCTCGACCTGTCGCGGGTCGCGGGCACCGGTCGCGACGGACGGATCACGAAAGGCGATGCTTTGGCGGCGCTCGACGCGCTCGCGCAGAAACCCGCGCACGCGCCGCAGCCGGCTCCTGCGCGCGCAGTCGACGCGCGCGAAGAGCGGGTGCCGATGACCCGGCTGCGCCAGACGATCGCCAAGCGGCTGAAGGAGGCCCAGACCAACGCCGCCATGCTGACCACGTTCAACGAGGTCGACATGAGCGCGGTCATGGCCCTGCGCAATCAGTACAAAGACGTCTTCGAGAAGCGTCACGGCGTGCGCCTCGGGTTCATGAGCTTCTTCGTTAAGGCCTGCGTGTTCGCCCTGAAGGAAGTGCCGGCGGTCAACGCCGAGATCGACGGGACGGATCTGATCTACAAGAACCATTACGACATCGGCGTCGCGGTCGGGACCGAGCGCGGACTTGTCGTTCCGGTGGTGCGCGACTGCGATACCCTGAGTCTGGCCGGTATCGAAAAAACGATCGCCGAACTCGGCCGCAAGGCGCGCGAGGGCGCGTTGTCGCTCGACGACCTGCAGGGCGGCACGTTCACGATCTCCAACGGTGGCGTTTACGGCTCGCTGATGTCCACACCGATCCTGAATGCGCCGCAGTCGGGCATTCTTGGCATGCATAAGATCCAGGACCGGCCAATGGCGGTGAACGGGCAGGTGGTGATCCGGCCGATGATGTACCTGGCGCTTTCCTATGATCACCGCGTGGTCGATGGGCAGGGCGCCGTGACTTTCCTGGTCAAGGTCAAGGAACACATCGAGGATCCCCAGCGGTTGTTGCTGGAGGTTTGAGTCCGCCTCGATGCGGCTCACTTTCCGTCAACGAGCCTCCTGGCTGGCGCACCTCTACAAAGCCTGCACGCAACAGCATCACCAGGAGCTCAGGCCACTGCTATCGACGCTTCTGCCCGCGGACGGCGTCGTGCTCGATGTCGGCGCCCATGCTGGCCAGTTCGCCAAGCTCTTTGCCCGCATGGCGCCGCGAGGTCAGGTCTATGCCTTTGAACCATCGGCTTACGCTCGGTCGATCCTGACCAAGGCCTTGGCCTTCAACCGCCTGACCAATGTGAGGATCGTCCCGGCGGGTCTGTCGGATCGGGCGCAGGAAGCGGTGCTGCACACACCGCTGAAGGCGTCCTCCGCCTGGGGCTTTGGCACGGCGCATCTCGGCGACGGCGCCGCGTCCGGCGCCGTGGACCAGACGGTCAGCCTCATGCGCCTGGACGACTTCGTCGATGGAGAGGAACTGTCCCGCCTCGACTTCATCAAAGCCGATATCGAGGGTTGGGAGATGCGTGCGCTCTGCGGCGGCGAGGCGACTCTCAGGCGTCATCGACCGGCTCTTCTGCTGGAGGTGGACGAGGAGATGATGGCCAGGGCGGGAGACACGCCGGCGGCGCTATTCGCCTGGCTGGCCGAACTCGGATTCAGCGCGGCCCGCATCCCGGGATTGACCCCGGCGCCTGAATGGATCGGGCCCGGCGACTATCTCTTTCGGAGCCACGAAAGGACCTGACGGCAAAGGTCGCGAGCCCCTATATCGGGCGCCACGCAATTGACCGGAGCGCCGCATGGCCGGCTATGACGTAATCATCATCGGTGGAGGACCCGGCGGCTACAACGCGGCGATCCGGGCCGGTCAGCTCGGCCTCAAGGCGGCGTGCGTGGATAGCCGTGAAACCTTGGGAGGCACCTGTCTTAACGTCGGCTGCATACCGTCCAAGGCGCTGTTGCACGCGTCGGAGCTGTACGAACTGGCTGGAAAGGACTTCGGCGGTTTTGGCATCGACGTCTCGCCGAAGCTCAACCTGCCGGCGATGATGAAGCATAAGGAAACGGTCGTCTCGCAGCTGACCAAGGGCATCGAGTTCCTGTTCAAGAAAAACAAGGTGGAATGGATCCGCGGAAAGGGGTCGCTCGCCGGGCCCGGAAAGGTCAAGGTTGTCGCCTCGGATGGGTCTGAATCCATTCTCGAAGCGTCGTCCGTTGTTATTGCCAGCGGATCGGTGTCCGCGCCCTTGGCTGGTGTAGAGGTCGACCAGAAACGGATTGTGGACTCCACCGGAGCCCTTGCCCTGCCGGGCGTCCCCAAGTCCCTTGTGGTGATTGGCGCGGGGATTATCGGTCTGGAATTGGGCTCGGTCTGGCGCCGGCTGGGGTCGAACGTGACGGTTGTTGAATATCTCGACCGGATCACGCCGGGTGTCGATGCGGAGGTCGCCAAGGCGCTGCAGCGATCCCTGGGCCGCCAGGGCATTGAGTTCCGACTAGGGTCCAAGGTCACCGGAGCCGAAGCCAGGAAGGACGGCGTCTCCCTGACCTTCGAACCGGTCGCCGGCGGACCGGCCGAAACGCTCGAAGCCGACTTCGTGTTGCTGGCTATCGGCCGTCGTCCGTATACGGAGGGCCTTGGACTTGAGACCGTTGGCCTGACAACTGATCTCCACGGCTTCATCGAAACCGACCGCTGCGCGACCTCGGCGCCCGGCGTGTGGGCGATCGGTGACGTTACCCGCGGCCCGATGTTGGCTCACAAGGCCGAAGATGAAGCGGTGGCCTGCGTCGAACTCATCGCCGGCAAGGCGGGTCATGTGAACTACGGGGTCATTCCGAGTGTCATCTATACCTATCCGGAGGTCGCCAGCGTCGGCGCCACGGAAGAGGACCTTGGTGAGCGGGGCGTCGAGTACAAGGTTGGGAAATTTCCGTTCACGGCCAATGCGCGGGCCAAGGTCAACGACGAGGCCGAAGGCTTCGTGAAAGTGTTGGCTGACGCCAAGACCGATCTCATCCTGGGCGCCCATATGATCGGCCCCGACGTGGGCGAAATGATCGCCGAATGGTGCGTGGCGATGGAGTTCTCGGCAGCTTCGGAAGATGTCGCCCGCACCTGCCATCCTCACCCCACTAGGTCCGAAGCCCTGCGCCAGGCCGCGATGGGCGTCGAAGGCTGGACGATGCAGGCTTAGGGCGCGCTCTAAGCCCTCGGGTGAGCTTTCGAATAGGCGGCCAGCAGGCCGGCAGCGTCGACGGCCGTGTAGCGCTGAGTGGTGGAAAGGCTGGCATGGCCCAGCAGTTCCTGGATCGACCGCAGGTCGGCCCCAGCGCCCAGAAGGTGCGTGGCGAAGGAATGGCGGAGGGCATGGGGCGTCGCCCGCTCGCCAAGGCCCAGACGCCCACGTAGGCGCTGCATCAGCGCCTGGACGTGCCGCGGCCTGAGCGGCGCGCCGCGCACGGCGCGAAACAGGGCGTCATCCGGCTCTACGCGCCAGGGCAAAACGGCCACATAGTCGTCGACGACCTGGCGGACCTCCGGAAGCACCGGCGAGAGCCGCGTCTTGCCGCCTTTGCCGTGGATTCTGAGGGCATCGGGAAGTGGCGCGTCGCGGCGTCTGAGGTCCAGTGCTTCGGAGATCCGAAGGCCGCAGCCCCAGAGAAGCACGAGCACGGCCCGGTCGCGCAGCGCGATCCAAGCCGGAGCATGGTCATCCCGGCCGGCCTCTTCCACAAGGCCCGCCGCCTGATCTTCGCTGACGGGTCTTGGCGCGCCCGGTTGGACGCGAGGACCGCGCACCAGGGCGATCTTGGCGTTGGCCACGCCCATGCGCAGATCGAGGAACCTATGGAATCCCCGGATGGCCGAAAGCGCCAGTGAGACCGATCTGGGCGAAAGCGGATGGTCACCGCCCCGCCTGGAAGCAAGGTAGGCGCGCAGATCGGCGGCGGTAACCTGGCCGAGGTCTTCAAGCGACGGAACCCCGCCCAGATGTCGCTCAAGGAACGCGAGGTAGGCGCGCACACAGGAGTCATACGCCATGCCAGTGCGAGGGCTCGCGCGGCGTTCGTTCCGCAAATAGGCGTGGAAGGCGGCAAGGGCCTCCGAACCGCTCATTGAAACAGGAATCCCCTCCGGCATTTCAGGGGACCGGCCAGCGCTCCGCCGTCTGTTCAATCACGCGGGCAAGAAAGGTGACGAGTTCGGAGCCCATCTCCGGCGCAAAGGCGTCAGTCTCCAGCGCGGCGAAGGCGACAACCCCGAGGCGCCGGCTTGCGCCAAGGGTAAGCCGCACGAGGGAGACGCTGCCGACGATGGGCCCCAGTTCGGCGAAGAGGCCGATCGCGGTGGGCACAACGCCCATGCGCCCCGGCTTTCGCCGTCCGATGAGCAGATCGACCTGACCCGGCGCGAGGGTTCGCCAGCCGTCAGGCGCCTCCTCTTCCGCCTCAACGGCCAAGGCGCCGGTCAGAAGTCCGAATTGCAGGCGCGCAACGCAGTCCACCCGCCGCGCCAGATCGGCCAGAGAATTGGCTCCGACGAGGTCGATCACCGACGCATGCGTACGGGCCTGAGCGGCGAAATTCGCGCGCGAGATGGCTTCGAGACGACGACGCTGGTTCGATTCGCGCTTGTGCGCCGCCTCGGCGCGCGAGAGCGCCACGGGGCCAAAGTCGACGATGTTGGCGGCGTCGAGGCGCAGGCCAAGCTCGGAGAGCAACTCATTGTCCTGCAACAGCAGATCGCGATGCACCCGCAACTGGCTCTTGAGCGCGTCGAGCTCGTCGACCGCGTCCGTGCAGGCGGCCCCCACCATATCCATTTCGTCCAGCCCCCGAAGTCGCCGGTCCGCAATCCACGCGGCGCCGGTCCGGAGATCAAACGCCAGGGCTGGTTAACGGCCGCTTGAAGCGCATCGAAAAACCTCCCAAGAGCCGGCCATGGACGGCCACTCCCGTATCGCCCAGGTGCTTTTGCCTCTGCCTTTGGCTGAGGCCTTCGACTATGCGGCGCCGGAGGATCTTCAGTTAGAGGTTGGCGACCAGGTTGTCGTGCCGCTTGGTCCGCGATTGATTCGTGGTGTCGTCATTGACCTCAGAGACGCCGCTGGCGGCAATCGAGCCCTCAAGGCCGTCGAGGCCCGGCTCGATGATCCGCGCGTGCCTGTGCGCACGTTGGCGTTTATTGAATGGGCGGCGCGATATGCGGCAGATTCCGCTGGTCGGCCCTTGGCCATGGCGCTTCGCGGGCTTGGCGCCGCCCGTCCCGCGCCGCAGCGACGATTGGTCGCAACCGGAATCGCGCCCGAAAGGCTGACCCCGGCAAGACAGCGAGTTCTCGAGGCAGCGGTGATGCCGCTCTCCGCCTCCGAGCTGGCACGCGCCGCAGGCGTTTCAGCCGGCGTGCTCGGCCCCTTGGTCTCTTGTGGCGCCCTGGCCGAGTCATGGGCCGAAGCGAACGGAAGGTTGCCGCCACCCGACCTCGATCGACCCGCCGCCGCCTTGAACGCCAGCCAGGCATCGGCCGCGAAGGCTCTTGGCCAGCTCGTGTCCGAGGACGAATTCGCGGTCGCCTTGCTCGATGGGGTGACCGGTTCGGGTAAGACCGAGGTCTACCTGCATGCAGTCGCGGCGGCGCTGCGTCAGAGGCCTACGGCGCAGGTTCTGGTCCTTCTACCGGAGATCGCCTTGACCGCTCAGGCGCTGGAGCGGTTCGAGCGCCGATTCGGAGCCCTTCCGGCCGAGTGGCATTCCGGTGTCGCTCCGGCGGCCCGCCGGCGGGTGTGGGAGGCCGTGGCGACGGGCGAGGCGCGCATCGTCGTGGGCGCCCGCTCAGCCTTGTTCCTGCCCTTTGCTGACCTGGCCCTGATCGTGGTCGATGAGGAGCACGATGGCGCATTCAAGCAGGAGGACGGCTTCATCTACCACGCGCGGGATCTGGCGGTGGCGCGGGCCAAGATCGAGGAATGTCCTGTCGTCCTGGCCTCGGCGACACCCTCGTTGGAGACGCTTTGGAACGCCCAATCGGGACGCTATCGCTGGATCAAGCTCGAGGATCGCCACGGCGCGGCGGTGATGCCGGAGGTGACCCTGGTCGACTTGCGTGAAACCTCGCCTGAGCCGGGCTCCTGGCTGGCGTCGCCGATCACCAACGCAATTGCCGAGACCCTGGCCCGGGGCGAGCAGAGCCTGCTGTTCCTCAACCGACGCGGCTATGCGCCGCTCGTCCTCTGCCGGGCTTGTGGCGAGCGCCTGAAGGCCCCGGACACCGACTCCTGGCTCGTCGAACATCGCTACAGCGGCCGGCTCGTTTGCCATCTCACCGGCTATTCGATCCCAAGACCCAGGCTTTGCCCACATTGCCAAGCGGAAGACTCCCTGGTTTCGGTTGGCCCGGGAGTCGAGCGGATCGCGGAGGAGGTTGCGCGCCGCTACCCCGATGCGCGCACCGCGATCTTCTCGTCCGACACGGCCGGCGGCGCGGCCGAAGCCAGAGCGCTGATCGAGGCGATGTCGGCGGGCGAAATCGACATCCTCATCGCCACTCAGGCGGCGGCCAAAGGACATGACTTCCCGAATTTGACGCTGGTCGGTGTGGTGGACGCGGACCTGGGCTTGCGCGGGGGCGACCTGAGGGCCGCGGAGCGGACCTTCCAACTGCTGACCCAGGTCTCGGGCCGGGCGGGCCGCCGCGATCTGCCAGGCCGCGCGCTGATCCAGACGTGGAACCCTGACCATCCTGTCATGCAGGCTATCGCCGCCGGCGACCGCGACGCATTCGCCGAACTGGAGCTCGCCGAGCGGCGAGCGGCGGCCCTTCCGCCCTTCTCACGCTTGGCGGCGGTCATCGCATCGGGCGGCGATGGAGCCATCCTGGAGCGCTTTTGTCGCTCGATGGCTGAGGTTGCGCCCAACGCGGCGGGAGTCGATGTGTTTGGGCCGGCCGATGCGCCGCTCGGTCTGGTCAGGGGACGTCGGCGAAAACGATTCCTGGTCCGAGCCGAGCGCTCGGTGGATCTCGCCGCCTACATGCAGGCCTGGCGAGCGCGGGTGAAACCGCAGGGTTCGGTGCGCCTGACGATCGACATCGATCCATACAGCTTCCTCTGAGCCCGCGTTTCAAGCGGGGCGCTAGTCGCCAAAGAATTGGCCTAACGCGCCACCACGTGATCGCCTCCGCGCCATTTGCGACCGGAGGGTTCGAATCAGCCAAGAACGGCGTCGACTAGCGCGCCAAAGCTATCAGACAGCCGATCAAGAATCCGGTCGGTCCGAATGGGCGGTCACGACCGATTTCGCTGCGTTTCAACTTTGAATGTTGCCAACAGGGAAGTTACCGAATTCCGTTGGCTCACAGCATAGCACCACTTAATTATACGATTGAGGCGAACGGATTTAAGTATAGGGCCAATGCTGGACGGGGCGCGATGCCCGAGTTATCCACAGCAAGCGTCACGTTGACAGGCCCAACACGTCTGGATGCAGACCCCCATCTCACAAAAACGAGAGGATGGGCCGGCATAAAGACTCTTTTCATTTTCCCGATCCATGGTTAACCCCTTGCGTACGGGTCGGGGGAAGATAAGGGCCAACATGAAGCAACGCTCGAGAACCCGCCTGGGTTCCCTCGCGATCGCTGCGGCCATCGCCCTCAGCCCCGGGGGCGTGTTCGCAGAAGACTACTGGCAGTGCGTGCCGTTCGCGCGCCTGGTGTCGGGTATCCAGATTTTTGGTGACGCCCGCACCTGGTGGTCGCAAGCAGCGGGCAAATACGCACGCGGTTATACACCCAAGGCCGGCGCCGTCCTGTGCTTCAAGCCCACTGGACGGATGGCGCTTGGCCACGTGGCGGTAGTGACCCAGGTGCTGACCGACCGGGTCATTCAGATCACTCACGCCAATTGGTCGATGATCGACGGCGACCGCGGCCATGTTGAAAAGAACGTCACCGTCGTCGATGTCTCGCCGGCGGGCGATTGGAGCCAGGTAAAGGTCTGGAACGATCCGTCACGGGACCTCGGCACGACCACCTATCCGACTTACGGCTTCATCTATCAGGATAGCCCATCGATGAGCCTCGCATCGGCTCAAAGCGCGGCGGTTTCGCTGGCGCAGAAGGCCGCCAACCAGGTGGTCGCCGCAGTCGGACCGGGCGCCTCGCCGCTCAGCATGTTGAGCCAAGCCGCCGATTCCACCGACCGTATCGCGGCCTTGATCCAGCGGGCGACCGGCCAAGACACTCCGGCCAAGAAATAGCCGCCCGGACTCAATCAGGCTTCCGACGCCGATTTGAGGCTCTGCCCGGGCGGGGCGACGGTGTCCTGGCGATTCTCGACTTTGGACCGCCGAATCGATCCCCCGACCTTCTCTTCCTGCATGCCAACGGCTTCAACGCCCACACGTATCGGCGAATCCTGACGCCGCTGGCGGAGCGCTACCGGATCCTGGCGATCGATCAGCGTGGTCATGGATCGACCACCCTGCCCACGCCCA
>DASXGB010000228.1:0-21819 GCA_036489325.1 Caulobacteraceae bacterium
TTTCGATCACCGAGCCTGACCCGGACCTGACGCCAGGGCGCCGTTGCGCCCGGCGCATCTGCCTCTACCATCAGATGGCAAATTCATTGAGCCGATTAGGGAGGATGGGATGCTGGCGATTGTGGCGACGATCAGGACTCAGCCCGGCAAGGGCGCTGACTTCGAGTCGGTGTTTCTGAGGATGGCGGCCGCAGTGCGCCAGAACGAGCCCGGCAACCAAATCTATCAGCTCACCCGCAGCCGCACGGAAGCCGACACCTACAAGGTGCTGGAAATCTACAAGGACGAGGAGGCGGTCGCCGCCCACCGGGCGGCCGACCATTTTCGTGAGATCGGTCGCGAAATGGGTCCGTTCATGGCCGGGCGGCCGGACGTCGAGATCCTGGACGGAGTCGCCTAGACCGCGCGGAGCGGCTTACTGGCAGGCGACCTTGGCCGCCAGGTAGCGTTGCTGGCTGGGGTCCCAACGCCAGCCGTCACAGTCATAGCCTGGAGGCGCGGCCCCGGGGGGCGGCGCGCCGGCATAATCGGGGTTATCGTCGGTGTCGTAATAGTCATCCCAGTACGGGACAGCGTAATAGCCGCCGAAGCTGGCTCCCCAGTACGGATAGCCCCAGCCCCAACTGAGGCCCCAACCCCACCAGGGCCAGCCCCAACCCCAGCCCCAGCCGCCGCCATGCCAGTGAGAGCCGCCGTTCCAGCCGCCATGGCCGCCGTTCCAGTGTCCGGAACCGTTCCAATGTCCTGAGCCGTTCCAGTGTCCTGAGCCGTTCCAGTGTCCAGAACCGGACCAATGCCCTGCACCGCTTGGACTGGCGTGGCCGCCGAAGCCGCCACCGACATGGCCGCCACCGAAATGGCCGCCGCCGGAAGGCGGCGCCGCTGCGACCGGACTCGTCAGAAAGCCGACTGTCCCGACCAAGGCCGCCGCGGCAGTCACAAACTTCGCTTTCATCGCCCCGAGACTCCAGTAGGGAGGCGCACACCGCCCACGATTCCTCATTATATAAGCAGCCGGCGATCTGAACGCGGGCTGAACCGCCAAGTTTGCCGCGAACTTTTATACATTGAAGTTGAGCTTTAACCCCGGCCTCGGCCAGCGGCACTTGTAGAGCTTGCCGGTTCCGGAGCAGGTGACCCAGGCGTCCTTCATGTCCTTGCCGCCGAAGCAGATGTTGGTGACCAGGACGTCCGGGAAGGCGAAGTGCTCAGTCGAGCCATCCGGGTCGAAGGCCGTGATTCCGCCGTTGATGATGGTCGCGACGCAGACCTTGCCGCCCGCTTCCACCGCCAGACTGTCGAGCAACTGATAGCCAGGAAGGTTGCAGATGACTTCGCCTGGCGCGAATCCCGGTCCGGGCCCCAGCTTGCCCGGCGAGGTGATGTCAAAGCCCCACAACCGCCCGAGCAGCGTGTCGGCGACGTAGACTGTCTTCTCGTCTGGCGAGAGGCCCACGCCATTGGGTGAGATGAGGTGGTCACGCGCGCGCTCAACCCTCGAGCCTTCGGTGGTGGCGTAGTATAGGCCTCCGGTATCCCGACCCGTCGGCGTGCCGCGGCCATGATCGGTGAACCACAAGCCGCCCTCGCGATCGAAGACTAGGTCGTTGGGTCCGAAGAACGGCCGCCCGTCGCAGCTTTCGTAGACGGTCTCGGTCTTCCCCGTGCCGAGATCGACGCGCTGGATATAGCCGCCCATATGGCTCTCCGGCGTCGGGCCCGGGATGTTTAGGCCGTTCTGCTTGATGAACTCGAAGGATCCGCCGTTGTTGGTGATCCAGACGGCGCCGTCAGGCCCGATGGCCGCGCCATTCGGCCCGCCGCCCACCTCCGCCACGGTCGACTTCCGGCCGTCCGGCGTCACCCGCGTCAGCAAGCCGGCTTCGATCTCGACGAGGATCACCGAGCCATCGGCCATGGCGATCGGGCCTTCGGGAAAGCCCAATCCCTCGGCGACCTGTTGAACCTTCATGGGTAAGCCTCCGCACTTTCTTCTGGTTTGGAGGCACTATAACCGGCGTTCAAGAACCCGAAAGATGAAGTCGTGGTTGTTTCCCTCGTCTGCGGCGTGGGCCTCCCGGCGAGTCTCGCGCCAGGCGGACTCGTCGAATGTCGGGAAGAAGACATCACCTTCGGGCGCTGCGTCGACCTCGGTGAGATAGATCCGGCGGGCCCTCGGCAGGGCCAGGGCGAAGAGCGCGGCGCCGCCGATAACACAGACCTCCCCCACGCCATCCTCCGTAGCCTGCTCTCGCCCGATCTCGGCCGCCTCGGCGAAATCCTCGCAGACGACGGCGCCGGATGGGGCGAATGAGCCGTTTCGCGAGAGGACGATGTTGGTCCGGCCCGGCAGCGGTCGGCGCGGGAGACTGTCCCAGGTCTTTCGCCCCATGATCACCGGCTTGCCCATGGTCAGGTCGCGAAACAGCGCCAAGTCCGATTTCAATCGCCATGGAAGCGCGCCACCGGCGCCGATGACGCCGTTCTTGGCTCGCGCCACCGGGCCCAGGGTCAGAAACGCCATCACACGGCGATCGGCGCCCGGATCAGGGGATGGGAGCGATAGCCTTCAAGCGCCACGTGCTCCGGCTCGAGTTCTAGCAGCTTCGCCTGCGGCGCGAGGCGCAGGCTCGGGAACGGATAGGGCGTCCGTGTCAGCTGAAGCCGCGCCTGGTCGAGGTGATTAAGGTAGAGGTGAGCGTCGCCCAGGGTGATCACCAGGTCGCCGACCTCGAGGCCGGTTTCCCGGGCCATCAGATGAGTGAGCAGGGCGTAGCTGGCGATGTTGAACGGTACGCCCAGGAAGACATCGGCCGAGCGTTGGTAGAGTTGGCAAGAGAGCCGTCCTTCCGCGACATGGAACTGGAACAGGCAATGGCAGGGCGGCAGGGCCATGTCGTCGACGTCGGCGGGATTCCAGGCCGAGACCACGTGCCGGCGACTGCCAGGATTTTCCGTGAGGCTCGCGACCACGCCGGTGATCTGATCGACCACCCGCCCGTCCGGCGCGGCCCATGAGCGCCACTGCTTGCCATAGACCGGACCAAGTTCACCGTCCGCATCGGCCCATTCGTCCCAAATGGTGCAGCCCCGTTCCTGCAGCCAGCGCACGTTGGTCTCGCCGCGCAGAAACCAGGCCAGTTCAACGACCACGGACCTGAAATGGACTCTCTTGGTGGTGAGCAGCGGAAAGCCGCGCCTCAAGTCGAAGCGCATCTGCCGGCCAAACACGCCAAGCGTCCCTACGCCGGTGCGGTCGGCGCGCCTCACGCCGTCCCGCAGGATCTCGGCGAGAAGGTCCAGATAGGCCTGCTCGGGATGTTCTTCGATGATGGCGTTCAGTTCCGAGCTCATGATGACCTGAAAATAGGATGACTCGTCCTCTACAGCGAGCCGCACAGGCCTGGCGATCCACAGACTGACCCGCTTATCCCCGTTCGCCTTGACGCGGGCGCGAAAAATCCTATCGAGACGGCCTTCCCAGAACGGATCTGCCGCCGAAGGCCCGTTCCCGCCCGCCCGGAGATGATTTCATGCGCGTCTATTACGATCGCGACGCCGACCTCGCCCGCCTGCTGGACAAGAAGATCGCCATCGTCGGCTATGGCTCCCAGGGTCACGCCCACGCGCTCAACCTGCGAGATTCGGGCGTCAAACAGGTGGCGGTGGCGCTCCGCGAAGGCTCGGCCTCGGCGGAAAAGGCCAAGGCCGAGAAGCTTCAGGTCATGAGCGTCGCCGAAGCGGCCGCCTGGGCCGACCTCGTCATGGTGCTGGCCCCGGACGAACACCAGCGCGCCATCTACCAGCACGAGATCGCCACAAATCTGAAGGACGGCGCGGCCCTGCTGTTCGCTCACGGACTCAATATCCACTTCGGCCTGATCGAACCCAAGGCCAGCGTAGACGTGCTGATGGTCGCCCCTAAGGGGCCTGGTCACACGGTTCGGAGCGAATATCTGCGCGGCGGCGGTGTGCCGTGCCTGATCGCCGTAGCCCAGAACGCCACCGGAAACGCCCTCGATCTCGGCCTCGCCTATGCCTCAGCGATCGGCGGCGGCCGCTCTGGCGTTATCGAGACGACATTCCGCGAGGAATGCGAGACCGACCTTTTCGGCGAGCAGGCTGTGCTGTGCGGCGGTCTCGTCGAACTCATCCGCGCCGGGTTCGAGACCCTGGTCGAAGCGGGCTACGCGCCGGAGATGGCCTATTTCGAGTGCCTGCACGAGGTGAAGCTGATCGTTGATCTGATCTACGAGGGCGGCATCGCCAACATGAATTACTCGATCAGTAATACCGCCGAATATGGCGAGTACGTCACCGGCCCGCGCATTGTGAATGCAGCCACCAAGGCCGAGATGAAGCGGGTGCTGGACGACATCCAGTCCGGCCGCTTCGTCAAGGATTTCATGACCGAGAACCAGGCTGGACTTGCCTCCTTCAAGGCCTCGCGTCGGCGCAACGCCGAGCACCCCATCGAGGAGGTGGGCGCGCGCCTGCGGGCGATGATGCCGTGGATCGCCAAGAACAAGCTGGTGGATCAGGCGAAGAACTGAGCCTCACCTTGCCTGCAGATTTGAGGCGTGGCATGGCGGGCGGGTCGATGTGGAGCGACTTCGAGATGTGGGACCGCAGATAGCTGATCTCGCCGCCTGACCGGGCGTTCGCCGGGTCTTTTCTCCCGCTTTATCATGGCGACCATCTCATGGCGTTCTTCGCCAACAACGCGGTCAACCGCGTCAATCTGCACTATGGCATCCAAGCCCTGGCCCAGGCCTCGGGCGGCGCCTTCTATCTCGTCTTCCTGTTGCGCGCCGGACTCACCGTGCCCCAGACATTCATGGTCATGGCGGCGATCTTCGTGGGACGGCTCCTGTTTCGGCCGATCCTGGTGCCTCTGGCCAAGCGCCTGGGCCTCAAGACCATGCTCATCGCCGGCGCCGTCGGCATGGGCCTGCAATATCCAGTCCTGGGCCAAATCCATGGCGTTGGCGCCGCCCTCTGGTTGCTGATCGCCGTCGCGTCGCTGGGTGACTTGCTCTACTGGCCCAGCTTCCACGCCTATTTCGCGACCGTCGGCGACTCCCAACACAGAGGACACCAGGTCGGCGCGCGCGAAGCCCTCGCGGCGGTGGCCGGCGTCGTCGCGCCGTTGCTGGGCGCCGCAGCCCTGATGACGGTGGGACCCGGCGCGACCTTCGCTGCGGTGGGTGTGATTCAGGCCCTCTCGGCGCTTCCTCTGCTCGGCGCGCCGCCGGTTCCGGTGAAGCCCGAGGCGCCCGGCGCCTACCGCGCCGCGGCGGCCGTCGCATTCTTCAACGCCACCGACGGCTGGTTTGACGCCAGCCTGATATCGGCTTGGCAGATCGCGCTCTATCTCACATTGAAGGACAGCATCCCTGCCTACGGCGGCGCCATGGCCCTGGCGGGGCTTGCCGGTGCGGCATGCGGACTATTCGTCGGCCCGCGCATCGACGCCGGGCGTGGTCGGACGGCCGTACTGGCGGCCTATGCCCTGGCTGCGGCCATCCTGGTCAGCCGCGCGGCCAGTCTCGGCGCGCCGTGGCTGGCGGTTGGCGCCAACGCCCTGGGCGCCCTGCTGATCCCGATCATCTCTCCGACCGTCGGGGGCGCTGCCTACAACCGGGCCGCCGCATCGCCATGCCCCCTGCGCTTCCAGGTTGTGAGCGAGGCCGGCTGGGATATCGGCTATATGAGCGCCTGTCTTATCGCCGCAGCCATGACAGCCACGGGCGCGGGTCTCTCATCGACGATCCTGCTCGGGCTGCCGGCCATCGCGGTTGGCGCGATGGTGCTATGGCGAATGTACGGAAAGCCGGTCTAGAGCCATTCGAGCGCCGCTTCGCCCCGAAGGATCGCTTCGGCCTCGGATGTGTGTTTGGCGCCGTTGCGCGGATGGAGAACCAGCGCTGGCAGTAGCTTCAACGGCGCCCGACCACCGCGCACGGCGCGGATGAGAATCCGGCTGGCCGGCGCGTCGGCGAAGGGATGGACAGGGCGCGCCTGGAACGATCCGGCGCGGCCGGAAAGCAGCGCCAGCAGGTCGGCCAGGCGGTCGGCGCGGTGAATCAGAATTACGCTACCGCCCTCACGCACGGACTTGGTTAGGAATTCGGTCCAAGCCTGGAGTCCTTCCTCGGCGAGCCACGCGCCTCGCTTTGCCGGCGCCGGGCCGCGCAGCGTGGTCGGATCGTCGAAGAATGGCGGATTAGCCAAAGCCTTGTCGAACGCGCCGGCGTAAGCGCCCGGGCGGCCCGAAACCTCTCCAGCCTCGACTCTCACGCGATCTTGAAGGCCATTCAGTTCAACATTTCCGCGCGCCAGATCGACCGCCGCAGGGTCGCGCTCAACACCCAGAAATGTGGCGTCGGGGGCGCGAAACGCCGCCTGCAGCATCACCGCGCCGACGCCACAGCCGGCATCGAGAACCCGCTCATCGGCCTGAGCATTGCAGGACGCCGCCAGCAGCGCGGCGTCGAGTCCGGCGCGGTAGCCAGCGGCGGCCTGTCGCAGCTGAAGTCGCCCGCCCAACAGTCGGTCTTCCGTGTACTCGGCGACCATCTCTCCTGGCTTGTCTCCCCGGCTTGGCTTGACCATGCCCTATCGCGCCAGCATTGTCGCACTGCAACGGCGGACGGAGCGCGTGAGCGACGCGTCTCTAAGGAGTCTTAGCAATTGGACGCTGTCAGAGCCGTGATGGAACGCCCGGCGTTGGGGCTGGACGCGCTGATCGCGCGCGCTGCGCCGGACATGGCCAGGGTCGACGCCCTGATCGCCCAGCGGATGCAGAGCCCGGTAGCCGTCATCCCCGCGCTCGCCGATCACCTCATCAACGCCGGCGGCAAGCGGCTGCGCCCGCTGCTGACCGTCGCCGCCTCGCGCGCAGCAGGCGGCCGCGACGAAAACGCCCTGAAACTGGCGGCTGCCGTGGAGTTCATCCATACGGCCACGCTGCTGCACGATGACGTGGTCGACGCCTCACAGCTTCGCCGCGGGCAAACCGCTGCTCATCTCATCTGGGGCGCGCCGCCAGCGGTGCTGGTTGGCGATTTCCTGTTCGCCCGTGCTTTCGAGCTGATGGTCGAAACCGGCCGCTTGCGGGCGCTGGAGATCCTGGCGCGGGCCTCGCGGGTGATCGCCGAGGGCGAGGTGCTGCAATTGAGCCGCGCCCACGACCTCGACCTCGACCAGGAGACCTACCTCGAGATTATCACCGCCAAGACGGCGGCGCTCTTCGCGGCTGCGGCGGAGGCCGGGGCCGTGTCCGCCGGCGCGTCTGACACCAGGGCCCAGGCGCTTCACGACTACGGCCACAACCTTGGTCTCGCCTTCCAGTTGACCGACGATGCTCTCGATTATGGCGGCGCTACGGAAATGCTCGGCAAGAATGCCGGCGACGATTTTCGCGAAGGCAAGGCGACGCTGCCGCTAATTCTGGCGGCCGAGCGGGCGCGGGCGGGCGATCGCGCCTTCTTCGAGCGGAGTGTGGGCCGCCGCGAGCAGACGCCCGACGATTTCGGCAGGGCCCGCGAACTCATCCTCGCGTGCGGCGCTCTGGACTCCACTCTATCTCTCGCGACCGACTATGCGGCGCGCGCCAAACGCGCCCTTTCCGGCTTCGCCGCCAGCGACTGGCGTGATGGGCTTGAGGCGCTTGCTGACTTTGCGGTCAGCCGCCGCGCCTGACGCCGGGTGATCACGGGAACTTGATTTAACGCGGGGGCAGTCTAAACCTTTGCCTTGCGGCCGGCGATCACCGCCCGCCGTCAACTCCAAGGTGGGACAGACACATGAAAATTCGGCCCAGTCACGTGGCCCTCGGCGCCCTCGCGGCGCTCTCGCTGGCCGCTTGTTCCAAGCCGGCCGCGACCACGGACAACACCGCTGCCGCGTCAGCCGACAACAGCGCCATGAGTGCATCGGCCAACACCACGACGACCAACGCGACGACCGATAACAGCACCGCGACCAATACTGGCGGGCAGTAAGTTCGGCTATCCAGGCGGGGCGCCCCGATCGCGGACGCCCCGCCGAATTTCTCAGGCGCTGCCGCCCGCCGGCCTAGTCAGTGGGCCTCACTGAGGCCGGATCATATTCTCCGGCCGCACCCATTCATCGAACTCATCCTCGGTGACATAGCCGCCCTTCACCGCTTCCTGGCGCAGGGTCGTGCCGTTTTTGTGCGCCGACTTGGCGATCTTGGCGGCGGCGTCGTAGCCAATGTGCGGAGTCAGCGCGGTCACCAGCATCAGTGAGCGCGCAAGATTGGCCGATATGTTGTCGAGTCTCGGCTCGATGCCGACCACGCAATGCTCGGTAAAGCTCGCGGCGGCGTCGGCCAGAAGCCGTGCGGACTGCAGGAAATTGTAGGCCATCACCGGATTGAAGACATTGAGCTCGAACTGGCCGGAGGCGCCGGCGAAAGTGATTGAGGTCTGGTTGCCCATCACCTGTACGCAGACCATCGTCAGCGCCTCGCACTGGGTTGGATTGACCTTGCCCGGCATGATGGATGAGCCCGGCTCATTTTCGGGCAGCGAAAGCTCGCCGAGGCCCGAACGGGGTCCGCTGGCGAGATAGCGGATGTCATTGGCGATCTTGAACAGGCTCGCGGCTACCGTGTTCATCGCCCCGTGGCTGAAGACCATGGCGTCGTGCGCGGCCAGGGCCTCGAATTTGTTCGGCGCCGAAGTGAAGGGCAGGCCTGTGATCTCTGCAATCTTGGCCGCCACCATCTCGGCGAAGCCCTCCGGCGCATTGAGACCAGTGCCTACGGCGGTGCCGCCCTGGGCCAGCTGCATTAGCATCGGCAGGCTCATCTCAAGTCGGGCGATGCCGTTCTCCACCTGCTGGACATAGCCGCTGAATTCCTGGCCGAGGGTGAGCGGCGTGGCGTCCTGGGTGTGGGTGCGGCCGATCTTGATGATGCCGCTCCAGGCCCTGGACTTGGCCTCAAGGGCGTCTCTGAGAGTCTGCAGTGCCGGTATCAGGCGGCGAACGACCTCCTCAGCCGCGGCCACATGCATCGCGCTGGGATAAGTGTCGTTGGAGGATTGGCTGAGGTTGACGTGGTCGTTGGGGTGGACCGGCGCCTTGGAGCCCATAGTCCCGCCGAGAATCTCAATCGCCCGGTTGGAGATGACCTCGTTGGCGTTCATGTTTGACTGGGTGCCGGAACCGGTCTGCCACACCGCCAGGGGGAAGTCGGCGTCGAGCTTGCCGTCCATGACCTCTGTGGCGGCCTTGACAATGGCGGCCCCGAGCTTTGGTTCGAGCTTGCCGAGCGCCATGTTGGTTTCGGCCGCAGCCCGTTTGATGACGCCTAGAGCCCGGACAATTGGCGCCGGCTGCTTCTCCCAGCCGATCCTGAAATTCTGCAGGCTACGCTGGGTCTGTGCGCCCCAGTAGCGCTCGGCGGGAACCTCGATCGGCCCGAAGCTGTCGGTCTCAGTTCGGGCGGCGGTCATGGCAGGCTCCGGCTCAGGCTCACGGCGGCGCGGGTTTAGCCCACCGTGGGCGCCAGAAGCTAGGCTGGCGGCGAAAAGGCGGGACTATGGAAACCGGGGCCGTCGCTGACCTGGGGCTCCGAAGGGGGGCTCAGGTGCTCGTAGTTCTCGCGCTTTGCGACGCAGCGGCGCGTGCGACCGGCAAGATCGATGAAGTCGGTCGAGGCCGGCAGGTTCTCGAGCACGCAGCCGTCAAAGAACGGATATTCATCGCTCTCGCCGCAGCCGAAGGAGGAACGATCGCGGCGCGCGGCGGTGAGGATCAGACGATGGGGTCCGGCGAGGGCGGGGACAAAAACCCCGGAATAGCAGGCCGAGATGACGACAATGGTCGGCCTTCGACCACAAGCGCCGCCGACGAGCCGCGCCAAGGCGCGGGGCGACAATAGCTTTTCGCCGAGCACCGCCCCATCCGGCGAGCCGTGCGAGGTCAAGTAGACGAGGCAGCCGTCCGGCGCCTGGTTCGCGATCCGCCTCAGTCCGGCGGCGATGTCGACAAGACGGGCTGGACCAGGGCGGGTGTCCGGGTGGCGGTTGGGCTCGACCGAGAACTCAGCGAGATTCGCAGCGGAAAAGCCGCGATGCTCTAGGGCTCGGCCAAGGTCACGGCGCGCATTGTCGAAGGCCTCTGTCGATTTGTCGACGTGCGCCGCTTCGTTGTCGCCCGAGATGATCACCGCCGCCCAGCCTGAGAATCCCTGGGAGGCTGCGTTGGCCGACGAGATGGTGAGAATGGCCAGGGCGACGCCGGCGGCAATGGTGGCGATCGGTCCGCCGGTCCTCACTTGTAGTTGGCGAACGGCGTCGGCAATGCAGTGCCCGTCGCCTTGGCGATCATCCGCCCCTCCGGATCAAAGAGTTCACCCTCGGTGAAGGCGATCGTCTTGCCCCAGCGCAGAACCCGGCCAATCCCGCGCAATGGTCCTGGTCTTGCCGGTCGCAGGAAGCTGACTTTCATCTCCAAAGTGGGCGCAGCGGCGGTCAGACCCGAGACCATGACGCACGCGGTGCTCATCACCTCGTCGAGCATGCCCACCAGGAACCCGCCCTGGATGAGCTTCATCGGATTGGCCATGACCTCGGCTTTGGCCAGGAACTCAGCCTCGACGGTCATCGCCGCCTGGTCGACGGCCACAATTCGGAAACCCAGGGTCTCGGTGCTGGGCGCCCGGGTTTTGGTGCGGGTGAACCGTTCCAGGATGTCGGCGTCAGTCAGCGCCGGCCTCGTCGGCGCTTCGGCCTGACTCATTTCTTACGGAACTGGTCGAGCGAGACGACCTTCGGACCCGTCTCGGCCGCGAGCTCTGGCTTTGGTTCGGTCATGGTTTCGGGCCGAGAGTCCGGCGGCGCGGGGGCGAACTGCAGAAGGTACTGGACGCTCGGGTCATAGAACCGGGTCATAGCGCTGTAGGGGACGGCCAGGCTCTTGGGCTGGCCGTTGAATTGCAGAGTCACCGAGAACGAGTCCGGGCCCGGCGAAAGGTCCCAGAACTGGTTTTGCAAGACGATGGTCATCTCCTCCGGGTAGCGCGAGATCAGCTCCTCGGGGACCAGCGTGCCCGGATAGTCCGTGCGAAAGCTGATGTAAAAGTGATGGTCTCCGGGGAGCCCACGTGTCGTGGCGGCGCGTTCTAGGGCCGCGCGCACGACCTGTCGCAGCGCCTCCTGCTGGAGGCCGGCGTAGCCGATCAGGTCCTTAGGCTTCTCATCCCGTGCCACGATGCGAACCTAACGCCCGTCGGGGCCGTGGGATAGGCCTTCCGCGGTCCATCAGACGTCAAATCTCGCCAAGTTCAACCCTGGAGCGCAATGCGCGCCAGAAGCCGTGCAAGATCAGCTTGGCGACCGACGCCAGTCTTTTCGAAGACCCTGGCCAGCGGGACGCGAACCGTGTTGAAACTGACGACCATCCGCTCGGCGACTTCGCGTGGTGATTTGCCGCCGCCGACCGCCGCCGACATGTGGGTTAGGGGAGCGCCAGTCAGACTATGAGATAAGTGGGGAGCTTCTGTTGGCAGGCGCTCCCCGGGCCCCGCCTGACGCTGCTAAGACATCAGGACTTCAGTGGTCGAGTACGACCGCGTCGCATTAAGCGGCGAGGGCGTACTCTGGAGCGAAGTTATCGTTCGCAGTTAGTTTATCGGCCCGAAACGGTGAGCCACGCCGAGAGAAAGCAACGCCTTTAGACGTCTGTCGATGCTGATCGGCCCCGAGGCCGGCCCCGCCGATAACGCAGGCGCCGACGTAAGGAATTGGTGGAGCCGCCGGGAATCGCACCCGGGTCCAGTCCGCTTATTTCGCGCGCGTTTATCTCCATAGTCCGGACAAGTCCGAACGGGAGTAAAGATAAGTCCCCCATGCGCTGCTGGGAAGGGGCTCGCCGGCAGGGCGGCGTGACGAACGGTTCATGCGAGGTTCATGGCGCCTTTGATGTCCTTTCCAAGGATGCTGAGGGACTGACGATAGGAGACGCGCTGATGAAGAGTGTTAGGCGTTCGGTTCTGGCTGCGGCGGCCGCCCTGACGGCCGTTGGCGGCGTCTCCGCTGGCGTCATGCCGGCGAACGACTCCGGCCCCCCCGGCCAGATCGTTACGGCAGTCTACAATCCCGCGGCTCCGGTCACCCTGGAGAAGACCCAATGGGTCGCGAACGGAAATTATTGCTGGTACCCCGGCGGATGGCATGGCCCCGGCTATTACTGGTGCGGCTACGCCTGGAGTACTGGCTACGGATGGGGCGGCCCGTGGGGCTGGCACGGTTGGCAGTGGCGTTCGGGTTACTGGGGCGGCGGCCACTACTGGACAGGCGCATGGCACGGCGGTGGCGGCTGGCATGGCGGCGGCTGGCATGACGGTGGCGGCTGGCATGGCGGTAACGGCTGGCACGGCGGTAACGGCTGGCACGGGGGCCACGGAGGAAATGGCGGCCATGGAGGAAATGGCGGCCACGGAGGACATGGCGACCACCATCGATAGCTCCTTCCACACCTGAAAGTTGGGCGCCGGAGGCGACTCCGGCGCCCCTTTTCGCTTTTGTGAATGCCGAGGGCGTGCTGGTCGCAGCGTTGTATTCAGGATGGCGCCCAGCTAATCCGTTCGTCTCGAAATCGGCCAAAGCCGTTCGCGAAGCGCGAGTGACAGCGGATTTATCGCCAATAGACGCCCTCGCTTCGTGAGTCGCCGAGGCCTCCGGACGGCCGCAAGTTAGTCTTTCCAGGCGATCCCGATCCCTGGAGAGATCATGAAAAACCTCGTCTACGCCGCCCGCCCGATCCTGATCGACATGTTGTCCACGATCCTGTTCGCGGCCCTGTTCGGCCTCACTGACAATCCTTACCTCGCCACCGGCGCGGCGGTGGCGTTCGGCGTCGGCCAGGTGGGATTTGAGCGACTGCGCGGCAAGTCGATCCCCGGCATGCAATGGGCGAGCCTCGGACTGGTGGTCGTCCTGGGCGGCGCCACGCTCCTTACCGGCGATCCGCGTTTCGTGATGGTCAAGCCGACCATCGCCTATCTTACGGTCGGCGTGGCCATGCTTCAGCGTGGCTGGATGGACCGCTACATCCCGCCGGCCGCTCACGGCTTGATCCCAGAGCGCCTGATCATCGTCTTCGGCTATGTCTGGTCCGGCCTGATGTTTCTGACCGCGGGGCTCAACGTCTTTTTCGCCCTGGCGCTAGGCCACAGGGCGTGGCTGGAATTCGTCGGCGTCTTCCCGCTGGCCTCGAAGCTCGGCCTGTTCGCCATCCAGTACGCGACCTTCCGTGCGGTGGCGATCCGCAGCCACCGGGCGCAGGAGCGGGCGGCGCTGGCCGGCGCCCAGCCCGCGTGACGGACCCGTGCCGGCGTCGGCCAATTTGGTGTAGTCTGGTGGCGGGAGGACCGCCATGGACATCGCCCAGCCTGCCCCGGCCGGCCTCGAGCTAGAGCGGCATATCGAGCAGATTCGCCGTGACGGCTACACCATCGTCGAGGGCGTTCTCGACAATGCCGGTCTTTCGGCATTCCGCACTGGGGTCGCGCCCTATCTCGGCCGCTGGCGCGGGCGAAACCCTTTCGAAGGGCATTCGACCGAACGCGTCTACACCCTGGTCGGCCGTGGCAAGGTGTTCGAGGACGTGGCGGCCGATCCGCGCATCCTGGGCATCGTCGGCGCGTTTCTGCGGCCTGGATTCCTGCTCTCCGCCAGCCACGCCATCGTCATCCATCCCGGCGAGGCGGCTCAGAGCCTGCACTTCGACGACACCTTCTACCCGTTCGAGCGGCCGCGCCCGCCACTGGGAATCAGCGTCATTGGCGCCATCGACGCGTTCACGTTCGAGAACGGGGCGACCCTGGCCCTTCCCGGCAGCCACACCTGGTCGCCGGGGGAGATCACCGCGGCGCGCGAGGCCATCGCCCGCGGCAAGGGGCCGGACCTCGTGCCGCTTGTCATGCCAGCCGGGGCGGCCGCGGTGTTCGCCGGCACCCTTGTCCACGGCGCGGGCGCCAACGCCAGCAATGCGCCGCGAATGGGCTACACCAACCAGTATTGCGAGCCCTGGGCGAGGACGCAGGAGAACTGGTTCCTCGGCGTTCCGCGCGAGCGGGTCGCGGCCATGGCGCCCAATCTACAGGCCCTCCTGGGCTATGGCCTGACATCCCAGTTCATGGGCAAGGTCTCCGGCTCGCATCCGGCCAAGGCCCTGGCCCCGGACTGGGTCCCGCCCATCGTGCGCCAAGAGCGTGACGCGCAAAATCGACGCGAAAAATAGACCTTGACCCCGCCCCTGGGGCCAGCCTCACAGGCTTCAGGAGTCGAAACGGAAAAGGTCACCGATCCATGTCGGCGCCCGAACGGCACTTCAGTCCGGCGGAGGTCACTCGCCTTCTGGGCGTCAGCCCAAAGGCCCTTCGGCTTTACGAGTCGCGGGGACTGATCAAGGCTGTGCGGACCGCCAACGGCTGGCGGGCGTTTGGCCGCGCCGAGATCGAACGGCTTCACCTCGTTCTGGCGCTCAAGGCCCTGCGCCTGCCGCTCTCGCGAATTGGCGAACTTCTCGCCGCTGGTCGGGTTGGCCTGGCGGAGGTGCTGGCCGCCCACGAGCGGGCGCTGATCGCGGATGCGGCCAAGTCCGAGCGGGCGCTGCGCCTCGTGCGCGAAGCTCGATCCCGCCTGGCGTGCGGCGAGGCCCTCTCCGTCGACGACATCGCAACCCTCGCCAAGGAGACCCCCATGTCGTTCAAATCAGGACAGAAAGAGCTCGGCGCCCTGCTCGAGCCGCACGTCAGAGCCCATTTCAGCGACGCCGACATCGCCGCCACCCAGGAGCGCGACTTCGACCAGGAACAGATCGGCCGCGAATGGGACGGGTTGATCACGGAGGCCCGCGCTCTGATGGCGGCCGACGACTGGCAAAGTCCAAGAGCGAAAGACCTCGGCCGCCGCTGGAAAGTGGAAGTCGCCAAGTTCACGCGAGGCGACCAGGCCGTGGCCGATAGGGCCTACGCCGTCTGGCAGGACGCCATGGCCGATCCCAAGGCCGCCCCGGAGCTGCCGCTCGACCCGTCTGTGTTCGCCTTCGTAGGCAAGATCTTCGCAGCGGGCCGATCCGCCAGGCCTGAGGTGAGGGTCCCCTAGAGCCTCACCTCTCCCCGCTCGATGGAAAGCACGCCAGTTCGAGACACTTCCAGCAGGCCGATCGGACGCATCAGATCGACGAACTTGTCGATCTTGGTCGGCGCGCCGCTAACTTCGAAAATGAAGCTCTCCGAATTGGTGTCGATCACCCGGGCGCGGAAGATGTCCGCCAGGGCCCGCGCCTCGACCCGGTCGTCGCCGACGCCACGCACCTTGACCAGCGCCAGTTCGCGCTCGACGCCGTTGGGATCTCGGGTGACGTTCTGCACATGCCGGGTGGAAACCATCTTCTCCAGCTGGGCCTCGATCTGGGCCAGCACATGGGGCGTCCCGCGGGTAACGATGGTGATGCGGCTGGTGTGGGCGTTTCGGTCGGTCTCGGCGACCGTCAGGCTCTCAATATTGTAGCCGCGGGCGGCGAACAGACCGACAACCCGGTGCAGCACGCCCGGCTCGTTGTCGACCAGCACGGCGAAGGTGGCCAGATCCTCGGCCTCTTCGGCATGGCCCATGTCATAGGCGCTGGCCGGCGCCTCTTCGGTCTGTTCGCTCACACCAGCCTCCGTCCCGCCTCGTCGATCGCGCCTTCCAGGACGTCCTCGCCCAGCAGCATCTCGTTATGCGCCTTGCCGGAAGGGATCATCGGAAAGCAGTTCTCGGCCCGCTCGACGCGGCAGTCGAGCACCACCGGCAGGGGCGTGTCGATCATCTCCTCGATGAGGCCGTCGAGTTCGTCCGGGTGCGAAGCGCGCAGGCCCATGGCGCCATAGGCTTCGGCCAGCTTCACAAAGTCCGGCAGGCTGGCGGAATAGGAATGGCTGTAGCGCTCCCCGTGCAGCAGCTGCTGCCATTGGCGGACCATCCCCATCCACTCATTGTTGAGGATGAAGACCTTGATCGGCAGGTCGTGCTGGATGGCCGTGGACATCTCCTGAAATGTCATCTGCACGCTGGCGTCGCCGGCGATGTCGATGACCAGACTCTTCGGGTGAGCCGCCTGGACGCCGATCGCTGCTGGTAAGCCGTAGCCCATTGTGCCCAGCCCCCCGGAGGTCATCCAGCGGCGGGGCTCGGTGAAGCGGAAGTACTGCGCGGCCCACATCTGGTGCTGACCTACCTCGGTGGTGACATAGACATCGCGGCCACGGGTGAGTGCGAACAGCCGTTCGATGGCGTATTGCGGCTTGATGACGTCCGTGGACGGACGATAAGCGAAGCCGCGCCTGGCTCGCCAAAGTTCGATCTTCTCCCACCAGGGCTTCAGACGTTCGGGTGACGCTCGCTCGCGCTTTACGGCTTTGACGAGTGCGGCGAGAGCCTCGCCGGCGTCCGCGAGAATACGAACGTCGGCGTGGACCACCTTGCCGATCGAGGAGGGGTCGATGTCGATATGGATCTTCTTCGAGCCTGGCGAGAAGGCGTCGAGCCGCCCCGTCACTCGGTCATCGAAGCGCGCGCCCACGGCCACCATCACATCGCAATCGTGCATGGCGTTGTTGGATTCAAAGGCGCCATGCATGCCGACCATGCCGAGCCAGGCCGGGTCGTCCGCCGAAAAGGCCCCCAGCCCCATCAAGGTCGAGGTGACCGGCGCGCCTGTCAGCCGAACCAGCTCGCGCAGGGCCTGGCAGGCCTCGGGGCCGGAGTTGATCACCCCTCCGCCGGTATAGAAGATCGGCCGCCGCGCCTCGGCGATGAGGTGGGCCGCCTCGGCTATGGCGCGCGGATCAGGCGCGGTCCTCGGCCGGTAATCATGAAGGGGCGGTGCGGCGTCCGGTCCCTGGTAGGCGGCGCTGGCCAACTGCACGTCCTTGGGCACGTCGACGACCACGGGTCCGGGGCGTCCTGACGCCGCGATGCGGAACGCCTCGTGCATGACCCGCGGCAGGTCGGCGACGTCCTTCACCAGATAGTTGTGCTTGGTGCAGGAGCGCGTGATGCCGACCGTGTCGCACTCTTGGAAGGCGTCAGTGCCGATGAGGTGTGTCGGCACCTGGCCGGTGATCACCACCAGGGGAATGGAATCCATCAAGGCGTCGACGATGCCGGTGACCGCATTGGTTGCGCCCGGTCCGGACGTCACCAGCACCACGCCAACCTTGCCGGTGGAGCGGGCGTAGCCCTCGGCGGCGTGGGTCGCACCCTGCTCGTGGCGGACGAGGATGTGGCGCAGGCGCGGCTCGTGGAACAGGGCGTCGTAGATCGGCAGCACCGCTCCGCCCGGGTAGCCGAAAAGTTCGGTCACGCCTTGATCGACGAGGGCGCGAACCACGATCTGGGCGCCGCTGAGGATCTCTTCGGCCAGGTCTGCAGGGGCGGTGTGGACGGTCATTGTCGGCACTCTTGGAAGCGGAAAGTCACTGGGTGAAGGCAAAGAAAAAGGCCCTCTAGGGGCCCTGAATGCGCGACCGACGTCGGAGCGGAGAAGCCTCAGCCCCCCGCTACGTTCGGTCGCCCGATAATAAGTACGAGTGCGCACCCGCGCATCGACATGCTCCTGAAAATGCTTCGCCGGTGATGCCATTGCGCGCGAGCCCGGTCAAGGCGCGGCCTCGCGCAAGATCCTGCCGATCGCGGCGGCGCCCCCTCGGGCGTCTGCCCTCGGCCAGTCACCCGCCTGATGGTTGAACCAGGAAATCTGCCGCTTGGCGTAGCGTCGCGTCTCGGCCTTGGCTTCCGCCAGCGCTTCGGCCGGCGAGAGGCGGCCGGCGATCTCGGCGGCGAAGCTCTTGACACCCAGCGCCTTCATGGCCGGCAGACGGCCGTCCAATCCACGCGCCATGAGCGCCGCCACCTCGGCTCGAGCGCCGGAGGCGACCATCTCCTCGAGCCTCGCCTCGATGCGGGCGTAAAGCTCCGCACGGTGGAGGGTGAGCACGACGCCGGACCAGCCCTCTCGCGGAAGTGGCGGAACAGTGTCGGCCTGCCAATCTGAAAGGGCCCGCCCGGTGGCTTCGAAAACCTCGCGGGCGCGGGTAAGACGCTGACGGTCGGCCGGGGCTATACGCTGGGCGGCGGCCGGGTCGATCCGCCGTAATTCGTCTCGGACGGCCGCCTCGCCAAGCCGGTCATAGTCGGCCTGGACGGCGGCCCGCACCATTGCCGGAACGGACGGAATGGCCGCCAGGCCCTTAGCCAGGGCGCGGAAATAGAGACCCGTTCCGCCGACAACGATCGCTGTGCGCCCACGCTGAGAGATACCGTCGAGGGCTGAAAGGGCGGCCGCCAGCCAGCGACCCACCGACCATGCCTCGGCGGCATCGGCGATGCCGAACAGGTGATGCGGGGCTTGGGCCTCTTCCGCCGGCGAGGGCCGGGCGGTGAGAATCCGAAGATCTGCGTAGAGCTGCATGGAGTCGGCGTTGACGATCTCGCCATCGGTCTCGCGCGCAAGGGCCAGGGCAAGCGCAGACTTTCCGCATGCCGTAGGGCCGGCGATCAGCCAGATGGGAGTGCTCAAGCGCGTGGGTGGGCGTGCGGCCCCTCGGGGCCGGCATGCAGCGGCGGCTCGGTCATCGTCCCTCCAGCCCGCCCTTACCACGGACGCCGGGATCGGGAACATTTCGACCGGTCCGGCAGTCTTGAAGGTTGATCGACAACGAACAAGCGCGAGGTTAGGACGTCCGCCGTGCGGAGCAACGCCAGGACACGGTATATTTTTCGCGCGGGGTTCGCCGTCCTGGCGTTCGTCGCCCTGGCCATGCTCGTCCTCGTGCCTCCCGGATACATGGTCGGCGGCGCCGACAGATCCGGACTGGTCCACATCGTCATCTGCACCGGTCACGGGCCGGTGGAAACCGCCATCGATCTTGGCAGGACGTCGCCCACGAAGAATGGCCAGCCGAGCGCCCCTTGCGCTCTGTCCGCCCACGCGTCCGCCCCGCCGCTTTCAGCCCCGCCAGCAATTGTTTCCGCCTGGCCGCTAGAGCCCGCGCCACTCGCGCTTCCGGCTTCTCGATCGTTCATCGGTCGAGGCGTGGCCGCTCCGCCGCCCGCCAGAGCGCCGCCCGTCGCTCTCTGATCGACACGTCCGCGCCGGCGCAAAGCCGTGCGCGTTCGGATCAACGGCGGCGGCTTCGGCCGTCCGGGAGCCTCGAAATGACCAAATCCTCGAGATGGCGCGCCCGCGCTGTCGTTCTCATCGCCGCACTGGCGCCATCATCGGCGCTGGCCTGCGCCTGCGGCTGCGGAGTCTTCGACGTCGGCGGCGGCGCCTTCATGCCTGAAATGCCCGGCTCGCGCTTCACCGCCTGGGTTCGCTACAGTTTCATGGATCAAAACCAGAATTGGGAGGGCGGCCACAGCGCGCCGGCCTCCGACAACCTCGACAAGGAGATCCGAACCAGTTTCATCACCGTGGGCGGCCAATACGCGATCAATTCCAAATGGTCGGTCTCGGCCGAGCTGCCATTCTACGATCGGACCTTACGATCCACCGACGACGGCACGATCTTTGGGCCTGCCGGGTCGATCTATCGGGCGCGCCTCAATGCGCCGGGCGATCTGCAGGTCAGCGCCGTCTACACCGGCCTCGCCTCCGATCTGTCTACTGGCATCGGATTTGGCCTCAAACTGCCCACCGGCGTCTGGCACAGCCCCCTCGGGCCGCTGGGCGGCCAGGAATTCGACCGCGACACCCTGCCCGGAACCGGCACGACCGACGCCATGATCGAGGGTTATCATTTCGGATCCATCGACAAGGCTCAGCGGCTCAACTGGTTTGTCCAGGCGAAGTTCGACGCGCCGTTCGCCTCTCGGGCCGGCTATCGCCCGGGCGACGAAATCGACGCCGCCGCGGGCGTGACCTACGCGTTCGGCCGTCTGGGGCCGTTCGACAAGGTCGCCCCCATGCTTCAGCTGATCGACAGCTACCGCGCCCACGACTCGGGGCCCCAGGCCGACACGCTCAACTCGGGCTACGAGCGGATTCTCATTTCGCCTGGGGTTGAGGTGCGGATGAAGCGCCTGCGCCTCTCCGCCGACGTGGAGTTGCCGATCTATCAGCATGTCAACGCCGCTCCGAGCCTGTCGATCGAAGGGAAAAGTGGTCAGCTCGTCGCCCCTGCCCTGATCAAGGTGTCGATGGCCTACGACTTCTGAGCCTTTGACCGCGGCCCCGGATCGGATGCTACAACCGGCGTCAGCGGGGTCGGGGGAGATCGATGAACGCCAATGCGCGCCGGGGAATCGTCGGCCTGGCCCTGCTTGCCGCAACCACGTTGGTAACCCTCCCCGCCAGGGCTGAACCGTCGGCGTCCCACACCCTGCACGCGATCCTGGCCGACTACGACGTCTTCTATAACCGCGAGGACCCGATCGGCGCCGGGCAACGCGGCGATCTGGCGGCCAAGGCCCTGTGGCCGGACGATTCGCCGGCCGAGGAAGCCTACCGTCATCGCATGGACCTGGAGTTCAAACGCAGGCTGGACGACGTCCCGGCGGCGGCTCTGAGCGGCGAGGACGCGCTGAACCGCCAGCTGCTCGAAGCGAGGCTAAGGATCGACATCGAGGGCGACACCTTCGATGAGGCGCGCATGCCCTTTACCAATGACGAGGGTTTCTTCGTCGCGCCGGGCTATATCTCCTCCGACACGGTGATCCACGACGCGGCCGAGGCTAAGGCCTGGCTCGCCCGCATCGGCTCTCTTGACCACTACTACCAGACCCAGACCGACAACATGCGCCGCGGTCTTGCCACGAGGTTCGTCAGCCCACGGATCACTGCGACGACGGCTGTGCGGGCGACCCGGGCCGCCGCCGACCTGCCGGTCGAACAGAGCCCGCTCCTGGGGCCGTTCGACAAGTTGCCAACCGCCATGCAGGGTGAGCGCGACGCGCTCCGAGCCGAGGCGTTGGAGCTCATCCGCACCAAGGTCAAGCCGGCCGAGGTGAAGCTCGCCGACTTCTTCCAGAACGAATACGTACCCAGGTCGCGCGAAAACCTTGGCGCGTCGGAACTGCCGAACGGCCGCGCCTACTACGCATACCGGGTGCGTCGCGAGACCACTACCGACATGGCCCCCGACGATATATTCGCCCTGGGCCAGTCCGAGATAGCCCGCATTCGCAGCGAAATGGCCAAGGAGATCGCGGCCAGCGGCTTCACGGGCACCTTCCAGCAGTTCCTGGTGAAGTTGCGCACCGACCCACAGTTCTACGTCCCGACCCGGGAAGCCCTGATGGAAAAGGCGAGCCGGCTCGCCAAGCGCGTGGACGGCCAGCTGCCGGCTTTCTTCGGCAAGTTGCCGAGGCTTTCCTATGGTGTCGTCGAGGTGCCGCGGGCGATCGAGGACGGATACACCTCGGGCCGGTACAACGAGGGAAGTCCCGAGGCGGGCGTCGCCGGCAAGCTGCTGATCAATACGTCCCATCTCGACCAGCGGCCGCTCTATGAATTGCCGGCCCTGGTCAGCCATGAAGGGGCCCCCGGCCACCACGTCCAGATCGCGCTCGCCCAGGAGCTGACCGGCCAGCCGGTCTTCCGTCGCGACAGCGACATCACCGCTTTCGTTGAGGGGTGGGCGCTCTACGCCGAACAGCTCACCCGCGAGATGGGCCTCTACCAGACGCCCTATGAGCGCTTCGGCCTGCTCTCCATGGAGATGTGGCGCGCCTGCCGCCTGGTGATGGACGTCGGCATCCACTGGAAGGGCTGGACGCGCGACCAGGCGCTGCA
>DASXGB010000230.1:0-2112 GCA_036489325.1 Caulobacteraceae bacterium
TGGCCTTCCTTGGAACTCCGGAATTCTCGGTTCCGACCCTGGCGGCGATCCTCGCGGCCAACCACGAGGTCGCCTGTGTCTATTCCCAGCCGCCGGCGCCTCGGGGTCGAGGCCGTCAGCTTGCGCCGTCCGCGGTGCAGGCCTTCGCCGAGGCGCATGGCCTCACGGTCAACACGCCGGCCTCGTTGCGCGCGCCGGAGGAGGCCCGGGCCTTCGCCGACCTCGGACTCGAGGCGGCGGTAGTGGTCGCTTTCGGGCAGATCCTCACCCGCGACATTCTGGAGGCGCCCCGCCTCGGCTGCTTCAATCTGCATGCCTCGCTGTTGCCGAGGTGGCGTGGCGCAGCGCCGATCCAACGGGCGATCATGGCCGGGGACGCCATCACCGGCGTGGATGTCATGCAAATGGACGAGGGCCTCGACACCGGCCCGACCCTGGCCCGCGCCAGCACCCGGATCGATGCCATGGACACATCCGGGGCGCTTGCCGACCGGCTCGCCAACCTGGGAGCGGGGCTGATGGTCGAGGCCTTGGCCAGCCTCGAACGCGGCGAGGCGCGATTCACGCGCCAGCCGGACGAGGGCGCTACCTACGCGCGCAAAATCCGTCCGGCCGAGGCCCGCATTCGCTGGGATCGCGTCGCCGAACGGGTAGACCGCCAGATCCGCGGCCTGTCGCCATTACCAGGCGCATGGTTCGAAGCGCCAGGACTCAAGGGCCCGGTCAGGATCAAAGCCCTGCTGTCCCGACTCGAAGCCGGCGAAGGCGAGGCGGGCGAGGTTCTGGGCGACGTCGACGGGGGCCTGCTGATCGCCTGCGGCGAAGGCGCCGTGCGAATCTTGAAAGCGCAGCGTGAGGGCCGCGGGGCGCAGGACGCCGGCGAGTTCCTGCGTGGTTTTCCCATGCCCAGGGGGACGAGGCTTTCCTGATGCCGCGCTACCGCCTTTTCCTGGAATATGACGGCGGGCCTTACTGCGGCTTCCAGGCGCAGGCCGGCCAGCCGTCGGTCCAGGCGGCGGTCGAGCAAGCTCTTTTGGCCTTCAGCGGCGAGGCGGTCCGGGTGAGCGCCGCCGGACGGACGGACGCGGGCGTTCATGCCACCGGCCAGGTCATCCACGTCGACCTCGCCAAGGACTGGCCGGCCGCAGTGGTGATGAACGCGGCGAACGCTCATCTCGCCGGCGCGCCGATCGCGGTGCTGGCGGCGGAGATTGCGGACGAGGATTTCCACGCCCGTTTCTCTGCGAAAGGGCGGCGCTATCTCTACCGGATCCTCAACCGGCCGGCGCCGGCGGCGCTGGAGGCAGGCCGCGTCTGGCACATCCGCGCGCCGCTCGATGTCGATACGATGGACACCGCCGCGCGCCTGCTCGAGGGCCGGCACGACTTCACCACTTTCCGCGACGCCGCCTGCCAGGCGAAATCGCCGATCAAGACCCTGGACGAGGCGCGGGTGACGCGCGCCGGCGACGAGGTACGTCTTGGCTTTGCCGCCCGCTCGTTCCTGCACCGGCAAGTCCGCTCCATGACCGGGTCCCTGGTCCAGGTCGGGCTCGGGCGCTGGAGCGTCGAGACGCTGCGCGCCGCGCTTGAGGCGAAGGATCGCGGCGCCTGCGGGCCGGTAGCGCCGGCGATGGGACTGTGCCTCGTCGCTGTCGACTATCCCGAGAAGGTGGCGAAGTAGTCGGCGATCAGCCGCTCATAGACCCTGGCCAGCGCTTCGATGTCGGCGACGCTCGCGCGCTCATCGATCTTGTGCATGGTCTGGCCGACAAGCCCGAACTCCACGACCGGGCAGAGAGCGCGGATGAATCGGGCGTCCGACGTTCCGCCTGAGGTGGAGAGTTCGGGCTCAACGCCGGTTTCGGCCGCCACGACCCTGGCGACCAGGGCCGTAAAATCGCCTGGCTCGGTGAGGAAGGCTTCTCCGCTGATCCTGGGGGTGAGCCGCACCTCGCCGCGGAAGCCGACCCCCGCCGCCTCCGCCTCGCTCTTCAGCCAGGCGGCGAGGCCGGCGCCGGTATGGGACGGGTTGAATCGAATGTTAAATCGGGCCCGGGCCTCGGCTGGAATCACGTTGGAGGCCGGATTGCCGATGTCGATGCTGGTGAT
>DASXGB010000248.1:0-1718 GCA_036489325.1 Caulobacteraceae bacterium
CGGTCCGGGCCGTCCATGGGCTGCAGGAAGAACCGCTCGAAATCCAGCGCCTCGAAGCGCGCCGGATCGACGTCCACCTGCGGGAACACCAGCTTCAGTTCCTGGCCCTGGGTGACGGCGAGCGGCGCCTGCGCCTTGGGGCTGACGCACACCCAGTCGAGGCCCGCGGGGGCCGGAATCGTGCCGTTGGTCTCCACCGCGATCTCGAAGCCTTGAGCGTGCAAAGCGTCGATCAGCGGCGCGTCGAGTTGCAGCAGCGGCTCGCCGCCGGTGCAGACCACCAGACGGCGGCCCTCTCCCCGCCACTGCGCGGCGACCGCTCCCGCCAGCGCCTCGGCCGCCTGGAACTTGCCCCCGCCGGGACGGTCCACGCCGACGAAGTCGGTGTCGCAGAAGTTGCAGATGGCCTCGGCCCGATCGGCTTCGCGCCCGCTCCAAAGGTTGCAACCGGCGAAGCGGCAGAACACCGCAGCCCTTCCGGCCTGGCCGCCCTCGCCCTGGAGGGTGAGGAAGATCTCCTTCACCGAATAGGTCATGCGGCGCCCCGGATCATGGCTGGAGCGCCGGGCGGCCCGCCGCGTCCCAGTCGCGCCAGCCGAAGGCGCGAAGCTCGCAGGCCGGACAGGTCCCGCAACCCGCGCCCCAGGGGTTCATCGGCTCGCGCAGGCCCAGGTAGCAGGTGTGGCTCAGCCTGACGATGATGTCGGTCAGCGCCTCGCCCCCAAGGCCCTTGGCCAGCGCCCAGGTCTCGGCCTTGGAGTGGGCCATCAGGGGCGTCTGGATGCGGAAATCCTGTTCCATGCCGAGGTTGAGGGCCCGCTCGAGGGCGTCGATGGTGGCGCGCCGGCAGTCCGGGTAGCCGGAGTAGTCCGTCTCGCACATGCCGCCGACGAGGTCCGTCAGGCCGCGCCGGTCGGCCACGGCGGCCGCATAGGTCAGGAACACCAGGTTGCGGCCGGGGACATAGGTGGTCGGCAGGCCCATCTCGCCGATCTCGATGGCCCGGTCGCTGGTCATGGCCGTCTCGCCGATGGCGCCGAAGCTCTTCAGGTCGATGACGTGGTCGGGCCCCAGCGCCAGGGACCAGTCCGGGAAGGCCTCGGCGATCGCTCCGCGCACCTCGATGCGCGCGGCGAGTTCGGCGCTGTGCCTCTGTCCATAGTCGAAGCCGACCGTCTCCACCCGCGTATGGCGCGAGAGCGCCCAGGCCAGGCACACGCTGGAATCCTGGCCGCCGGAAAACAGCACGAGCGCGGAGCGGTCGGTCATGTCTTCGAGACTACACGACCGTAAGCCCTCTCCCATAGCTAGAGGGAGGGCCCCGTCCTCCGAAGCGCGCTGCGCGAAGGAGGATGGGAGGGTAAGGAAGCCGCGAAACCCGTTCTCTCCCCCCTCAGGGGGGAGTACGGCCAAAGGCCGGGGGGGGGGTCCACGTCAGATGGCCGTTGACCCCCTCCACCCGTTGGCCGCTTCGCGCCTCTGCTTCGCAGTCGGGGTCCCCCTCCCCCTGAGGGGGAGGAGAATTGAGCTCAAACTCTCTCCCCCTCAGGGGGGAGGGCCGGCCCCCGGGTCCGGCCAGAGGCCGGCCCGAGGATAAACTCCGCCGGGAGGGGGGTCCTGGTTGCCGGCGGCGCGAGGATTTGACGCACCGGCCGTTCTTCTGCCGCGCGCACCTTGACGCGGCGCCGCTTGATCGCGGACTAGGGGGGGCCGTCATC
>DASXGB010000254.1:0-1726 GCA_036489325.1 Caulobacteraceae bacterium
CCGCTCGGAGTCGGTTTCAGACATCGGTGTAGGGGTCGGGAATATTCATCTCGGCCAGCAACCGGCGCTCGCGGTCTTCCATCGCCGCCGCGTCTTCGTCGGCGATGTGATCATAGCCCAACAAATGCAACACGCCATGAATCACGAGGTGGGCGAGGTGATCAGCCAGGGACTTTCCTTGTATGCGCGCCTCAGCCTCACACACGCCAAAGGCCAAGGCGACGTCTCCCAGTCGGCCCGGCGAGCTGTCCGGAAACGACAGCACGTTGGTCGGCCGATCCTTGTTCAGGAAGCGAGAATTGAGCCCCCGCAGGCTCGCGTCGTTGGTCAGCAGGATGGCGATCTCGCCGTCAGCGCCCGCAGAGGCCGCCTCGGCCGCGCGCCTGACCGCGGCCGCCGGATCGGCGAGCGCCGCGGTCCACGCCGGGTCTTCGATCTCGACCTCAATCGAGCTGGGCGTCACGGCGTGAATCGGTGTCATAGGCATTGACGATCCGGCCGACCAGCGGGTGGCGGACCACATCGGCGATCGTGAATCGGGAGACGGCCACCCCCTCGACAGGCTCGAGGATCGACACGGCGTGGACGAGGCCGGAGTCAGACGGGTCGACCAGGTCCACCTGGCTCGGATCGCCGGTCACCGCCATGGTCGAGCCCTCGCCCAGGCGGGTGAGCACCATCTTCATCTGCAGGCGGGTGGTGTTCTGGGCTTCGTCGACGATGACGAAGGCATGCGCCAGTGTGCGGCCGCGCATGAAGGCGATTGGCGCCACCTCGATCTCGCCGCGGTCGCGGCGACGGCGAAGCGGATCCGCGCCGAGAATGCGGGTCATCGCGTCCCATACCGGGGCCATGTAGGGATCGACCTTCTCGTTGAGGTCGCCGGGCAGGAAGCCCAGTCGCTCGCCGGCCTCCACCGCCGGCCGGGTGACCACCAGCCGCTCCACGTGCCCAGCGCGCAGCAATTCGGCCCCGTGAGCGACGGCGAGGAATGTCTTGCCGGTGCCGGCGGGTCCCAGCGCGAAGACCAGGGGATGGCTGTTGAGGGCGTCGAGGAAACGGGCCTGCCCGACCGTTTTGGCGCCGACCGCGCCGCGCCGCGCCGCGCCGCTGGCCGGCGGTCCGCCGACGCGGGCTTCGTCCACAGCCACCCGCACGTCGGCCGGCGTCACCTCCTCGCCGGCGGCGACAAGTCCGGCCAGCTTTTCGATGGCAAAGCGCGCGGCGCGCCTGGCCCGCGCCTCGCCGCTGACGGTCACGCCGCCGCCCGGTGTCTCGACGAGCACATGAAAGGCGTCCTCGATCAGGGCCGCGTGCCTGCCGCCGGGGCCGGCGACGGCCCGTACCGCGTCGTCCGCCAAAGCCAGGAACTCGGAGGGTCCGCGGCTCAAGCGGTCTCCAGGACCCGCTCGCCCGCCAGGCTGTTGGCGTGCGCCGCGCGGATGCGCACCGGCGCGATGCGCCCGATCAGGGCCTCGTCGCCCGCGCAATGGACCGCCTGCAGATAGGGGGTGCGGCCGACCACCTGTCCGGGGTGGCGGCCGGGCGTCTCGAACAGGACCTCGGTCTCTCGCCCGACCATGGCTCCGTTGAACGCCTCGCGGCTCTCGTTGAGCACCGCCTGCAGCCTGGCGAGGCGGGATTCCTTCTCAGCCTCGTCGACCTGGCCAGGCATGGCCGCGCCAGGGGTGCCCGGCCGTCTGGAGTATTTGAACGAGAAGGCGCT
>DASXGB010000313.1:0-3478 GCA_036489325.1 Caulobacteraceae bacterium
AGTTCTGATGTTCAGCCCGGCGACCGCGGCGAGGTGCTCCTGAGGCCAACCCTTCAACCGACGCAGGCGCCGGATCTCACCGCCAAGCCCGGGGCGCTCTTCCATGTCCCATCTCCATCCCAGCCCGCTCGCCTAGACATAGCGGACTCCTGACCTTGTCCGCCACGGCAGCGATGCGACTGTCATAGACCAACGCTCCAGCCGCCCGAGGGTCTGACTCCTCCTGGGTCGGCGCCGGTCCTTTGCGCCTGTCGGCGCTCGGGTGCATCGCGATGCTATTGTCGATCTCGTTCCAGTGAGACGCCAAATGTCAGAGACCGCCAGTGAAGCCGCCGCCCGTATCGCCAGAGAGCACCAGAACCGGGTCCACTTCAGGTCGTTGCCGCCGGCTCGTCACAGCGATCTTGACTATGCCTATGCCGTGCAGGACGCCCTTGTCGGAAGCTGGCTTTCGGGGGGCGAAGATACAATCGCCGGATGGAAGGCCGGTCTGACGACCTCCAGGATGCAGCAGATGTGTGGGATCGACCAGCCGATCGCTGGCGCAATACTGGCGTCGAGGGTTCATGTCTCACCCGCAAAAATCGCCGCCGGCAGATTTGTAAGAGTGGGCGTTGAGATGGAATTGGCCGTTCGCATCGGCGAGCATCTGCCGTGCGGAGAGAAGCTGGCTTCCGCTCAGATCCTGGATTGCGTCAGCGATGTCTGCGCTGCTTTCGAGCTGATTGAGGACCGGGCCGCCGACTACGCGGCGCTCGACGCCTGCTCGCTCATAGCGGACAACAGCTGGAATGCTGGAATTGTTCTGGGCGAAGCCGTCGCTGCGGATCGACTCGAGGGCCTGACCGGACGCGCCGGTATTTTGATGTGCAACAATGAGACGATCGGTCGGGGGATGACCGAAGATGCCGGCGGCGACCCGCTACAGGTCGTCGGCTGGGTTGCGTCGATGCTGCATCGACGCGGGCGGCGCCTCGAGGCTGGCCACTGGGTTATGACTGGCAGCATCGTTCCGACGCGTTTCGCTGCGTCTGGGGAAGTCTACCATTTCTCCGTCGATGGCCTGCCGTCAGTCGAGGTCATCATCGATTGATCTCGAACTGAACGCGTCATCGCTTATGGCGTTGGATGCTCGAGATCGTCCTGGATCCGGGCCGGACAGCAGACCTTTTCGATGTCCGAGAAGGGTGGAAAGCGGACGTTGGAGCGGACCGCCATTTGACGTATTCGCGCCGTGGCGAAATTGATCGGCCGCCGGAAATTGGGGCGACGCAGCGTGTTCGTGGCCATCGGAATCGTGGCTGGCCTGACTTTTGCCGGTTGCGGCTTGCGTATGCTCTGGCTCTCGAACCGGATTCGCCAAATTCTGGTCCAGCGTCATCCTGACGTGTGGCGCGCGACCAAGTGGTCCGAGGGAAGAGAAGCCCTCATTTTCGCCTACAAGCGACGGGATCGACACCTCGACGACGTTGAACTCACTTCGTTTGCGAAGCAGGTGCGTCTCGTGATTTGGCTTGCGGTCGTGGCCTGGCTCTTCGCCATTGTGGGATTACTCGCTCGGCCAAACTTTTAGGGGTCCCGACTTTGGCCAGCCGCCCGAAAGCGGGCGATCCAAACGTCGGAGATGGGTGGGAAGCGGCGCCTAGGGGCCCCGAAGCAAGTGGACATTTCATCGTGCGGCCAGGCACCGGGCCTCGTGAACGTCCCCTGAGGGTGGAAGGTCGGCGTTCACTGCCCCGCTGCACGCTGCAGATGGATTGACCATTCCGCTACGCCGGCCGGAAGTGGAGTTGGGTATAGGGTCAGCTCGTCGCCGGTCAACTCGAAGCGACGCTCGCGCGTGGCCCCCGCAGTGTTCGGCGAATTCCCGAGCTCGAGGTGGAAGATAAGCACGCCTCGCTCATCGTCCTCCTCGTATTGGGCGCAGTAGACCAAGGTGTTGTTGTACATGGCGCGCAGATCCGTGGGCGAGGGACCGTCCGAGCCCCAGCGCGGCCGGTCCATGTCGCTGAACACCGTGCACATGCGGCCTGAAGAATCGTAGATCATATAGCCCGCCGGGTGGGCGCCCAGGTCCGGATCGGGCCGCGTAGCGCCGTCGACCATGCGCTGACGGGTTTCGACCAATCGCCAGGCCCCGACGATGCGCGCCGTTGAGGCGTGTGGTGTTGCGGCACTGGTTGCGTGACCGGCGGCGACGATCGGAAGGGCGACCGCCAAGGCCGCAAACATCATCCTCATCGCCAGGTCCCCCGGATCCAGGCGCAGGTTAGCCCCTCTCCTCGAAGGTCGGCAACGGGTCGTTACCGGCCCCGAGCGCCCTCCCCGGAAGCGGACCTATTGAATGTCTGAGATGGGTGGAAGGCGGTCATCGGCCACCTGTCCGAGAGCGGACCTTGCCCGCAATGGCGTGGGTGCCGAACGGCCCCTGACCCCAGCCTGACTCGTTGGACAACCCCCGTAGCCGGGGCATAGGCTCGCGTCCGGTCCATCGGGGCGAAGTGATGTTGGTTCGGCCAGCGCTGCGCGAATACCGGACGTGGACCTTGGACAGCCGTTACTGGAACGGTTACGCGCCGCGCCCGCACGACATCATTATCGCCACGGCGCCGAAGTGCGGCACGACCTGGATGCAGCAGATCGTCAGCTCGCTGGTCTTTCAAGACGCACAAGTCCGCGCCTTGCCGGCGGTCTCTCCTTGGGTCGAGGCTCGGTTTCGCTACACCGCCGACGAGATGCGCGCGACTTTGGCCGCAATCCCGCACCGCCGTTTTCTGAAGTCGCACCTGCCAATCGACGGCCTGCCGATCCATGACGAGATCAAGTACGTCCACGTCGCGCGTGATGGACGCGACGCGGCCATGTCGATGCACAACCACTTTACGGGATTCAGCGAGGAGCAGCGTGCCCGGTTCGATTTGATCGGGTGCGAGGACCCAGTCATTGGAAGGCCCTACGAGAACCCTCCATCCGACCCAGCTGTCTTCTTCCGTCAGTGGATCGCCGTTCGGCCTCCAGCGGGAGACATCGTGGGTCCGCCCAGCCCATTCTTCTTCGACCTCGAGGCTGGCTATTGGGCGGAACGCAAGCGGTCCAATTTTCTCTTGGTCCACTACGATGACCTCTCCGACGACCTTGAAACGGAGATGCGCCGCATTGCGGACTTTCTCGAAATCGAGATCGCCGAGAGCCTTTGGCCATGTCTCGTTAAAGCCGCCCGTTTCGAGGCGATGCAGGCCGCTGGCGACGAACTGATGCCCCAGACCAGGGCGATGTTTGCTGAGGGATCGAAGCGGTTCTTCAACAAGGGCGTGAACGGCCGCTGGCGTGCGGTCCTCACCGATGACGATCTGGCGCTCTATGACGCCAAGGTGCGCGAACGCCTCAGTCCAGGCCTTGCAGCTTGGCTCGCCGAGGGGCGCCGCCAAGCGGGTGATCCTGGCGCGGCGCCTGACTAACAGCAGCTGGCGAGCGCCGG
>DASXGB010000050.1:0-5653 GCA_036489325.1 Caulobacteraceae bacterium
CCCTTGCCGCGTCCCTTTTTAAGGCGATCGCGGAGGTTTTCGCCGTGCGTTCCCAGCTTCAGGTGCTCTGGATTGCAGCAGCGACGGTTGTCGCACGTGTGCATCACGATCTTCCCGTCGGGGATCGGTCCGTTCGCAAGCTCCCAGGCCACGCGGTGGACCATTTGGCTGCGCCCCTTCACCCCCATGCGGCCGTAGCCATGGAGTTCACGCCAACCCATCCAGATATGGCAGCCGGTCAACGGGTCTTCGTCGGTATAGGCCTTCAGCCGATCGGCGGTCGAGCCGACCAACCTGGCTTTCACGCTGTGCCGCAGCGACCAGCCGTGCCTCAGGCGCTGGTAGTGGGCGCTGCACAGTCCTTTGGCTTTGTGAGGCCGGCCGCAAGCTGGAATTTGGCACGTCTTAGCGCGCGGTTTCTTCATCGGGGTTTGCTCCTGGGGGATCGCCCACGCCAAAGCAGCCGGCCGCCAGCGGCGGCCAGGCCTCGACGTTAGGGACATTGCTTTCTGTGAATCAGTGGTGGAAGGCGCCCTTCAGGCATGCCTTCGTCCACTATAGAGAATTATCCCACAGTCCGACCGGTCGTGTCAAGCGCAAACTTGCTTTATGCAATGATTTCAGAGCTGCCGTCCCTCAGAGACCGATCAGCGCCTTTGAACCTGTTTCGACCCGCTCCTCGAGCAAGCGCATGAACTCGCGCCGGTCCTGGCCCGGCGGAATCGGCTCCATGAACTCGTAGACGATCAGGCCCGGGCGGCGGATGAAGCCGTGCGGCGGCCAGTGCGCTCCGGAATTCGTGGCCAGCGGCACGCAGGGCACGCCGAGGCTTTTGTAGAGAGCTGCCACGCCCGGCTTGTAGTGCCCGGTGACGCCTGGCGGCAGACGGGTGCCTTCCGGAAAGATCACGATCTGCCGCCCGGCGGCGATCGCCGCCTTGGCGGCCGCCAGCATGCGGCGAAGGGCGCTCGCGTGCCCCTCCCTGTCGATCGGGATCATGCCGGCCTTGACCGAATACCAGCCGTAGAAGGGTATCCTCAGCAGGCTGTCGCGCATCACGTAGGTGGCGTTTGAAAGCACGGTCCACGGCGCGATGGTGTCCAACATGCACTGGTGCTTGGCGCCGATCAGAACCGCTCCGGCTGGGAGGTTATGAAGGCCACGAAACTCGACGCGGACGCCGCAGGCGAGGCGCAGGATCTGCACCGTCACATGCGCCTGGAGCTTCATCGGCCCGACCATCCAGCGACCCGGGAAGATGAGCAGCGGGAGCCACGCCAGGGCGATAATCGTCCACCACAGGTAGAACAGGACGACGAAAAGGAGCGACCGGGCGAACAGCATCAGGCGCTCTTCACCGGCTTGCCGCCGCCGCCCAGGACGGCCTCGCGGGTCAGGATGGCCAGGTACTTGCTGTATTCCACCACCATGCGCCGGGCGAAGAGCGAGCTCGCCGCCCAATGGCGCGCATCGAGGGTCGAGGTGGCCACCGGATAGGGGATGACGGTCGCCCCTGGCAGGGCCGCATGGAGTTCGATGAGGGCCCTGGGCATGTGATAGTCGGCGGTGACCAGGATCAAGCTGTGGAAGTCCATGGCGCGGGCCCACTCGGCCGTCTCCCGGGCGTTGCCGACGGTGTCGACCGCCTGGAATCCGAGGTCGACGCAACAATCGAACAGCGGCTTTGCCGCACCGGTGACGGTCCAAAGATCGCTGCGCGTGGCTGTCCGATTGACGCCGGAGACCAGCAAGCGCTTGCCTTTGCCGTCCTCCAGCAGATGGGTTGCAGCCTCGAGCCTCAGATCCGAGCCGCCGGTGAGCGCAACGATGCCATCGGCTGGCGCCGGCTCGTCCGGGGGCGTCAGGCGGGCGATGCGGTCGGCGAATTCAAGAAGGCCGGCCACCCAGATGAGGCCGACGACCAGGATCGCGGCCAGACCCTTCACGCCATCCTCTTCAGCCGTGATCGGACCGCGAGGCCCGCGCCCGCCACGGCCGCCAGCCACAGCAACAGGATGAGCGCGGGCCATGGCGTCACCAGATCCTGACGCGAGAGCCCGCCTATCGGACCAGCGAGATTCCGGCGGACGGCCAGCGCGGCCACGACCATCGCGCCGCTGGCGCCCCAGAGGCAGGTCACGAAGGCAAGGCCGGAAATGCGCCGCCTCACCTCACCGGCAATGAAACCCGGGTTCGCGCCGGCGATCCGCATCAGATCGATGATCGCGCGCGAGCGCGCCATCTCCCGACGCGCCTCGACCCAGCAGGCGATGGCGAAGGCCAGGATGGCGAGAAGCGGAACCAAGACCGCCGACGCGAGGATCGGCGTCGCGTAACCGGCGGACGCGATCCCGGAGCGGCTGGTCGCGCGGGCCGGCAAATCCTGCGCCGCCAGGGCCTCAACGATGCGGCGCGCCAGGGCCGTGCCTCCGTCGGGCGCGGTCACAGAGATCAATCGCACATCGCTTGCCTGGCCGCCTGGTGCGCCAAGGGCGGTGGCGACCAGCCTGTCGCCGGCGGCCGGATCGAGCCAGCGGACCTGGCTGACGCCGGGGGTCCTGGCCAGGATCTCGACGGCCCGCGCCGCGGCGGCGTCGGCGCTCTCCAGGCCGTGCGACCAGACGACAACGGTCTCGTCAGCGTCAAGGCGACCGGCGACGCCCTCGGCCGCGCGCCCGGCGGCGAAATCGGCCATCGCGGCCAGCAAGGCGGCAAAGGCAATAATCGCAAGCAACAGCGCCGTAACCAGCCGCGACCACGGATTGGAGCGGAGGATGCGCCCCCCGCGCGCCGGCGCGGTCATGCCGCCTCCGGCTCGGCAAGGTTGGCGCGGCCATCCTGCAGCCGGATGACGGATCGGCCGGATGCCGTCGCGAAAGCCTCATCGCGGCAGACCATCACCACCGTCGCGCCGGCCGCGTGGATTTCACTCACGAGCCGGAAAGCCCGCTGCCGGGCCGCGTCGTCGAAACCCTCCGGCGGCTCGTCGATCAGGAGCAGCTCCGGGCGGTTGACCAGAGCTCGGGCGAGCGCCAGCCGATGGCGATCGGCGACGGCAAGTGCGGCTGGCCGTTCATCGGCAGCCTTGGCCAGGCCCACCCATTTGAGGATCGCGTCCACGTCCCCGGCGTAGTCATCGATCCTGCGACCGGTGACGCGGGCTGCGAAGGCGGCATTGTCCCAGACCGAGAGATGCTCGACAAAGGCCATTGGCTCCAGAACAAGACCAATGCGCCGCCGCGCAAGCACCGTCTCCTTGCGCGAAAGCGCGGCGGCGTCGCGGCCGAACACCTGCGCCACGCCCTGGCTTGGACGTTCAGCAAGTCCGATCAGCCCCAGAAGGCTGGTCTTGCCCGCCCCACCGGTGAGCCAATGAAACGACGCCGGCGCCAGGGCAAAGGAAAGGCCCCGCAGGATCCAGCCGCTTGGGCCTCCAGCCAGGCCAACCTGGTCGAATCGCACGATGGGCGAGGCCGGGGCGGACGCGCCAAGATCCGCGGAAGGGGCCGGATTGGTGGACAGGGCGTCGGAAATGAGCCACCTCGACGGCGCTTGATCAGGAGGCGCCCGATTCATCGGTCATGATAGTGCGACGGATCGTCGGCGCTAGCCGCATTTTCGGCCGAAAGGGGTAGCCGCGTGGCTGAAATCCTCGACCGGCTCGAGTCCCTGCTGCCCGCCCACGACGTAACGGCTCGGGTCGAGGCGATCGCCGACCGTCTGGCGCCGCGGCTCTCGGACCATGCCGTGGGCGTGACGTTGCTGATGGGCGGACTTTGGTTCGCTGCGGACCTTACCCGGGCGCTAGCGCGCCGCGGCAAGCCCCTGATCTATGACGCCCTTTGGCTCTCCTCATACGGTCAGGGAACGCAGAGCGCCGGCGCCTGCCAGCTCCTGGCCGGACCGCAGCGCAACCTGGGTGAGCGCCAGGTGCTGATCATCGACGACGTGGTCGACAGCGGCGTTTCGCTAGCGGAGGCCGTGCGCATCCTGACGGCGGCGGGGGCGGCCGAGATCCTCACCTGCGCCTTCGCCCTCAAGCCGGCGCCGGGTCTCCGGGCCATCGAGCCGGACGACTTTGCCTGGGAAGCTCCGGCGCGATTCCTCGTAGGTTATGGGATGGATCACGCCGGACGCTATCGCGACCTGCCCTATATCGCCGCCGTCGACTGACCTTGGCCCGCGGGGGTCAGAGGCCGTGAGCTGGCCTCAAACTTCGAGGCTGGAAAGAAGGTGGCCGACGGATTCGTCGAAATGGGCCTCCATGGCCCGGCGCGCCGCGCCGGGATCGCCGGCTGCGATGGCCCGGGCCACGTTGCGGTGATTTTCCAGCACCACAATCCGCTCCTCCTCGGTTTCGCGAGTGCGCCAGGCTGTGGGGATGGCGACCTCCATCATCGGCCCGAACGAGGCGACGATCTGGCGGAACAGCTCGTTGTGCGTCGCCTGGGCGATCGTCAGATGGAAGGCGATGTCGAACGCCGCCCTCTGCGGCATGTCGTCGGCGGCCCGGGCGATAGCCTCCGCCAGGTCGACGATCTGGGCGGCCTCCTCGGGCGTGCGATTTTCCGCGGCGAGCTCGGCGGTGCGCACCTCCAGAGTACGGCGGACGTCCCAGACCTGCGGAACGCTCACCTGGTCTGTGCTGACCGCATGGGCGAGCGAGGCGGCCAGCGGCGAGCCGTCCAACGCCGCCACCCTCGGCCGCCGGCCGTTGGCGACCTCGATGAGATTGAGCGCTGCCAGGGCCCCAAAGGCCTCGCGCATCACGGCCCGACTGACGCCGAGTTCGGCCGCAAAGTGACCCTCTCCCGGCAGGGTGTCGCCGACCCGGAGGGCCTGCACGCGAATGTGGCCGGTGACGGCCTCCATGGCCTGACGGACAAGAGATCCGCCGCCCCGCACAGTCGTGGTCGCGGGATTCACGCCGCCAGCTCGCGGGTATCGGTCGGCGTGCGCCCGAAGCGGCGGCCGAAGGCGCGGGTGAAGCTGGCGTTGTTCAGGTAGCCGGTGACATAGCCGATCGACGACACGGGCAAGTCCGTGGTCAGGAGCATCCGTCTGGCGGTCTCGAGGCGCCGCTCGGCGATGGCCTGGGCCACCGTGCAGTCAAACAGTTCCTTGAACCCGCGCGTCAGCTTTGAGCGATTGAGCCCACAGCTGCGGGCGATGTAGTCGAGCGTCAGCTTCTCGCCGGCACGGTCCTCGATGAGCTGTCGAGCCGCCTGCACTCTGCGGGTATCAGCGGCCGAAAGCTGGGCCTCGGGGCTCAGCGGCGCCAGCTGGCCAGTTCTGAACTGGCGGATCGTTTCGCAGACGAACTCAATGCTTTTGGCCAGCCGGTAGGTGGAGACCGCCTCCAGTGCCGCTGAGGGCTCGCGAAGCGAGTGGGCGATGGCGCGCAACTCGGCCGTCAGATGAAAGTCGCCGCCTTCCAGCAGATCGCCGCCGCCCAGGCGTTCGATAGCCTCGCGCTGCACCAGAAAGATGATTCGGTCCGGGCGGCCCGAGGGCGTTTCCGTCCCAGAAGAGGAATTGACGCGCAGCGTCCAGGCGCGCGGGCCTGGTTCGACAATCATCTCGATCGGCCTGGGCGGGATCGGCGCGTCCGCCGTCTCGGGGCCGAAGAACGCGGTCATCTCGGGAGAGACCA
>DASXGB010000067.1:0-30966 GCA_036489325.1 Caulobacteraceae bacterium
AACGGCCTCTGCTGATCAAGGGCGAACCGGGCACTGGCAAGACAGTTCTGGCCTACGAGATCGCCAAAGCCTTGGATGCGCCCCTCATCACCTGGCACATCAAATCGACCACGAAGGCGCAGCAGGGCCTCTATGAATACGAGGCGGTGACGCGTCTTCGCGACAGCCAGCTGGGCGATGAGCGGGTCAAGGACGTCGCCAACTACATCAAGCGCGGCAAGCTCTGGGACGCGTTCGATTCCGAGGCTCGACCCGTGCTGTTGATCGACGAGATCGACAAGGCCGACATCGAGTTTCCCAATGACCTGCTGCAGGAACTCGATCGGATGGAGTTCTACGTCTACGAGACAGACGAGACCATCCGCGCCAAGGTCCGTCCGGTGGTGGTGATCACTTCCAACAATGAGAAAGAGCTGCCCGACGCCTTCCTGCGCCGCTGCTTCTTCCACTACATCCGCTTCCCCGACGACCAGACGATGCGGGAGATCATCGAGGTCCACTATCCTGGCGTGAAGCAAAAGCTGGTCTCGGAGGCGCTGCGCATCTTCTATGACATGCGCAAGGTGCCGGGCCTGAAGAAGAAGCCGTCCACCTCGGAGCTGCTCGACTGGCTGAAGCTGCTCATGGTCGAGGATATCGACGACGAGGCCCTTCGCGAGCGTGATCCAACCAAACTGCTGCCGCCACTGACCGGGGCGCTCCTCAAAAACGAGCAGGATGTTCATCTCTTCGAGCGACTGGCGTTCCTCGCCCGCCGCGAAGGTTCCGGAGCACGGCCCGGCCAAGCCTGAGGTTAGCCTTACCGCTAATTCACTGGACCGCGGGCGTGCGGGCGCCAGACTGGAGTGGCTGGAAGGGAACAAAGCCAATGAGTTCGCGCGCCATCCTAATCATCTCCGCCGCCGGCGCCGCTCTGGCGCTGGCCGGATGCTCGCCCCATTGGCTTCATGGCCATCGCGGCGCCTATCGGGCGGTGAACAGTCTCGATTGTCCCGAGACAGTGGGCGCGCTCAGCCGCAAGACTGCATCGCCCGACGGCAAATCTTGCGACTACACGGGTCCCAATGGCGAAGCCGTGGGCTTGCAGTTGGTCTCGCTCCAGGGCGTCAGCGCCAGCGACGCGCTCGCGCCGCTTGAGGCCAAGTTGCGCGCAGAGGCGCCGGCCGCGGCGCAGGCGGAGGAGGCCAGCCCGGCCAAAGGCGAGGGCCGCGTCGACATCGACCTCCCCGGCATTCACATTCACGCCGCAGGGAACGATAAATCCGACAACGGCGGCGGAGAGGTCCGGATCGGTCGCGACGTCACGATCAGCGACGGCGGCAACACCGTCGCCACAAGTGGCGATGGCGGATCGGTGGATATCAGGGCTCATGACAAGGGCGCGGAGGTTCGGGTCGACGAAAGCCATGGCAACGTGCGCCGCGACTTCATCCTGGCATCAGACACGCCCGGTCCGAACGGCTATCGGGTGGCCGGCTACAGCGCACGCGGGCCGGAGGGCGGACCTCTGGTGGTCGCTTCACTGCTGGCCAAGACGGACGATCACGACCGGCTCGACGAAGATATCCACGAGCTTCTGCGTGACAACATCGGCGGCGGCGGACGGTGATGAATCTACGCCGCGCGATCTCTCAGACGTTGGCGACATCGACCACCTTGTAGGTTAGCGGCCGGCCGTCTTCATCGGTGACCGTGACATACTCGCCGACGGCGAACCGGTGTTCGCCCAGGCGATAGACGGGTTCGTCATCCGCCGTGTCGCCGTTTTCATAGTCGAAGAACCAATGAGCCCCGCGGCGCTGGAGGCGGCCATCCGCAGGATCCTCATCGGGCGCGAACCGCCTGACGACGCAAGCGTCGCGGGACTTGGCGTAAGCGGCGCCATCAAGCCTGCCGTCGGGGGTGAGCGGCGCCACCAATGAATAGCCGCGATGATCATCGCCGGCCGCAAACTCTGTGCCGGGATTGCGCGCCATGCGCATAACGATTCTGGACAGGGCCAAATAAGACTCTCCTTGCCGGCGTGGAGGTGGGAGTCAGTGCGACAGAAACAGAGACGGGCTGTCGGCGTTTAGGAAGGTTCGGGTCGCCCCCCCGAATATGTATTCCCTGAGGCGTGGATGGCCGAAGGCGCCAGCGACCAGGATGTCAGCCGACGCGGCCTTGGCCGCCGCAATCAGCGCCGGCGCCGCTTCTCCGCTGGCCGAGATCATCTCAACCTCGCTGGCGACGCCTCGGGCTGACAGAAAGGCTTGCAGCCTTGGCGGATCGCACTTTCGTGAGGATGAGGTGGGCGCGGTGAGCACAACCACTCTGGCCGCCTTCTGAAGCAGTGGCAGCGAGGTGCGCATGGCGCGGCTGGCTTCCTTGCCGCCATCCCAGGCGACCGCGATCACGCCCCCGACCTTGAGGCCCGGCCTGGCGACGACGGTCGGCCGCTGTTCGCTGGCCACGATCTGCTGGAACGCCTCTGCAAGCGAGCCTTTACCTCGCGCGGCGGCGTCCTCGAACACCAGGACGTCGGAAAGGCGTCCTTCCATCGCCAGGCCCGACCAGACCGGCGACTTGAGGGCGACGAAGGATTTTCGCTGGTAGGAAGTGGCCTCGAAGGCCGCCTTGGCCGCGGCTTCCCCCTCCTGCGCCGCCAGGCGGATGCTCTCGACGGCGGTGGCCTGGACGCCACCCATGAAACCGTCGCCCATCCAAGGAATGAGATCGGCCACGTCCGCCGGTGCATGAACACAGGCGAGTTCGGCGCCGAACGGTTCGGCCAGGGCAAGGCCCGAGGCAACCAGTCGTCGGTCGGAATCCCCGCCCGAAAGGGGGACCATGATCCTGGCCCAATCCATCGTGACCTCCGTCATCTCAGCATTCGGCTCCAAATGCCCGTCTGCATGGCGATCTTGTCAAGCCGACGCAGCCTTCCGCATGACGGGCGCCGAACCTATGCGGTATGATCTCCGTCGATAAGGAGTCGAAGGTGAACTTTCGAGACAAGCTTTCGCGCGCCTGGGCTGCAGCAGGCACGCCCCTGTGCGTCGGCCTGGATCCAATTCTCGAACGCATGCCAACCCAGTTTCGCCTCGCCGAAAGACCGGTGCTGGCATTCAACCGTTTCATCGTCGACTTGGTCGGCGAGAAGGTGGCGGCCTTCAAACCACAGTTCGCGCATCATGGAGCGGTGGCGGCCGAAAGCGACCTGGCCGAGACCATCCGCTATATCCGCGAACGCGCGCCGAATGCCGTGGTGATCCTTGACGCCAAGCGCGGCGACATCGGTTCGACAGCCGACATGTATGCGAGGGAAGCTTTCGATCGCTACGACGCCGATGCGGTGACGGTGAATCCCTACATGGGGGACGATACGGTGCTGCCATTTCTGGGCCGGCCAGGCCGCGCTGCGGCCGTCCTGTGCCGGACCAGTAATCCCGACGCCGACCGCTTCCAGACGGCCATTTGCGGCGGCGAGCCGTTGTTCCTGGCAGTCGCCAGGCGGGCCGAAGAGGTGTGGAGCGCGCACGGCGACGTCATGCTCGTGGTCGGGGCTACGGCGCCACGCGAGCTTGCGACCGTGCGGGCCGTGGCGCCGACCCTTTGCATCCTGGCGCCGGGATTCGGCGAGCAGGGCGGCTCGGGCGAAGCCGTCGTGCGGGCCGGTCGCAGAGCGGACGGCCAGGGACTGCTGGTCTCTTCCTCGCGTAAAATCCTCTACGCCGGAGGTGCGAGGGAGATTCTGCATGCCGTCGAACAGGCTCGTGACGCCCTCGCCGTCACCGTCGACGCCTAGACAGCGCGGGCGACCTCCGATGCTATAGGAGGCGTCAAGCGCCGGGAGAGACCGTGGCGAAATCCGCAAAGCGGGGCCCAGTAGCCGAACCCGTTCCCAGAGCCTGGCAGCGCATGCTGTCCGGCCGGCGGCTCGACTTGCTTGATCCTTCGCCGGTGGATATCGAGATCGAGGACATCGCCCACGGTCTGGCTCGTGTGGCCCGATGGAACGGTCAGACGGTGGGCGAGCATGCGTTCTCGGTCGCCCAGCATTCCTTGGTGGTTGAGGAGATTGCAGCGCATCTGAGACCCGGGCTGGCTCCAAAGTGGCGCCTTGCCGCACTGCTACATGATGCGGCGGAATACGTGATCGGCGACATGATCTCGCCGTTCAAAGCGGCCCTCGGGCTCGACTATCGAACGTTCGAGAACCGGCTCGAAAGCGCCATCCATATTCGTTTCGGCCTGCCGGCCGTCACTCCAACTCCCATCAAGACGTTGATCAAGGCCGCTGATCGCGCAAGCGCCTTCTTCGAGGCGACCCAGCTCGCCGGTTTCGAGCATGGCGAGGCGCTCGCTCTTTTTGGCCCCGCGCCGCCGCAGTTCCGAGCGCACATGGCGCCGGCCGCTCCCGACGAGGCCGCCAGCCGCTACGTGCAACGTTTCCAAGTTCTTTCCGAAGCTGCTGGATTTGCGCCGGCGCCTTCGGCTTTCAACAGCGAATGAGTCCCGCGCAGGCCACGACCCAAGTGGTGATCGGTCTTTCGGCCGTGATCCTGGCCCTGCGCGACGGCGACGGCTTTGTGCTCACCGTCAGACCCTATGACGCGCGCACGGGCGGGCCGTCGCTACGAGACGGCCTTCCCTTTGGTCCGTTCGATCCCAGAGGCCACCGGACTTTTGAACTGGCGTTGCGGGAGTTCGTCGCCCGTCAAACCCGCTTCGAGTTGGGCTACGTCGAGCAACTTTACACCTTTGGCGATCTGGGCCGCGATGCGCCTCTGGCCGACGTTGGCGCCGGTGCCGCGCGGGTAATCTCGGTCGGCTACCTGGCGCTGGCCCCGGCGGCCGTGAACACCGATGCGCCAGACTCGGCCTGGTCGTCATGGTCCAGGTACTTTCCCTGGGAGGATTGGCGAGGAGGCCGGCCACCGATCATTGACGAGATCATCTGGCCCGCGTGCCAGGCCTGGGCGGGACGGTCATCGGCGCGGCGGAACCGCGCCGCGCTTCTGTTCGCGATTGACGGCGCCCGCTGGAACGAGGAGCGCGTACTCGATCGTTACGAACTTCTCTATGAGTGCGGTCTCGCCCCTGAAGCGGCTCGGGATCGCGAACGGGCGGATGGCGGCGCGCCGGCTGAACCTAGCCTCTTCGATCCTGCGTTTGGGGAGCCGATGGTCTCCGACCACCGCCGGATCCTGGCGACAGCCCTGGGTCGCCTGAGAGGAAAGTTGAGATATCGGCCAATTGTCTTTGAATTCATGGGCAAAGAGTTCAGCCTTTCAACGCTTCAGAGAGCGGTTGAAACCATCGCGGGCGTTAGCCTCCACAAGCAGAATTTCCGTCGCGCGGTGGAACGCTCCGGCCTTGTCGAGGGCTTGGGACGGACCGATCCGGGCACCGGCGGACGCCCTGCGGAGCTGTTCCGATTTCGCCGAGAGCTCATGGATGCAGGTCCGGCGGGCGGACTGGCTTTGCCGCTGCTGCGGGAAGGCTAGAAAGCTGAACCGACGCCTTGCCGGGCCCGTTGGGCGGCGGAAAGGCCTCAACCCTGAAGATAGGCGAAGGCGGTCATCGCGCCGCCGGCGACCGCCAAGGCAATGGCGGTCAACCAGGGCCAACGGCGGCCAAGGATGATCGCCAGAGTGGCGATGGCGATCGACATGTGCAGCAGAGTCGAGGCGATGGTGAGCCAGCCGTGGCGAACTTCGAGCCCCTCGGCGAGGACGTTGGCCTTGTCGCGCTCGGCCTCAAGCGCTTTCGCCTTTTTCTGGATGTCCGCCTGGTCGGCCTGGTTGCGGGCCGCGACCTTGGCGTTGTCAGCTGCTTTCGCTCCGCCCTGCTGAGCCGCGAGTTCGTAGATATTCTTCTTGAAGCTCTTGGCTTCGTAGAAAGCCCAGGCGTCGCTCGCCCGATTCTGGTCCAGCACCGCGTCATTCTTGGCGATGATCGCCTTGTCGGCCTCGGTCGTCTCGAGGCTGGCCACCACCGCCGCTGCGACCGCCAGTATGGCGATGGTCAGAGTGACCTGGTTTATCAGGGGGTCGTCTCGGCCCTCCCGCGCATGGTTGGCGTGTTCATGAGCCTCTAATTCCTCGAGCGGTGAGTCGGCCACGCCTTACCCGCGGTCTTCGGCCAAGGCGGCCTGGGCCGCTGCCAGACGGGCGATCGGAACGCGGTAGGCCGAGCAGCTGACATAGTCGAGCCCCTCGGCCTCGCAAAAGGCGATCGACGTCGGATCGCCGCCGTGCTCGCCGCAGATGCCAAGTTTGAGGTCTGGCCTGGCCGCCCTGCCCTTCTCGGTCGCCATGCGGATGAGCGCGCCGACGCCAACGACGTCCAGGGTGACGAAAGGATCGGCCTCCAGGATCCCCTTGTTCACATAGGCCTCGAGGAAACGCCCCGAGTCGTCGCGACTGATGCCGAAGGTCGTCTGAGTGAGATCATTGGTGCCGAAGGAAAAGAACTCGGCGTTGGCGGCGAGATCGTCGGCGGTGAGAGCGGCTCGCGGCAGCTCGATCATCGTCCCGACCCGATAGTCGATGGTGATCCCTCTCTCCTCCATCACCTGCGCGGCCACGCGATCGGTGAGTTGACGCAGGTAGGCCATCTCCTCTCCTTTGGCGACCAGAGGATGCATGATTTCTGGTGTTGGCGCCGATGGCGAGTTTGCGGCCACTTCACAAGCCGCCTCAATGATCGCCCGCACCTGCATCTCGTAGATCTCGGGATAGGAGACTCCCAGGCGACACCCGCGGTGGCCGAGCATCGGATTGGTCTCGCGCAACTCCTCGGCCCGACGCAGCAGCTTGGCAGCGTCAAGCCCGGTCGCCCTCGCGACTTCCGTCAACTCGTCTTCTGAACGCGGCAGGAACTCGTGAAGCGGCGGATCGAGCAGGCGGAACGTGACCGGGTACGGCGCCATGATGCGCAGAAGCTCGACGAAATCGCCGCGCTGCATCGGCAATATCTTGGCTAACGCCGCCCGGCGTCCCGACTCATCGTCCGCCAGGATCATCTCGCGCATGGCGTCGATCCGGTCGCCGTCGAAGAACATGTGCTCGGTGCGGGCGAGGCCAATACCTTCGGCTCCGAACTGCCGGGCGGTGCGGGCATCCTGCCCGGTCTCGGCATTGGCGCGAACCTTCAGCCGCCGCCGCTCATCGGCCCAGGCCATCAGCGTGGCGAAATCACCTGAGAGCTCAGGTTCGACCATCGCGGCGGCGCCGGCCAGGATCTCGCCCTTGCCGCCGTCGACGGTGATTACATCCCCCGCCTGGAAGAGGCGGTCACGCGCGCGCAACGTTCCGGCGCGAACGTCGATCTGCAGTTCGCCGACGCCGCAAACGCACGGCCGTCCCATCCCGCGAGCAACCACAGCCGCATGGCTGGTCATGCCGCCGCGAGCCGTGACGATACCGCGAGCAGCGTCCATCCCGCGAATGTCTTCCGGAGACGTCTCATCCCGGACCAGGATGACAGCCTCGCCGGCGGCGGCCTCCCGGACGGCCGCCTCCGCCGAAAAGACGAGCTTTCCGACCGCTGCGCCGGGCGACGCCGGTAGGCCCCTGGCAATGACATCGCGGGCGCCTGCCGGGTCGATGGTTGGATGAAGGAGCTGGTCCAGCGACGCCGGCTCGACCCTGAGAATGGCCTCGTCTCTCGAGATCAATCCTTCTTCGGCGAGGTCGACGGCGACCCGCAATGCAGCGCGAGCTGTCCGTTTACCGTTGCGGGTCTGCAAGATGTAGAGACGCCCGCGCTCGACGGTGAACTCGATGTCCTGCATGTCGCGATAGTGCTGTTCGAGACGCGCGACGACGCCGCGGAACTCACCGAAGGGGCCCGGCATAGCCTCTTCCATCGATGGCGCCGCGTCTTTCATCTCCGCCCGAGCCTCGGCCGTTAGTGCCTGGGGCGTGCGTATTCCAGCGACCACATCCTCGCCCTGGGCGTTGATCAGGAACTCGCCGTAGAGACGCGGCTCTCCGCTTGCCGGATCGCGCGTAAAGGCGACACCGGTGGCGCTGGTCTCGCCCATGTTGCCGAACACCATGGATTGAACATTTACCGCCGTTCCCCAGGCCTCCGGGATGCCATGCATGCGTCGATAGAACTTGGCGCGATCGTTCATCCAGCTATCGAACACGGCGCCAATCGCGCCCCAGAGTTGAGTTTTGGGCTCCTCGGGGAACGGCTTACCGGTTTCCTGTGCAACGGCGCGCTTGTAGGCCTCAACCACCTCTTTCCAGTCGTCGGCCGAAAGCTCGGTGTCCGACGATGCGCCCATCGCGTCTTTGCGGTCGTCGAGAATCTCCTCGAACATGTGATGGTCGAGGCCGAGGACGACGTTGGAATACATCTGAATGAATCGGCGATAGCTGTCGAAGGCAAATCGGCGGTCCGACGCCATCTTGGCCAGGCCGTCGACGGTCGCGTCGTTGAGCCCAAGATTGAGCACCGTATCCATCATGCCGGGCATAGATGCGCGCGCGCCCGAGCGCACTGAAACCAGCAAAGGGTTGGCTGGATCACCGAATTTGCGGCCAACCAGTTTCTCGACCTGTTCGAGCGCTTCAGTGACTTCTTCTTCCAGTTCCCACGGGATGACGCGGCCCTTGGCGAAGAACTGGTTGCAGACCTCGGTGGTGATGGTGAATCCCGGAGGAACCGGCAGGCCCAGGGCCGACATCTCAGCCAGGTTCGCGCCCTTGCCGCCGAGTAGGTCTTTCATTGCAGCGCCGCCCTCCGCCACGCCGCCGCCAAAGGCATAGACGCGTTTCAAGCCAGGTAGGGTGTCGCTGCTCATCGGGCCGTTCCTAACCTGAAACCCGTGAGAAGTCCGCCGCTAGGCCCATGACGGCGCGAACCTCTGCGAGAATAGCGAGCCGGTTGTCGCGTTCGACCGCGACTGGCGAATTGACCAGCACGCGGTCAAAGAAAACATCCACCGGGGCGCGAAGGGCGGCAAGGGTCGAAAGGGCGCTGGCGTAATCTTCACGCGCCAGGGCTTCGGCCACCTTGGGACGACAGGCCTCCAGCGCGTCGAACAGCGCCCCTTCCTCGACCGGAGAGTCAACGTGGTGGCTAGGTCCTTGAGCCAGGGCGCCTTTGCGCGCCTCGGCGTCGAGAATGTTTCCGGCCCGCTTGTAGGCGGCCAGAAGGTTGGCCCCGACCTCAGTGGCGAGGAAGGCGGTCAAGGCCTCGACGCGGGATACAACCCGAACCAGATCATCGTCGCCAAGCGCAAAGACAGCATCCACCAGATCGTGCCGCGCGCCTTGATCGCGCAGGGCCACCTTCAGTCGATCGGCGAAGAAGGCCAAGACGCCCTCGCCATTGAAGGCTGAGGCCGCGATCACGTCTCGGAGTGGTAGTCGGATATCATTCTCGATCAGTGTACGGATGACGCCAAGCGCGGCGCGCCTCAGTGCGAACGGATCGCGCGAACCCGTCGGCGCCTCACCAATTGAAAAGAAAGCCAGCACTATGTCGAGCTTGTCCGCCAGGGCCACCGCCAACGCAGTCGGGGCATTCGGAACCGGCTCGGATGGACCCTGGGGTCGGTAGTGCTCGCGGATGGCTTGCACTACCTCCGGATCGCGTCCTTCTGCGGCGGCGTAATAGCCGCCCATCAGACCCTGCAATTCGGGAAACTCGCCGACCATCGCGGTTGCGAGATCGGTCTTGCAGAGACGCGCGGCCTCACTTGCGCGGTCCGGATCCGCGTCGACCCATGGCGCCAGAGTCCGCGCTAGAGTCTCTATACGAGCAACGCGCTCGCGCATTGTGCCAAGCTTGGCGTGAAAGGTGACGCCCTCGAGGGTGGTCAGCCGGCTTTCCAACGGCTTTGCAAGGTCTTCGCGCCAGAAGAATTCGGCGTCGGCAAGCCGGGCGGTGAGGACGCGGCTGGCGCCCGCGGCGATCATCCTACCCCCGTCCGAAGCCTCGATATTGGCCACGATCACAAAGTGAGGCGTCAAGATGCCGGCGCCGTCGGCCACGGCGAAATAGCGCTGGTGAGTGCGCATCGACGTGCGAACCACCTCCGGGGGCAGTTCAAGGAATCTGGGGTCCATGTCGCCAAGAAGCGGAACCGGCCACTCGACCATGCCCGTCACTTCATCAAGAAGCCCCTCGTCCTCCACCAGCGTCAGGCCGCGGGCGGCGCAGATCGACCGAGACCGCTCAAGGATTCGTTGCTTGCGCTCGCCCGCCTCGAGCACCACAAAGCGGCGCGCCAAGCCCTCGCGGTAACCGGCGAAATCCTGCACCTTGAACGGTTCCGGCGAGGCCATGAATCGGTGGCCCTCGACGAAGTCGCCGCTTTCGATCCCACCAATTTCGAACGACACGATTTTCCCGTCGAAAAGACTGAGGATGCGATGCAGCGGCCGCACCCAGCGCAGTGGCCCCGAGCCCCAGGTCATCGACTTCGGCCATGGGAAGGCTGCGACGATTTCCGGGATCAGCTCTGCGATCAGCTCAGAGGTCGGCCTTCCGGCTCGCTCCAGACTGGCGAACCATATTCCGTCGCGCTCGATGAGCGCCTCGCGGGCGACGCCGGTTGAACGCAAAAACCCCGCCATGGCGGTCTCGGGCGCCCCGACTCTCGGGCCCTTGCGTTCCTCAACACGATCGGCCTGAGCCGGCGGAAGGCCTTCGATACGAAGCGTCAAGCGGCGCGGGCCGGCGTAGGCCGTAAGGTGTTCGAAAGGGAGGTCGGCGCGGCCAAGGCGATCGGAAGTCAGCCGCTCCAGGTCGCGTGCGGCGCCTGCCTGCATCCGCGCGGGGATTTCCTCGCTGAATAGTTCCAGAAGGAGCTCCGGCATGGCTTCAGGCGCCCGCCGTTTCCAGCTTGATCCAGGCCAGGGCGCATTCCCTGCAAAGGTCGCGAATGCGGCCGATATAGCTCTGCCGCTCGGCGACGGCGATGGCGCCGCGCGCATCGAGCAGATTGAACAGGTGCGAGGCCTTTAGGACATGGTCGAACGCCGGAAGAACCAAGGGATCTCCGCGCCGGTCGGTGGTAGCCAACAGGCGCGGCACAGATGATTCCATATCCTTGAACTGGCGGATCAGCATGTCGGTGTCGGCGGCCTCCTGTTCGAAGGCCGAGAACTGGCGCTCGCTCTCTAGGAACACCTGGCCATAGGTCATGAAATCCGGGGTCTGGGGATCGTTGAAGGCGAGATCGAAGATATTGTCCACGCCCTGGACATAGAGGGCCAAACGCTCGAGGCCGTAGGTCAACTCGCCTGATACCGGCGAGACGTCCAGGCCAGCGACCTGCTGGAAATAGGTGTATTGGCTGATCTCCATGCCATCGCACCAGACCTCCCAGCCGAGGCCCCAGGCGCCAACCGTCGGATTCTCCCAATCGTCCTCGACAAAGCGGATGTCATGTAGCTTCAGGTCGAGCCCGATCGCTTCGAGCGAGGCGAGGTAGAGCGCCTGCATGTCCGGCGGATTGGGCTTGAGGATCACCTGGTACTGGTGGAACTGGCGAAGGCGGTTGGGATTGTCCCCATGGCGACCGTCAGCGGGCCGTCTTGAAGGCTGCACGTAAGCGCAGCGCCAAGGTTTGGGCCCCAGCGCTTTGAGGACCGTCGCGGGATGCAGGGTGCCGGCCCCGACCTCCAAGTCATAGGGCTGCAGGATCACGCAGCCGCGCGCGCTCCAGAACGCGTGAAGCGTCAGGATAATGTCCTGGAACGAGAGGGCCTTGGTGGCCTTCATGTCGGGACGCCCCCAGCGGAAAGTACGGCCTGCGCCCAGAGACTAGCCTCTGCCAGGGCGCGGGCCTTAGCGGTTCGTGCTCAGCGGCCTGTTGGCGAAGCTGATCCTGTATCAGCGTTCGCCGTCGGCAGATTGACGTCGCCGGGGATAAGCACCTTGTCGACGACCTGGATCGTGCCGTTGGCTGCCTTGACGTCCGGCTGAATGATATCGGCGTCGTTGACCCTGGGCACGGCCCCGCTGCCGTCGAGCATGAGGTTGCCCTTCTCGACGCTTTGCACCGGACCTTTTGCGCCTTTGAACTTTGAAGTCGGCAGGTCGAGGTTGACCAGGTGGTAGGTAAGCACCTGCTGCAGCGTGGCGACGTTCTTCGGATCCAGCAGAGCGTGGAGTTCCGCCGGCGGCAACGCCTTGAAGGCGGAATCGGTCGGCGCAAAAAAGGTCAGACCGGGCGTCTTGGCGAGCACATCGCTCATCTGCGTCGCCTCAAGCGCCTTGCTGAGAATGGTGAATTCAGTGGAGGCTTTCAGGGTAGCGGTCATGCTGCCGTAGGGCACCAGGTTTGGCGACGGCGGCAGGCTTGGAGCCGGCGGCGATGACATGGCCGAGCCCGGCGGCGTCGGCGACGCCTCCTGGGCCAGAGCGGCGAAAGGGACGATCGCGGCGACGGCCGCAGAAACAATCAGACGGAAAGGGGGCATCAAGGGTCCTTGCACGGGGGAAGGCGCAACACAGGCGCGTTAACGACTTGCCCCCATGCAGAAGGAATGTCTGCCCGTCAATTGCCTGCGGGCGCCGTCCTGCGGCCGGCGTGCGAATTCGGTCCGCCGTACTTGGCGCGGTTCGCGGCCGTGTCCGGGACAGGGCCATTGGTGACTATTTGGTTGTCACCAGCGGCTAGGGCGGATGCCTGTGCCGGGGGGAGCTGGTCCGCCGGGATTGGGCCGGTCGACGCATTCACGCCGGCGGTATCTGCGGCGGGCGCCGGCGCCGGCGCAGCCTGGTCGGGCGCGGCTTGAGGCGGGGGCGGCTGGTAGGGTGCGGCTTGGGCGATCGAAACCGAAGGCGCAGTCATCGCCAGCATCAAGATGGCAAGAGAGTGTACGGATTTCATGGTTTTGACCCGATGGAATTCATCGGCGGTCATTCTCGCCGACACCTCAAAAGCGCCTGAGGCGACGAATGGTTGCGCTTTAGCTTGCCGATTGGTCGAAATCCGGCTGATGGTTCGGGTGCCCCGCCGAAAACGCCGGAAGGATTCCAGCCCGGGTGTCAATGTCCAAAAGCTTAGGGAAGTCCGACAGGTCCACGCCGAACCTTCGGGCCGAATAGATTTGTGGAACGAGCGCGCAGTCGGCGAAGCTCGGTTGATCACCGAAAGAAAAGATCCCGCCATACCGCTCGACGAGCTGTTCGAGCGAGGCAAATCCATCGCCGATCCAACGAGCGATCCAGGCGCGCACCTGCTCTTCGCCGGCGTTGAGATCCGCTCTGAGCGCCTGAAGCACGCGAAGGTTGTTGAGCGGGTGTATGTCGCACGCCACCAAATCCGTCATGCCGCGAACAATGGCGCGGTCCGCCGGCGACGCTGGCAGCAGGGGCGGGACCGGATATTGCTCCTCCAGCCATTCCAGAATCGCCAAGCTTTGGAAGAAGACGCCGCCGTCCGCCTCAAGGGCAGGCACCAACCCTTGCGGGGCGATAGAGAGAAAAGCCTCGCTGCGCTGTTCGCCGCGCCGAAGGTCGTGCGCGGCGTGGCCGAATTCGACACCTTTGAACGCCAGAGCGATGCGGACCCGCCATGACGCGGTCGAGCGCCAGTAGCCATGCAGGATGGGACGTTTCACGGTCCACCCGCCAGAACTGCGCGGCGCACCCACCAGCCCGGCTCCCGCGCCGAAATCCGCTCCTCGAGCAGGCGCGCATCGCCGGCATTTTCAACCAGGGCGAAACAGGTGGCCCCGGAACCGGACATGCGCGACAAAAGCGTCTCGGGCTGGCGTTGGAGGAGCGCCAGGACGTCGCCGATCTTCGGCGTCAGCCGGATAGCAGGTGTTTCCAGATCGTTGCGGCACTCGGCCAGGAAGAGCGCCGTCTCGCGGGCCGTGCGCAGTTCGGCGCCGGGCCATTGCCGGTTCGCGCCCTGGGGCGATGGCGCTCGGTCATAGGCGCGGTAGGCCTGCGCTGTCGGCGAGGCGACATTCGGATTGACCAGCACCGCATGGAGCGAAGGAAAATGCGGCGTCGGCGAAAGGTGATCGCCGTGTCCTGTCGCCATAGCCGGCCGGGACGCGAGACAAGCCGGAACGTCCGATCCCAGCGAAGACGCCGCATTGCGTATGGCGGACCCGTCCGGATCAAGGCCCAGGCGTGTGGCGCCAAGCCTCAGTGCGGCAGCCGCGTCGGCCGATCCGCCTCCGATGCCGGACGCCAGGGGCAGATTCTTGGTCAAATGGAAGCCGAATGCCGCGCCATTGACCTTCGCCGCCATCAGCACTGCGTCGCGAGCTCTGCTGACGAGATTTTCCGCGCCGCTCTCGAAGTTTCTCGAATACGGACCGTCAATGATCAAATCGGAGGCTGCCGCCTCCTCCAGGCACACGACATCACCGATATCGGCGAAGGTCAGCAGGCTACAGACTGGATGATATCCGTCCGAGCCGGGCGGTCCGACATGCAGGTAAAGGTTGATCTTGGCCGGCGCGAAGCCGAGGCGTTCCTCTTCGGCTGAAGTCAGGATCCGCTCGACGGCGTATTGATCGGGCCCAGACCGTTCTTCAGCTTCGCCTCCACCTCGGTCCTGAGTTTGACGTCCGGTTCGAGAGTCAGCACGCGGCTCCATTGATATCTCGCCTCGATCCGCCGGCCCACGCGCCAATAAGCGTCGCCGAGGTGATTGTTGACGTCGGGATCTCCGGCCTCGATCGCCACCGCTTGTTCAAGCTTGTCGACCGCCGTCTTGTAGTCGCCCAAGCGATAGTAGCCCCAGCCGAGAGAGTCGATCATCGCTCCAGACCTCGGATTGGTGTCGACCGCCTTCTGAACCATGGCCACCGCTTCGTGCAGCTTTTCGCCGCGGTCGATCCAGGAATAGCCAAGGAAATTCAGGAGTTCAGGCTCTCCGGGCTCTTCCTTCAACGCCAGGGTTAGGTCGCGTTCGGCTTGCGGCCAACGATTGCTTTCCTGGTAGTCGACCGCGCGCATGTAAAGGAGTCGCCAGTCCGGCGTGTCGCCTTCGCCAGAGATCACCCGATCGAGCACAGTGACGGACTCGTCATAGCGCTCGTCCGCGCGCAGCAGATCGGCCAGGTTCGTCGCCGCCTCCTTGCTGTCCGGGTTGGCGTCGAGAGTCGAACGGGCGAGTTGCAGCGCCTGATCCTTTTGGCCCTCACCCTGATAGGACCAGGCGAGCTTGTCGCGCGCGGAGACGTACGCTGGCTCGCCGGGCTTGGGCGCCTGATAGGCGGTCCGCGCATCCGCTTTGTCGCCCACGTCCGAGAGGATGTCTCCCACCAGCAACCAGGCTGAAGCGCGGTCAGGATCGAGACGGAGAGCGAGCCGCAGATAGGCCAATGCCCCCTCGTCTTCCCTGTGTGTGACGAGCACGGAAGCCGACGCCGTCAGGGCCTCGGCGGCGGTCGCGCGATAGGACGCAAGCGGCGGCGCTCCATGTCCGGAGGCGGCGCGCGCTCGGCTGGTTAGGAGGGTCGTATCGCCTGGCAAGTGTGCGAGGGCTTGGTCGTAGATTGCCACGGCGTCCGAACGCTTTCCGCGTCGTTCAAGCAGGGCGCCCAGATCGAGGCTCGCGATCTGTCCTGGATCGCCGCGCTGGATTAGGGACCGGAGCGCGGTTTCCGCCTCGTCGTAGCGGCCCAGGCGTTCGAAGATGAGTCCCTGGTCCAGGTTGGCGAAGAATGCGCCGACTGGGTCGCCTTCGACGACCGGCAACGCGATCGCCGCTTCGTTGTCGCCGGCCTCGGCCGACGCCAGAGGCGTCATGAGGGCGGCCGCGACGTTGTAGGGCGCGCCAACGCTGCCGAGCATAGCCCGGGCCTTCGCCGCCTGGCCGGTAGACATGTCTTCGACCGCGACGGTGAGCGCAGCCAGGTGACGGATCGAGGCGTCGGAGTCCTTTATCGGAGCAATCTGTGCGGCCTGCTTCACGTCGCCGGCCAACAGAGCAGCGGTGAAGACATGGGTCTGAACGAGTTCTGCGTCCTCGCCATCGGCGGCGCCTTCAGCCTTGGCGAAATAGTCTGCCGCGTCGCCGCCTTGACCCTGATCGATCGCCGCCTGGCCGGCAAGAAACAGGCCGTAAGCAGACTGTCCCGAAATCGAAGACGGTACCTCCGAGGTGATGGGCGTCGATCCCGTTTCCGTGGCGCAGCCGGTCAGGGCCAGGAGGCTGACGAACGTTGCGAGGCGCAGGGCGATGGTCATGATCTGGCGCTAGTTGGCTTCCGGATTGTGGCGCGGTGGGGGCGCCTCACATATTGGGATAGTTGGGCCCACCGCCTCCCTCCGGTGTGGTCCACACAATATTCTGGCTGGGGTCCTTGATGTCGCAGGTTTTGCAATGGACGCAGTTCTGCGCGTTGATCTGAAACCTAGGATGTTGTCCGTCCTCGTCATAGAGGACCTCGTAAACGCCCGCGGGACAATAGAGCCGCGCAGGTTCTCCGTAGAGGGGAAGGTTGACCCGGATCGGCGTCTCAGGATCCTTGAGCCGCAGGTGAACCGGCTGGTCCTCCTCGTGATTTGTTGATGACAGGAAGACGCTGGAGAGCTTGTCAAAGCTGATCACGCCGTCGGGTTTGGGATAGACGATGGGCTTGAAGTCCTTGGCGTGCCCGGTGGCGCCTGCGTCAGTCTTGCCATGTTTGAGGGTGCCGAACAACGAGAACCCTCTGAAAAGATTGGTGATATTGAGATCAAATACGATCATCGCGCTGCCAAGCCAAGTGCCCAGTCTGGACCACAAGGGTTTGGCGTTGCGCACGAGGTAGAGTTCCTGGCGCACCCAGGATGTTTCGTAGGCATCCTGATATTCGTTGAGTACATCGCCGGAACGGCCGGCCTTGATAGCGGCGAAGGCGGCTTCGGCCGCCAACGTGCCGGTCTTCATGGCGTTGTGACTACCCTTGATCCTGGGAAGATTCATGAAGCCGGCGGCGCAGCCGACGAGAGCGCCTCCGGGGAAAGCGAGAGCCGGCACCGACTGAAAGCCGCCTTCGGTGATCGCCCGCGCGCCATAGGCGATGCGGCGGCCGCCTTCGAGATAGCGGCGGACCGAGGGGTGATGCTTGAGGCGCTGGAATTCGTCGAAAGGCGAGATCCAGGGGTTGGCGTAGTTCAGGTGAACCACAAAGCCCATGGCGACGTATCTATCGCCGAAGTGATACATGAAGCTTCCGCCGCCAGTCTTTGAATCTAAAGGCCAACCTACGGTGTGTTGCACGAGTCCGGGAAAGAAACTCTTCTCTGGGACCTGCCAGAGTTCCTTGAGCCCGATGCCGTACTTTTGCGGTTCCCGGCCCTCGGCGAGACCGAAGCGGGATTGCAATTGCTTGGAGAGCGATCCGCGCGCGCCCTCGGCTATCAGCGTGTATTTGGCGTGCAGTTCCAGCCCCGGCTGAAAGTCCGGCTTGTGATGGCCATCGCGTCCGACGCCGAACACGCCAGCGACGACGCCCTTAACCGCTCCGCCCTCGGCCAAGACCATGTCCGAAGCCGCCATGCCCGGATAGATCTCGACTCCCAGGGCTTCAGCCTGGCCGGCCAGCCAACGGCAAAGATTGCCGAGGGAGGCGATGTAGCAGCCGTGGTTGTGCATGAAGCGTGGCATCGGCCACATCGGAACGCTCATCTCACCTTGGGGCCCCAGGGCCAGGAAGCGATCTTCGCTCACCGGCGTTTCCAGCGGCGCGCCCTTTTCCTTCCAGTCCGGGATGAGCTCGTTGAGCGCCTTGGGATCGATGACCGCCCCCGACAGGATGTGGGCGCCGACCTCAGACCCCTTCTCCACGACCGCAACTGAAACCTGTGCTCCCGTGGCGGCGGCGAGCTGTTTGAGCCGAATGGCGGCGGAAAGGCCCGCAGGTCCCGCCCCGACGATCACCACGTCATATTCCATCGCTTCGCGCTCAGGTTCGGTCGCGTCACGCATCGGGGCGGCGTCTTCGCTCATGGACATTGCCTTTGTTCCTTGCCCTTGAGACCTTATTCGAAGCGCCGGCTTGAACGGTCAAGAACAAACGCCAGGGCCGCTCCCTTGCGGGCGCAGGCCGGTATAGGCTTATGACAATGACCCTCGATCACCGCGCCACCGAGAGCTTCCTCGCCTTCTGGAGCGAGACAGGCGTCGATACGCTCTACGAGGAAGCCGCTCGCGACCGTATGGCCGAGGTGGCCCGTCCGGCGGCGCGCAAGGCAAGTCCCATGGAGATCGTCAAGGCGCCGGCAAATTCCGGCCCGGGTAAGGACCTCGCCTGGGCGGCTGGCGATCTCGAGGCCTTGGCGGCCGCAATCGCGGCCTTTGACGGTTGTGCGTTGAAGGGGCAAGGCGCGCGCCAGGCAGTATGCTGGCGCGGCGAGATGACGGGGCCGGTCATGGTCGTGGGCGAGGCGCCGGGTGCAGACGAAGATCGTCAGGGGGCGCCATTCGTCGGACGGGCGGGCCAGCTCCTCGACCGAATGCTGGCTGCGGCTGGGCTCACAGAGCGCGTCCTGATCACCAATACCGTGTTCTGGCGACCGCCCGGCAACCGGACCCCTACGCCCGAAGAACAGTTGGCCTGCCGCCCATTCCTCGAGCGGGCCATCGATCTTGTCCGGCCGAAGCTGTTGCTGCTTGTGGGCGCCGCGGCGGCCAGGTCGATGCTTGACCAGAAGGACGGCATTCTGTCGCTGCGTGGACGCTGGTTCGAGTGGCGCGCACGCCATGTCGTCCTCGAAATCCCCGCTCTGCCGACGCTCCACCCTGCCTTTCTCCTTCGCCAGCCGGCGGCCAAGAAGAAAGCCTGGCAGGATCTCCTGATGCTTGCAGAACGGCTTGATCGCGGCGCGCGACCCGATTGAATGGCGCGTTAGTTCTTGCTTTGTTCTGGGGCCAATATTAGTCTTGTCGCGTGTCCCCCCCTCTCCATCAGGCCCGCGGCCGAGGCGCTCGGAGTAATCTGAGCGGCCGCTTTGAATCGCTCGCGCGAGAGGCCTTTGACGACGGGTGGGACGAGACCGACGAAAGCCCTCCCCCTCTACGTACGAGCCTCACCGCCGAGCGCGCGAAGACGATCATCGCGCGCAATGACAGCCCTGACATAGGCTTCGACCGGTCGATCAACCCGTACCGAGGCTGCGAGCACGGCTGCATCTATTGCTACGCCCGGCCGGCCCATGCCTACGTCGGCCTTTCTCCAGGACTCGATTTCGAGAGCCGTCTCTTCTTCAAGGCCGACGCTGCCAGACTGCTGCGGCGCGAATTGGCGAGGCCCGGCTACCGGGTTGGCTCGATCCATATCGGCGGCAACACCGATCCCTATCAGCCGAGCGAGCGTCGCCTGGCCGTCACGCGCCAGATCATCGAGGTCCTGGAGCGCGCCTCACATCCATTCTCGATCATCACCAAGTCGGCTCTCATCATGCGCGACGCCGAACTTATCGGCCGGATGGGCAAACGAAACCTGTCCCGGGCGGCAGTCTCGATCACAACGCTCGACCGCAAGCTGGCTCGGGCCATGGAGCCCAGGGCTGCGACGCCGACCCGTCGGCTCAACGCGGTGACCGCGCTGGCCGCCGAAGGGACCCCGGTCAGCGTCATGTTCGCACCGGTGATCCCAGGTCTCAATGATCATGAAATGGAGGCCGTTATGGAAAGCGCGGCCGCCGCAGGGGCGGTTTCGGCTGGTTATGTGGTGCTCAGGCTTCCGCGAGAGATCAAGGATCTGTTCCGCGAATGGCTGGAGACAGATTTTCCCGATCGGGCGGCCAAGGTGATGTCTCTGGTCCGCCAAATGCGCGGCGGTCGCGATTACGACCCCGAATGGGGCCGCAGGATGAAGGGCGAAGGGCCGATCGCCCAGATACTTGGGCATAGGTTCGCTATTGCGCGCCGCCGCTTTGGCCTCGACCGGACCCTACCGCCTCTTGATGTGAGCCAATTCCGCCGGCCCGGCCTCGAAAATCAACCGGACTTGTTCGAGGCTGCTCAGGCGTCATAGCCAGGGTTGAGCCGATCCAAGCGGCGCAAGGCGCCGGGCCAGGCTAGGCCGCCGCCGATTCCCGTGCGGATCTGGTTTTTCACCTCTTCCTGAGCCGCTTCGGGGGCGACCAACAGTCCACTGCGCCCGCCGCCCAGCGCAAGGACCTGCTGAAGGCAGGCCTTTTCCAGATAATACATGTTGATCCAGCACTCGGCGGCGGTGCGACCGACGGCGAGCGTTCCGTGGTTGCGCAGGATCATCGTGGTCTTGTCGCCAAGGTCGTCCACGAGGCGCGAGCGCTCGTCGTGATTGAGGGCGATGCCCTCGTAGTCGTGATAGGCGACGTTCGGCAAAATGATCAGGGCGTGCTGGCTGAGCGGCAGCAGGCCCTCCTTCTGGGCGGAGACGGCGACCCCCTGGTCGGTGTGTAGGTGCATTACGTAATGGGCGTCGTCGCGCGACGTGTGGACGGCCGAATGGATCGTGAAGCCGGCCGGATTGATGAAGTATTCGGTCTCCTGGAGGATGGCGCCCTCGACGTCGATTTTGACCAGGGATGAGGCGGTGATCTCGTCGAAATAGAGGCCATAAGGATTGATCAGGAAGTGGTGCTCGGGTCCTGGAATCCGGGCCGAGATGTGGGTGTAGACGAGATCATCCCAGCCATTCAGGGCGACAAGGCGGTACAGGGCGGCCAGTTCCAAGCGCGCCCTCCACTCGTCGTCCGAGACCTTGCCCTTGAGGGATATAGTGCTGACCAGTGATCCGTCGGCCATGGCGGCGTTCCTTATCTGCCGAGATTGATTTCAAGACTCGCGCCTGACTGGCGCTCCGTCAAGAACTGCGATCATTGCGGATTGGGCGAGTGCGGCGGCTTTACGCTGGCGGGAGCCTTCTTCACCCATTTCGGACGTTTTGCGTTCGGCTTGGGAGTTGGCCAGCCGTTTGGATTTGGCATGGGCGAGCTTGGCGAATCCACCGCCGTTGGAGAGCCGTGTTCAGCGGCGGACTGCGGATCGGCCATGGAAGTGGCCGATGGATCTGGCGTGACCATCACCGTGGTGCGGTCGTTGGAAAGGCTGGGGATGGGATTGGCCGCCGGCTCGCCGGGCGGCGGCGTCGCGACCGGACTCTTCTGAGCCCAAGCAAGCGGCGCCGCAAGCACAGCGCCCAACGCGATGACGAGAGTGAATTTCGACATTGAATTCTCCTCGGTCCCCGCCCGCGACAAACGAGGTCCCCGCGCCCATCTTAACGCATTGGCACGCGATGCGCCCCTCCAGTCTTGTGGCGATGATCATGAAAAGTGTGACGATCGGCCGGGTCCAGCTGGCCACCAGGACTAGGCTTCGATAGCGCCGCGGTCTCTGGTCGTCGCCAGCCGGCGCCACGTCATGGCCAGGTTGCGATGACCACTATCCCACCCTACTTGCTGCGCCAGCGTGAGCCGCCGCGCGTGCTAGAGTGAGGTGATGAGCCGTTCCGCCCCCCATCGCAAAGCCGAGCCGATGTCTGCGGCGACGGCGAAGCGACGCCAGCTGGCCTACGCCGCCCACAGGCGGGCCTGGGCCGAGGCGGTGGGGCGACCCTATGTCGGCGACGAGGATCCTCGTCCGCCGCCCGGTGAGGTCGATGCCGAGCCCGAAGAATAACCTCTGTTTGACAACCTGAGCGCGAGCGGGTGAGGTCGCCGGCCTCGATGCCAGCCAAGCTTGCCTTCATCGCCAGTGACAGGCCCGAGGCCAGGGAGGCTCGTTCCCGGTTGGCCGGACGCTATGGCGAAAGTGAGATTGGCGAGGCCGACGTTATCGTCGCCCTGGGCGGCGATGGTTTCATGCTCGAGGTCCTGCACGGCAATCTGGCAGCTCGCAGGCCGATCTACGGCATGAACAGGGGCTCGGTCGGATTCCTGATGAACGACTATCGCGAGGAAGACCTGCTGGCCCGGATTGCGGCGGCCGAAGAGGCGGTCATCCACCCATTAGACATGATAGCCGCCGACTCCGCGGGCCGGACGCACAAGGCCCTGGCCATCAATGATGTCAGCCTTCTGCGTGAGACACGCCAGACGGCCAAGCTTCGGGTCCTCATCGACGGCAAGCCCCGGCTGGAGGAACTGATCTGCGACGGTGTTCTGGTTTCTACGCCGGCGGGATCGACCGCCTACAATCTGTCCGCCCACGGCCCGATCATCCCTATCGACGCCCATGTTCTTGCCGTGACCCCGATCAGCGCCTTCCGCCCAAGACGCTGGCGCGGCGCACTGATCTCGCACAAGGCCCAGGTGACGTTCGAGATCCTCGAAAGCGACAAACGGCCCGTCAGCGCGGTGGCCGACAATGTCGAGGTCCGCGATGTCATCCGCGTGGACGTCACCGAGGATCGCTCGATCAGCCTTTCAGTCCTGTTCGACGCCGGGCGCAGCCTCGAGGAAAGGATGCTGGCCGAGCAGTTCCAGGTCTAGTTCGCCGCCAGTTCTAATCCGGCCCGGTGTGCGGCAACTCCATCGGCGAGGCTTCGTGGCCGGCGACGACCTGGCCCTTGCGAAGTTTCGAGTTCCAGATGCCGAAGACGAAATAGAATGCGATCCCGACCGCCAGATAGACGATGAAGAAATCGCGTGTCGCCTTGTGACTCCAAAGGCTGAGGAACAACACAAGGCACATCAGGGCGCCCAGGATGGGAGTCACCGGGAACAGCGGCGTCTTGAACGGGCGCTCGAGGCCAGGGGCAGAAAACCGCAGGTAGATCACCGTCACGCAAACGATGGTGAAGGCGGCCAGGGAGCCGACGTTCGTGACCTCCGAGAGCACGTCCAGCGACATAAATCCGGCCGCGATGCAAGCGGCGATACCGACGATGATGGTGTTGATCCAAGGCGTCTTGAACTTCTTGTGCACAGCCGCGAGTTGCGAGGGAAGGAGGCCGTCGCGAGACATCGTGTAAAAGACGCGTGTCTGGCCATAGAGCAGGACGAGGATCACGCTCGTCAGCCCCGCTAAAGCTCCAATTTTCACAAGGCCTGCGAACCAAGGCAGGCCGAGGCGATTGACCGCCGTGGCGATGGGCGCGGGGTTGTCGAGGGACGAATAGGGCACGATCCCTACCAGGACAGCCGAGGTGGCGATGTAGAGAACCGTGCAGACGCCGAGCGCCCCCAGAATGCCAATCGGCATGTCACGGGCCGGATTTCGCGACTCAGTGCCGGCTGTGGAAACGGCTTCGAACCCCAAATAGGCAAAGAAGATGACGGCGGCGCCCTGTATGACGCCGCTGATGCCATATCTCGACTGGGCGCTCCCTGTGAGGACCGCCCCCAAGGCCCGGGTTATCTGATGGTACATGTCCATCGGCGTCCCAGGCGGCGGAGCGGGCGTCTCGGCCGGAATGAGGGGCGACCACAAGCTCGGGTGCACATACATCGAGCCGATGCCGATGAAGGCGATGACGACGGTGAGCTTGATGGCGACGATGATATTGTTGACGGTCGCCGATTCCGAGACCCCGACGCAGAGGAGGCTCGTCACCAGAATGACGATAAAGATAGCGGGCAGGTTCACGACTCCGACGCCGGCGATCATCGCCCCTCCAGCGCCGACCGCGGCCTGGCCAGGGGCAACCGTGAACTCCGGTGGGATAGTTGGGATAGCCGGAATAAGGTGATGAATGTCCTGCAGCAGACTCACGAAATAGCCCGACCAGCCGAGGGCCACGACGCTCGCCGCTAGGCCGTATTCAAGCAGCATCAACACGCCCATGATCCAGGCGACGACCTCGCCCATGGAGGCGTAGGCGTAGGAGTAGGCCGATCCCGAGACAGGCAGCGCCGAGGCGAGTTCGGCGTAGCACAGCGCCACAAGCGCGCAGAGCACGCCGGTGATGATGAACGAGATCATGATGCCAGGGCCGGCGTATTGGGCGGCTGCCCGCCCGGTGAGCACGAAAATGCCTGTGCCGATGATGCAGCCGATGCCTAGAAGGACAAGGTTGACAGCGCCAAGGGTGCGCTTGAGCTCGCCGTGGCTCAGTTCGCTTTGTATCTGCGCTACCGTTTTCCGCTGGAACATCCGGCCGAGGCCGAGACCTCCGCGCGCAACACTCGCCATTGGCTGCCCTTCCCCGCCCCTTAACCCCGGTCGTCGCCGAGTCCTTCGACGCTAACCGCTTGACCGCCTTCCGGCAATGAGCGCCAGCGGCCTTGCAGGGCGGCTTGGACACCCTATCCTGTTGGACGCCGCCCAGGAGACAAGGAGCACGACTTGGACGCCCGCCCCGCGCCCCCGATCCGGGCGCTTGTCGCTCCCGTCACGCCGCTGCAGCAGAACTGCACGATCGTCTGGTGCGAGGCGACGCGGAAGGCAGCGGTGATCGATCCGGGCGGCGAGGTTCCCAGACTCCTGGAGATCCTGGCCCAACAGCGTCTCGAGCTCGAGAAGATCTGGGTGACCCACGGCCACCTCGACCACGCTGGCGGGACAGCGGCGCTCAAGGCGGCGACGGGAGCGCCGATCGAGGGGCCGCATCCCGATGATCAGTTCTGGATCGACGACATCGGGGTCAGCGCCGCCCGCTGGGGCATGCCCGACGCGGAGCCGTTCACCCCAGACCGTTGGCTGGGCGACGGCGATGTTGTCACCCTCGGCGCCACGGAATTTGAGGTCTACCACTGTCCGGGGCACACCCCCGGCCACGTGATTTTTCATCATCGGGCGGCCAGATTCGCTCAGGTCGGCGACGTGCTCTTCCAGGGATCGATCGGCCGGACGGACTTCCCGCGTGGGAACTACCAGCAGCTCATCGACTCGATAACAGGCAAACTGTGGCCGCTCGGCGACGATGTGACCTTCGTGCCTGGACACAACGCCATTTCAACATTCGGGGCCGAGCGCCGGATGAATCCTTTCGTTTCGGACCTGGCGCTGGCGCGGGGTTGAATGCAACGGCGCGAGTCTGGTCAAGATCGCCGCCCACGCGTTACGGTGTTGTTTCAGCCGCGACATTGTCGCGCCAAGGCGCGCGCGCATCTGATCGCCTTATGACGGACTCCATGGTGGCCGAACCCCACGAACCAGGACAGGAATCCATCCTCGTCGTCGACGACGACCCGGGGATTCGTGACGTCGTGGCCGAGTTTCTGGGGCGGCACGGCTATTCCGTGGACACCGCGGCCGACGGTAAGGGCGTCGAACGTGCGCTGGCGCGCCGCCGGCCTGACCTTGTCGTGCTCGACGTCATGCTCCCAGGCGAGGATGGCCTGTCAATCTGTAAGCGTCTGGCCAAGCCGGACGGTCCGGCGATCATAATGCTGAGCGCCGTGGGCGAGGAGACCGACAGGATCGTCGGCCTCGAACTCGGAGCCGACGACTATCTGGCCAAGCCGTGCAATCCACGCGAGTTGCTGGCGCGAGTGCGCGCCGTCTTGAGGCGCAAGACCGAGCCTCGCGGCGGCGAGGAACCCCTGGAAGCGGCCTGCGAATTCGCCGGCTGGCGCCTCGACCTCGTGCGACATGAGCTGCGTTCTCCTCAGAGCGTCGTCGTCAACCTTTCCAGCGGCGAATTCTCTCTGCTGCGCGCCTTTGTCGAGCGCCCCCAGCGCGTGCTGACGCGCGATCAGCTCCTCGAATATGCTCGAGGCCCCCGGTCGGAGGCTTTCGATCGCGCCATCGATGTCCAGATCAGTCGCCTGAGGCGCAAGCTTGACGGCGGCGGCGATGGCCAGGAACTGATCCGGACTGTGCGCAATGAGGGCTATCTCTTCATGCCCAAGGTGTCGCGTACGCCGTGAGGTGGCGTCTGCCGACGGCGCCGCTGTTCCTGCAGGCGCTCGGCCTGGTCGTGGCGGCGCTGATTGCGGCGGAGATCGCAACCGTGGTGGTGGTGCTCAGCCTGCCGCCGCCGCCGCCTGACTTATACACCGTCGATGATGTTGTTCAGGCGCTCCATCACATCGGCCGCACCCAGACACGCGATGGCCGCGACCTCAATACGGAGGTGACGGCGGCCCCGCCCGCTCTGGTGACCCAGGGCCGTCGAAGGCTCCAGTTCCGGGCCTCTCTCGCCGCGTCCGTCGGCCTCAAGCCTACGGACGTTGTCATCGCCCAGCCCGGGCCCCGTATCGTCGCCTTGGCCGCCTCACCTGGACCTGGGCGGAAGCAGTCCTCTCTTGAAGAAGCGCCGATCCTGCTCGGCGGCTTCAAGATAGGGATCCGGCAAGCCGACGGCCGGTGGCTGACCGTCGCTCCGATGAGCGCCTTCGGCATCGACCCATGGCAACAACGGCTGCTGTTGGTGCTGGCGATCGCCGCCGTGGCGGTTTCGCCGCTCGCCTGGTGGTTCGCCAGACGGCTGGCCGCGCCGATCGCGGCTCTGGCGGCGGGCGCAGAACGCCTGGGCCGTGATCCGACCGCGCCTCGACTGGACGTGCGCGGATCGGCTGAGGTCACCGCCGCGGTGAACGCCTTCAACGAGATGCAGGAGAGGCTCCGGCATTATGTCGAGGACCGAACCGAAATGATCGCGGCCATAGCCCACGATCTGCGCACCCCGCTGACACGACTGCGCTTCCGCATCGAGGCGGCGCCTGAGGATGTCCGAGCAAAGCTGGCCGGTGACATCGACCAGATGGAAGCGATGGTTTCGGCTACGCTCGCCTTTGTCCGCGACGCCTCCAAACCGCGCGAACGGGTGAAACTCGAGATCACCTCGTTGGTCGAGACGATCATGGACGAAGCGGCTGAAACGGGCGCTGATTCCGCCGCCGAGGCTTCGGGGCGGGTGGTGGTCGACGGTGATCCGGTGGCGCTAAGACGGCTGATCACAAACCTTGTCGACAATGCGCTCAAGTTCGGCTCGGCCGCGCGTGGTCGGGTGTTCACCGAAAACGGCATGGCCGTCGTCGAGATTGAAGACAATGGACCCGGAATCGCCGACGACCAGATCGAAAGGGCCTTCGAGCCCTTCCATCGGCTGGAGGCCTCGCGAAATCGTGACACTGGCGGCATTGGCCTTGGCTTGGCCGTTGTGCGGGCCATCGCGCGCGGCCATGGCGGCGACGTGTCACTGAAAACCAAGCGAGAAGGCGGGCTTCGCGCCCAGGTGCGTCTGCCTCTGTCAGTGTCGGCGCAGCGGGCGCTGGACTAGGACCGATGCGCTCATTTGCGCCAGTAGGCCTCGCAACCGAACGCGGCCTAGGTGGTTAAAGCAAAGTCGGAGGGGGCGTCTGACGCGGAAACGCTAGGAGTTGAGTGGAATGGACGACTCGAACAAACGCAAACCCGCCCGTCGCGGATTCGCGGCGATGGACCCTGAACGCCGGCGGGAAATCGCCCGGCGGGGCGGCGCCAGTGTTCCTGGCGAAAAGCGCAGCTTCGCCCAGAACCGGGATCTCGCAGCCAACGCCGGACGCAAGGGCGGCGCGGCATCGCGAGGCGGCGGGCGCAGGCCTTCGGCCAGCTAGGCCGGCGAGAGCAGGTAGATCGAGAATGTGGGCGCGGGGCTCGCCCACTGCGCCAGGACGCAGAGGCCTGCGCGCCTTGCGAGGTCCTGAAACCTCGCGTCGGTATGCTTGTAGGAATTTTCAGTGTGGATTCTTTCGCCATCGACAATGGTGATTGTTTCGCCGGCCACGTGCGCGCCAACTGATCTTTTCGCCCTCAGCCACATTTCAATCCGCCCCTCCTGCGGATTCCACAGCGCCTCGTGAGCGAAAGCGTCCAACGGAATATCGCCCCCCAAGTCCCTGTTGATGCGGGCCAGGATGTTGAGATTGAACGCCGCAGTGATCCCGGAGGTATCATTGTAGGCGGCATTGAGCGTGTCGGCGTCCTTGGCCATGTCGACCCCAACGATGAATACGCCATCCTTCCCCAGCAGGCTTCGCATGCGCGACATCAGGCTCACGGCTTCGTCCGGGGCGAAATTGCCGATGGTCGAACCGGGAAAGAAAATGGCGGCAGGTCCCTCCCCCACCGTTGCGGCCAGATCGAGATCTTGCGTGAAATCGGCGGTCACCGGCGTCACCTGCAGGTGAGGATAGTCGCGGGCGATCGCAGCCGCGGCTGCGGTCAGTGCGCTCTCACTGACGTCGATCGGCGTATAGGCTGATATCTCGGGAACCGTATCAAGGATCTCACGCGTCTTGAGGCTCGCCCCGCTGCCCAGTTCTACAAGCGTCGTGCCTTTCCGAATCCAGCGCCGAAGCTCGGGCGCCACTCTGCTAAGAAGAGTGCTCTCCTGACGGGTGAGGTAATACTCCGGGAGGCGGCAAATCTCCTCAAACAAGGCCGATCCGCGGGCGTCATAGAACCATTTGGCCGAAAGCCGCTTGCGGGCGGCGGATAGTCCCTCGATGACGTCGGCCCGAAACTCTTCTTCGAGTGAGAGCGATGACGCATCCTCGGCCAGTCTCACGCCGGAAAACATCCAGCGTTGGTGCGGATAGAAAAAATTTCGATAGGTCGGACGGGAATGGCCTTTTGGCGTGACACAGGCCCCGCCCCGAAGGACCATCTGTCCGACCATGAACTTCGCGTTGTATTCGCCGACCGCGCCGGTGGCCGGAGCAAATCCGGGATAGGGGCGATAGGCGCTGGCAGTCCATTGCCAGGCCTCTCCGATCGCCTGTGAAAGCGTCTCGCCACGCGAACAGACGGCGTGTTCCCATTCCGCCTCTGTCGGCAGGCGCTTGCCGGACCACGCCGCAAAGGCGGCGGCCTCGTAGAAGCTGACGTGGCAGACCGGCGCTTCGGGATCGATGTCCCTCGCCCCCGAAAGGGTGAGCGTCCGCCATGTGTCGCCGCAGTCCTCCCAGTAGAGGGGCGCGTTCCAACCTTCCGCGTTGACCAGGGCCCAACCGTCCGACAGCCAGAACTCCGGCCGCCGATAGCCCCCGTCGGCCATGAATTTCAGCCATTCGGCGTTGGTGACCAGGCGCGTAGCGAGGCGGTAGGGCGCCAGGAATTCCCGATGACGAGGTGTCTCGTTGTCGAAGGCGAAATTCTCGTGTCCGGCGCCGATTTCAGCGATCCCTCCCCCCAGAGTGACCCACTCAAGACTTTCGGTACAGGCTGACGGCTCCGGGCCGTCCGGGGCGTAAGCGGGTTTCAGGGGCGACTGCGAGAAGAGGTGGAGCACGTCCATCAGGATCAACTCCTGGTGCTGCTCTTCGTGGGCGAGGCCGAGGATCAGCAGTTCCACGGCCGCTCGGTCCAACTTGAGGTCGAGCGCGCGCCCCATCGCCGCATCGACGTGGGCCCGATAGCGAAGAATGTCTTCAATCGAGGGGCGCGTGAGCAGCCCGCGAGCGGGTCTGGGATGGCGCTCTCCCATAGCCTCGTAATAGGAATTGAAGAGGTACCCGAAGCTGGCGTCAAACAGATGATAACCGGGCAGATAAGGTACGAGCACGAAGGTCTCAAAGAACCAGGTGGTATGGGCCAGGTGCCATTTCACCGGGCTGGTGTCGGGCATCGACTGCGTCTGCTGGTCCTCAGCCGAAAGCGGCCGCGCCAAACCCACGCTCGCGCGTCGCACCGCGCGATACTGGTCGATCAGGGGGACATCGCCGCCAGCCCGTGAGGGTTTCGCGGTCTGGACGGCCGGCGCATCGTCGGACATGACCAGGCCCTCTTCTCAGGCGGAGCACCGAGAGATAGTGAACCGCAAAACGGCTCGCCAGTCCCGCCGTTCCGAAGTTTGTAGTGGAAACGACCCAGGCTCGCCGGCGGGCGATTGTTTCCTAGGGGACGAGCAGCACCCGGCCGACAGCCTGCCGGCTCTCGATATAGGCGTGGGCGTCCGCCGCTTTAGCGAGCGCAAAGGTCTGGTCGACCACAACCTTCAGTTCGCCGCGCGCGGCATCGTCAATCAGTTGCTGGATGTTGTCATGCAGGCGGTCGGTCCCGATTTCGGCCCCGAGAAACACGCCGCTCAGTGAGCGATTGCCTCCCATCATCGATGAAACGTCGACTTGCATGGCCTCGCGCCCAGCTGCGCCGACCATCACAACGCGCCCGCGGTACCCCAGCGAGAGAAGGCTTCCCTGGAGAGTGGCGCCGCCCACCGGATCGATGACCACATCGACGCCTTTGTTGTCGGTGAGCCTCATGATGGCGTTCACGACGTCCTCGCGGCGATAGTTGACGCCGCCATCCATTCCGAGGGGCGTCAACTTCTGGAGGCGTTCGTCGCTTGAAGCGGTGGCGAAGACCCGCGCACCGGCCCGTTTGGCAAGTTGGATGGCCGCGACGCCAACGCCGCTGGCTCCAGCTTGCACAAGAACGGTTTCGCCGGCCTTCAGTTTTGCGAATGCGAACAGGGCCTCGTGGGCCGTGCCAAACGTCACGGGGATCACAGAGGCGAGCGTGGGATCGAAGCCGTTGGGGATCGGCCAGGCGTTGCGCGCCGCGACCGCTCTTCTCTCAGCATGGGAGCCATTGGCGCCCACGGTCGCCACTTTCTGGCCGACCCGCAGGTGCTGGATCTTTTCGCCGACCTCTATGATTTCGCCGGCGGCCTGGTAGCCGACTATGTGCGGCTTGGACGTGAGAGCGCCTCGCCATCGGTTCAAGGTGTCTCCGCCTTCGATGCTGATCGCTTCGACGCGAATGACGACGTCAGAGGGACCGCAACGAGGATCCGGGACCGTCTCATATCGCAGCACGCGCGGATCGCCGTTCTCGTAGTAAACCGCTGCTTTCATTGGCTGCCCCGGTGTTGTCCCCCTCCGCATTGCTAGGGAGTCTTGGCGGTGACGGAGGGATTCGAACCCTCGGTACGGCTTTACACCGTACAACGGTTTAGCAAACCGCCGCCTTCAGCCGCTCGGCCACGTCACCTAGGCGGCGGGCCATAGCCTTTCGTCCCTGGGCTGGCAATCTTGCAAGACCTCAGTGCGCCACCGCCCGATATTCACCGGCTTGATCTCATAGGGAAGGCCCATCTCCTCGAGCGCGATGGTGACCTTGTGACCGTTGGGCGTAGGCCAGTAGTAGACTTCGATGGGAACGCTCACGATTCGTGTTCCACCCCGAGCTTGGCG
>DASXGB010000084.1:0-2186 GCA_036489325.1 Caulobacteraceae bacterium
TGGCCGACGGCGCGCCATGCGCTCGCTGGCTGGCCGCGCCGTGGTCGTGCCACGCCCAGCGCGCGGGAAGGGTGATCTGGAACCGCACGTCTCCGCAGAGGCAATGGCCTTCGGCCGTGGGTCCGTCCCATTGCGCGCCGCTGCGTTTGACGCGTGGCAAATCAGCGGCCTCCACGAGCGGCGGCGAGACCGGCGCCGGCGGCGATCAGCACCGCGCCAGTGATGCGGTTGCGAAGCCGGGCGTGCCGCGAGAGCAGGGGGCGGAGCCGACCGGCTAACAGGGCCCATCCACTGTCGATCACGATCGCAATCGCCAGAAAGCTCAGCGCCAGCAGCCAGAACTGCGCCGCCGGATTCCCGCCGGAGATGAACTGGGGGAAGAAAGCCGCATAGAAGAACAGGATCTTCGGATTGGTCAGGGAGACGATGAACCCCCGCCCGAACGCCCGCTCCGGCCTATCGGCGCGGGTGGAGGTCCCAGCCGTCGGCTTACTCATCCAGGTCTGGACGCCGAGGAAGACCAGATAGGCTACGCCCGCCCACCTCAAGATGGCGAACCAATGGCCGGCGACCGCCAGGGCGCCGGTCATGCCAAGACCCACCAGACCGAGCTGCAGCACCATCGCGGCTGACGTCCCTGCGACCGTCGCCAGGCCCCGCCGCGGCCCGTGGGCGATGCTCTGGGCTGTGATCAGGGCCACGTTCGGCCCTGGAATCAGCATCAGCACGGTCACGGCGACAACGAAGGCGGCGTAGAGCTCCAGTGTCATGTTACCCTCCTGAATCGGATCATAGGCCGGGGGGGCCCAGCGAAGCGATGGAGGTGATCGTACGGGAAGCCCGTTACCTGACGGGCCTGATCCGGACCCTCCTGCGCGTACGGTCGATCGCGCGGGGCTCTACGAACCTCATTACAGACGATCTGGAGCGAGCGGTCGATCGCTGGCCGGATCGGATGGCCATCCGCTTCGAGGGCGCTGAACTCACCTATCGTCAGCTCGACGAACTCGCCAATCGCTACGCCGCCTGGGCGGAGGGGGAGGGGCTCGCGCGAGGAGACCGGGTCGCCGTTCTACTGCCGAACCGGCTCGAATACCTGCCGCTCTGGTTCGGTCTCTCCAAACGCGGAATCGTCTCTGCCCTGATCAATTATCAGCTGACTGGCGAGGCGCTGGCTCACTGTCTCGAACTGTCCGGCGCCCGCATCTGTGTGGCCGACGTCTCGACGCGGGCGGCGCTGGATGCGGTCGCCGTAGCTGGCGTGGCGGGGACGGATTTGGACGTCGATCTTCACGCCGCCTCTTCGAGCGAGGTTCGTCGCCCGCCTGGGAGCGCACGGGCCGGTATGACCGCGGCGGACACGGCGCTATTGGTCTACACCAGCGGCACCACCGGCCTGCCCAAGGCTGCGCGGATCACTCACATGCGCGCCCAGCTCTATATGCGGGGCTTCGCCGGAGCGACCGGTGCGAAACCCAGCGACCGTATCTACGTCACCTTACCGCTCTACCACGCGACCGGAGGTCTCTGCGCCATGGGCGCAGCCCTGCTCAACGGCGCCTCGGTCATCCTCCGCCATTCATTCTCGGCCGGTCATTTCTGGGATGAGATCCGTGACGAGAAGGCGACGATGTTCGTGTACATCGGCGAGCTCTGCCGGTATCTCGCCAACAGGGCGCCGACAGCGTCCGAAACCGCCCACAGGATCAGATTGGCGTTCGGCAATGGACTCTCGCGAGATGTCTGGCCGGAGCTGAAACGTCGCTTCGCGGTGCCCCGCGTGCTCGAGTTCTACGGCTCGACCGAAGGCAACGTCTCGATGTTCAATTTCGACGGCGGGGTGGGCGCCATCGGCCGGATTCCCGACTACCTCGCGGGCCTGTTCAACATCACCCTCGTCCGGTTTGACGTCGAGGCGGAAGCGCCGGTGCGCGGCGGTGATGGCTTCTGCATCGCCTGTGGGCCGGACGAGCCCGGGGAGTGTCTCGGCGCCATCCACGGCGGCGCCCGATCGGATTATGCCGGCTATGTCGATCACGCCGAGAGCGAGAAGAAAGTGCTGAGGAACGTCTTCCGCAGGGGTGACGCCTGGTTTCGCACCGGCGACCTGCTGCGCCGCGATCGCCTCGGATATTTCTACTTTGTCGATCGGATAGGCGACACGTTCCGCTGGAAGGGCGAGAACG
>DASXGB010000003.1:0-2876 GCA_036489325.1 Caulobacteraceae bacterium
CGGTCTGCGACGGCCGGGGGTTGCCGGACCGGTTGCCGGCTTCGGCCTACTTATCGGTCGAATTAGTTCTTGTCGCCTAACCGGGCTTGCCGGCCGGCCATGGACCCGCCTATGTCTCTCGCAATCCTCGCGAGGCTTCCATGGCCAAAACCAAGCAGCTGCGCCTCGGCGCCTTCATGCGCCCGGTCAGCATCCATACCGCCGCCTGGCGCTATCCCGGCGGCACGCCGGACGCCAACTTCAATCTCCAGGCGCTGATCAGCTACGCCCAGACCCTGCAGCGCGGCCGGTTCGACGCCTTCTTCATGGCCGATCACCTGGCCGTGCTGAACATGCCCATGGAGGCGCTGAAACGCAGCGCCACCGTGACCTCGTTCGATCCGCTGACGCTTCTGCCGGCGTTGGCCATGGTGACCAAACATCTCGGCCTGGTCGCCACGGCCTCGACCACCTTCGAGCCTGCCTACACCATCGCCCGCCGCTTCGCCTCGCTCGATCATATTTCGGATGGCCGCGCCGGCTGGAACCTGGTCACCACCTCCAACCCCGACGCTGCGCTCAATTTCGGCATGGACGGGCAGATGGAGCATGCCGAGCGCTACGCCCGCGCCCGCGAGTTCTATGACGTCGTCACCGGTCTGTGGGATTCGTGGGCCGACGACGCCTTCATCCGCGACGTCGACTCCGGTCTCTATTTCGATCCCGCCAAGCTCCATGTGCTGGATCACAAGGGCAAGTATCTGAAGGTGCGCGGTCCCCTCAATATCGCGCGGCCGATCCAGGGTTGGCCGGTGATGGTGCAAGCCGGTGCGTCCGACGCGGGCCGCCAGCTCGCCGCCGAAACCGCCGAAGTCGTGTTCGCCGCCGGCGGTCCGATCGAAGCCGGCCGCGCCTTCTACGCCGACGTGAAGGGCCGGGCGGCCAGGATCGGCCGCAACCCCGACCACATAAAAATCCTGCCCGGCGCTTTCACCATCGTGGGCGATTCGCTCGACGAGGCGAAGGAAAAGCGCGCCCGGCTCGACAGCCTGGTGAGCTACGAGAGCGGCATCGCCGCCCTCTCGATCGCCGTCGGCCAGGACGCCCGCAAGTTCAATCCCGACGGGCCATTGCCCGAGATCCCCGAGACCAACCAGAGCAAGAGCGGCCGCGAACGGGTGGTGGCGCTGGCCAAGCGCGAGAATCTCACGGTGCGACAGATCGCCGGCCGCCTGGGCGGCTATGGCGGGCTGGCGGTGATGGGCACGCCCAGGATGATCGCCGACCAGATGGAGGAGTGGCTGGTGACCGACGCCAGCGACGGCTTCAACGTCATGTTCCCCTACCTGCCGGGCGGGCTCGACGACTTCGTCAACAAGGTCGTGCCCGAATTGCAGCGCCGCGGCCTCTTCCGCACCGAGTACGAAGGCAAGACGCTGCGCGAGAATCTCGGCCTGCCGCGCCCGGAGAACCGCTTCTTCTCGGCCACGGCCAAGGCCGCTGAGTAGTTTGCTGGATCATGCTTTTCCGGACCGCGAGCCTCCGGCTCGCTCTTGATCATACGCGCATTTGAATGCGCTTAAGCGAGCCGGAGGCTCGCGGTCCGGAAGAGCATGAGAAGACGGCACTACTTCTGCCTTCCCGTGATCATCGAAAGGTCGACGGTGTTGCCCATCGCGGCGTAGCCGGCGCGGTTGGGATGGAGCTTGTCGCCCGGGCCGCCGGTCGAGGAGTTGGGCTGGAATTCCGCCTTCACCTCGCCGGTCGCGGGGTCGAGGGTGGCGGCGTCGAAGTCGATGACGCCGTCGAAGATCTTGCTGGTGCGGAAGAACTCGTTCAGCGCCTTGCGCTTGGCATCGACCTCGGCGCGGCCGTGGCTGGCGATGGCGCTGTTGAGCGCCGGCGTCAGGGTCGCCACGTAGATCCGCACGCCGGGCATCTTCTGGCGGAGATAGTCGACACCCTTGGTATAGCCTGCCTTGACGGCTTCGGCGGTGGTGTCGGCGCCGAAATCGTTGATGCCCTCGAGCCAGATCACGGCGGAGACGCCGGGCAGGCTCGTGACGTCGCGGTCGAGCCGCGAGAGCGCGCTGGGGCCGCCGGCCATCGGCTTGACCGGCGTGTATTCCGCCGGTCCCACGACCTGGTTGCCGCCGATCCCTTCGTTGACGACCACGAAGTCGTCGCCGTAGGCGGCATGCAGGCGGCGCGACAGCACGTCGGGCCAGCGGTCGTCGCCGTTGATCGTGCTCGCCGTGCCGTCGGTGATCGAATCGCCGAAGGCCACGATGACGTCGGCCTTGCCCGGCAGGTTCATGTCGACTTCGTCGAGGAAATACCAGGAGGTCGTCGAATAGGGCAAGGCGCTCTCGCCTTCGTCCTGACCCTTGGGCCCGGAGCCCGGCGGCGAGACGTATGACGTCTGCAATGCCTTGGCATGCCAGGTCATCGGGCCGCTCTCGCCCATGACGTGGAAACTGACGGCGAGCTTGCGCCCGCGCAGCAACGGACTGGTTGGGGCCTGGACGAAGGGCAACGCCACGGCGTCGCTCACCACGCTCTGGCCGGGCTGGACGGTCACGCTCTTCTGGCCACCGAACAGGACGGGCTGGTTGGTGCCCTTCATGATCGCGGCGCCGCTCTCCTGCAGGCCGACATAGGCATCGTTGAAGGTGATGGGCCTGGTGCCGAAGACATTCGACAGGCGGATGCGCGTCTGCGGTCCCCAGGCGTCGGGCCTCACGATCAGGCGGAAGGTCTGGTTGCGGGCGCCGACATCGGCGGCAGGGAAGGCGTATTTGAGTTCGGGCTGGGCGGTCGGATTGCCGACCGGGTAGGGGCCGTGGGCCGCGCCGGTCCAGCTCGCCACCCATTGCTGCGCGGCGGCCTCGCCGGCC
>DASXGB010000157.1:0-23847 GCA_036489325.1 Caulobacteraceae bacterium
CCAGTGCGCCGAGATGAGCGGCTGGTCCGGGGAGGCCGACGCGCCTGGCTGGCTGCAGGTCCTGGCCGGGATCGCCTCGCTCGCCGCCGGCGGCGCGGCCGCGCCGACCCCAGCCGCGGCCAGAGCCCCAGCCCCTGGGGCGCGGGCGAAACCCAAGCTCTCCATCTGCGTGCTGCCGTTCGCCAACATGAGCGGGGACGCCGAACAGGAATATTTCAGCGACGGGATCAGCGAAGACATCATCACCGACCTCTCCAAGATCTCGGCCCTGTCGGTGGTCTCGCGCAACACCGCGTTCACGCTGAAGGGCAAGGGCCTGGACGTGCCGCAGATCGCCCGGCAGTTGAAAGTGAGCCACGTGCTGGAAGGCAGCGTGCGGAGGGCCGGCGGCCGGGTGCGCATCACCGCCCAGCTGATCGACGCCGCGCACGACGATCACATCTGGGCCGAGCGTTACGACCGCGACATCGACGACATCTTCGCCCTGCAGGACGAGATCAGCGAAGCCATCGTCAAAGCGCTGAGGCTGAAGCTTCTGCCCGAGGAGAAGAAGGCCATCGAGCGGCGCGGGACCGACAGCGCCGAGGCCTACGACCTCTATCTGATGGCGCGGCAGTACAGGTGGGCCGGCAACTTCGGCGTTTCGCAAAACGAAACCATTATCCGGCTCGCCACCCAGGCCGTCGAGATCGACCCGGCCTACGCCCGCGCCTGGGCCCTAATCGGGAGCGCGCAGGCCAGTCTACGCTACCGTTTTGGCAGACAGGACATCGACAGTTCAGCGGCCATCGACAAGGCGCTGGCGCTGGATCCCGACCTCGCCGAGGCTCACGCCGCCAAGGCGTCAAATCTTCGGCTAGAGGGCCGGTATGAAGAGGCCTCGGCCGAAATCGAGACCGCGCTTCGTCTCGATCCCGAATGCTTCGAGGCGAACAACGCCGCGGCCACCTTGTGTTTCAACCAAGGCCGGATGGCCGACGCCGTCCCCTACTATGAAAAGGCGGCGGCGCTGACGGTGACCGACCCCAACCCTACCGTGATGCTGATCACCTGCTACAGCGCCCTAAGCGACACCGAAGGCGCCGGCCGGGCGGCTCGCATGACGCTCGCCCGCGCCGAGGCCATCCTGGCGCAGGACGACCGCAACGGGATGGCGATGGGCTATGGGGCTGGCGCCCTGGCGGTCCTCGGCGAGGCGGACCGTTGCCGCGACTGGATCCGCCGCGCCTTGCTGATGGATCCGGACAATCAGCTCATGCGCTACAACTTCGCCTGCACCCTCAGCGTTTATCTCAAGGACATCGACGGCGCGCTGGGCCTGCTTGGCCCCTACCTGGCCCAGGTGACCCGCGCCGAGCTCGCCTGGGCCAAGACGGACCCGGATCTGGCTCCGCTGCACGCGGACCCCCGCTTCCAGGCCATGATCGCGGAGGCCGAGACTCGCCTAGCGGCGGCCGAAGCGGCCGCGACGGCGTGAGTGATTTCCGAAGGTCCCTTAAGGTCAGTTGCGATCTCGAACACTGAGGCCAAAAGGCGAGCGTTGCGGAGGACGAACGCCGCCCGATCTCTGCCAAGCTGACGGCAGATACAGATGGAACAGGAGTCCCGGCCATGCCTCTTGCGCCCGAAGCCGAAAAAGACATCGTCACCATCGAAGGCAGACGCCTGCGGCTTCGGCCGATCGGTCGCGACGACGACGACGAGCTGATCGAGGTCGGACGCCGCTCGACACCCGAGGATCTGCGTTTGCGCTTCTTCAGTATCATTCGGCCGCAGCCGGGGCCGCTGGTCTCGATGTTGACCGACTTCGACCACAACCTGCAGAGGGTCGTCGGGGCCTACGACCCCGCACTTCCGCGAGGACCGGAGGAGCTCCTCGGAGGGGTGCGCCTGATCTGGCAACCAGATCTCAGCCGCGGAGAGTACGCCATCATGGTTCGATCCGACTTCAAGGGCCATGGCCTGGGCCACTGCCTGATGGCGGAAATGCTCGGCTGGGCGGTTGACCTTGGCCTTGCGCGGGTCGACGGCGACGTGCTGGCCGAGAACAAGGCGATGCTGCGGATGGTGCGATCCTGCGGCGGGGTCATCCTGCCGCGAGGCCCCGAACGCGGAGTCTCCAGGGTGACCTTCGATCCACCGGCGAGGATCTAGGCGCTCTCCAGGACCATCAGCTCCTTGCCTGTCTCGCCGTGAATCATGCCGGCGTCGGTGGCCAGCACGGTGGTGCCTTTGCCGATCACCTTGCGCAGCTGCTGGGTGAAGGCCGGCGGCACGGCGACGGCCTGAAGGGCGTCCTCATCCACGTCCTGCCCTTTCCGCGCGCTGTAGCCGGGCAGGCCAATGTAGAGCCATTGGGCCTGGCCATCAGGACCCCAGGCCTTGAACTGCAACGCGCGGGTCCCGAGGTCGAAGCCCGGCTTCACGCCGATGCGGCTGCGGCCGATCTCGACGCCGTTGCGATAGACGACGATACGCTTGCTGCGGGTGCTGATCACGACCGTCACCGGCCCGATTGGCGATTTCTCAGGCGTCCATCGCATCTTCTCGCGCGCCGCGAGCGCACGGGCGGCGACGTTGGCCGCCTGTCCCTTGGCGGTGATCGGGGCGAGGAAGGCATGATCGTCGACGGTGAGTGGGACGGTTTTCTGGTTGGTGACGACGACCGTCATGCCCACCTGGGTGACGCCGAACAGCTTCTGCGAAAACGCCATCGGCAGGCGGATGCAGCCGTGGCTGGCGGGATGACCCGGGAGCTTCCCGGCGTGCAAGGCGATGCCGTCCCAGGTCAGGCGTTGCATGTTGGGCATGGGCGCGCTGTTGTAGAGGTTCGACTTGTGGTCCTTCTTCTTCTGGAGGATCTCGAAGACACCCGTCGGCGTCGGCGTGCTCTTCTTGCCGGAAGAGATCGTCGAAACGCCGATCCGCACGCCGTTGCGGTAGGCGTAGGCGCGCTGGGTCGAGAGGTCGACGAGCAGGGTGACCGGCCCGGCCGGCGCGACCCGGTCGTCCCAGATGAACTGGCCGGGCTTCAGCGTCGAAACCTTCGTCTCGAACTTTGACGAGGCGGCGGCGCCCTGGGCGAGCGCCGGCGGCGCCGCGATCAGGAGGGCGAGCGCCGTCGCGGCGGCGACGATTCGGGCGTTACGTGCGGTCACAGGGGTCTCCCTCGCCCCAAACTGACAGCGGGTTGAAAGCGGATCAAGCGGCGCTGTTCCGCCGCAGGCCGAGGTGCGGATCGTGTGAGGCACAGGACATGAAGCGGTCATCTGGCAGCGCTAGCGGCCGCGGGTGACCGCCACGTTAATTTAGTCTGGCAATCCCCAGCCACATGCTGCTTCGCGGCCCACGGCTGAGTTCGCAGAGGAGGTTCTCGATCAAGTGGCGTGGCGCGCGGTCATGGCCTATGGCCCGCGTTTGGGCTTCCCGCGCCAAGTCGGCTAGTCCAGGTTCTCTCGCGCCACGACGCGGCCGCTGCGAACCGCGGCGGTCAGGGCGTCGTGGTCGGCCTCGTTCTGACGTGCATAGGCGCGCGCGAATCCGGTCATGGCGTCCTCGAAGGCGTCGCTGCGCCCCATGAAGCCGCTCAACATCGCCGCATCGCCGGACCGATTGTGCGCGCGCGCCAACGCCCAGCCGCAGGTCTTGGCGTAGTTGACGAGGTTCTCCGAGTTCATGATCTTCACGTCGAGTGAGACCTTCGCGTCGCGCAACTGGCGCACATAGAATGGCCGCCTGGGCCCCTGGGTCGGGCCCAGGAAGACATCGCTCGCCGCCTGCATCAGACGTTGGCAGAAAACCACCCGCTCGCCGGCGTCCTCGAACGGCGCCGCCCCGGCGTAGGGCTCGAGCACCGACGGGCGCGCCTCCTTGATCTGCAGGAACAACGGATGCTCCTCGCCGGACATGTAGAGGGCGACGGCGCAGCGGGTCCCGACGCTGCCGATGCCCACAACCTTCATCGCCACATCGGCCAGCACGAAGCGGTCGAACAGCTGCCGCCGCTCCGGCGCGAGGTTCAGCCGATAGCGCGCCATCAGGCCTTCCGCCCATTCGCGGAAGTCGACACCCTCGTAGATCTCCCGCATGTGGAAAATAAGCGGCGGCTCGTTGCGGATCAGCGGGCGGTCACGGATTTCATGGGTCATCTTGGCGAATTCGCTGTCAGCCGCGTCGCGCTGGGTCGCCTTGGCGATCTGCCTGAAGGTGGCGCGGCGCAATTCGCCGCTCTCGGTGTCGGCGACGAGCTGGCTCAGGTCGATGTACTCGTAGTAGGCGTCGAGCACTGGCGTCGCGGCGTAGCGGGCCATTTTCCTTCGATAGGCGCGCGCCGCCGACCAGGCCGCCTCGTCGCGGCTAGCCTTGTCCAGGCCGTTGTCCGTCGCGGCGATGTGGAAGCTGGTCGCGAGCCGTTGGACATCCCACTCCCAGGGCGCGATCGAGGCCTCGTCGAAATCGTTGATGTCGAAGATCAGTCGTTGCTCCGGCGTGCGGAAGCCGCCGAAGTTCATCAGGTGCGCATCGCCGCTGATCACGATCGGGATAGCCGAGTCAGGGCGGTGGGCCTGGTCGTAGGCCATTATCGCAGCGGCGCCGCGATAGAAGGCGAACGGGCTCGACATCATCCGCCCGTAGCGGATCGGCGCCAGGCTCTCCATCCGGTCTTGGCTGTTGGCGATGAGGAGATCGATGGGATCTGCGCGGGGGACGGCCGGGCCCCGGGCGGCGAACGACGCGCGTGGGCAGTTCTGTCGCCGCGCCTTGCCGCTGGCCCTCCGCACCGAGATTGGCTGGCCGTGGCGCTGCTCGGGCAAGCTGGCGGCATGGATTGGGTGTTCAGCGAGCATGTCGATGCCGTGAGAATGCGGTCGTCTCAACCTCACCATACGCCGAACTCAGGCAGCGCGACCTCAGGTCGAGTGTGGACATTGTCCTGGGGGCGAACCCTGTCCGATCCTATCAGGGTAAGTCCGCCAGTCGACGAGTCGCCTACCCGCCTCCCGGGGGCGCGCGTTCGCCGCGCGGAGGCTTCTGTCCGCCGCCGCTGCGACCACCACGGGGTGCCCCCGGCTGACCGCCAGCACCCCGGCCCCCCGGCCCCTGGGCCGCTCCCTGAGCTGGGTAGCCGCGAGGTTGGCCTTGCGCGCCAGGCCCGCCGCCATATCCCCCAGCGCCCGGCGCCAGGTTCGACTGACCACGTCTGGCGCCTTGACCCTGGCCGCCTGGCCCCTGGGCCGCTCCCTGAGCTGGGAAGCCGCCAGGCTGGCCTTGCGCGCCAGGTCCGCCGCCATATCCCCCAGCGCCTGGCGCCAGATTCGACTGACCGCGTCTGGCGCCTGGACCCTGGCCGCCTGGCCCCTGGGCCGCTCCCTGAGCTGGGAAGCCTCCAGGTTGGCCTTGCGCGCCAGGCCCGCCGCCAAATCGCCCGGCGCCTGGCGCCAGGTTCGACTGACCGCGTCTGACGCCTTGACCCTGGCCGCCTGGTCCCTGGGCCGCTCCCTGAGCTGGGAAGGTGCCAGGTTGGCGTTGCGCGCCAGGCCCGCCACCGAGTCCCCCGGCGCCCGGCGTCAGGTTGGCCTGACCGCGTCTGGCGCCTTGACCCCGGCCCCCCGGCCCCTGGGCCGCTCCCTGAGCTGGGAAGCCGCCAGGTTGGCCTTGCGCGCCAAGCCCGCCGCCAAATCGCCCGGCGCCCGGCGCCAGGTTCGCCTGGCCGCGTCTGCCGCCTTGACCCCGGCCGCCCAGACCTTGGGCCGCTCCCTGAGCTGGCAAGCCGCCAGGTTGGCCTTGCGCAGCGCCCGGCGCCAGGTTCGCCTGACCGCGTCTGGCGCCTTGACCCTGGCCGCCCGGACCTTGTCCGCCCTGGAAGGGTTGGCCGCCCTGGGCCGCGGACTTGCCGCCTGGGCCGCGTCCGGGGCCGGCTTGTCCGCCCGGAAGACGTCCGCCCTGGTTGGCGAGTGCAGGTTGGTTGGCCTTGCCGCCGAACGCGCCGGCTCCGCCGCGGTAGGGCTGCCCGCCTGGCAGCGGGCCGAACTTGCCGCCGCCGGCGCCTCCAGGGCCTAAGTTCGGCGCCGCCTGCCCGCCTGGCAGCGGGCCAAATTTGCCGCCTCCCGCGCCCCCGGGGCCGAAATTCGGCGCCGCCTGCCCACCGGGCGGCCGGCCGCCCAACGCCGCCCCGGGCAAGGCCGTCTGACCGATCCCCGTCTGGCCGGCCAGTTGTCCGCCGCGAGAGCGTGCGCCAGCGGGGGCCGGGATCGCGGGACTGCCGACAGGTCCGCGCGGAAGGTTCAGCTGCCCGCCGGACTGGTACAGCCCGCCCGTCTGCAGACCGGAGGCGCGGGCCGCCTGCCAGGTCCCGTTCCCGGCGCCCGTCCACTGTCGATCTGCGCTGCTTATGGCGTTGTATTGGTTGACGTTGACGTTGATGTTGCTGACGTTCGTAACGTTGTTATAGCCGCCATAACCCCCGCCGTAGGCTCCGTAGCCGCCGTAGCCGTAGCCGCCGCCGTAGCAGCAGTCCCAATTGGGGTGGGCCCAGCCGTAGAGTCCCGCCGTGATCGCAACGCCTGCGCCGAACATCAGGCCGGCGGCGAGCGCCTGGCCGGGATAGTAGCCCGGGTAGTAGGCCGGCGACGGGGGGAAATAGACCGGCGGCACCGGGCTCGACCATCCGCCATAGGCCTCTGCCGGCTGATAGGACGGCACATAGACCTCGCCGGGGTTGGTCGGCTCGATGGAGATGGTCTGGTCCGGCATGCCCTGCGGCGGCTGGCCGCCCTCCGGCCCGTAAGCCGGCCCTTCCTGCCCCTGCGGCGGCGGCTGGCCGCCCTCCGGCCCGTAAGCCGGCGCTCCTTGCCCCTGCACGGCGCCGGGCGGGGGCCCGGAACCGCCGGACCGCTGCGCGACCGGCCGCGGCCTTGTGCTCACCCTTAGCTGCGGACCAGATTTCAGTTGGCCTGCCGCCATCGCCCGCGCGCGCAGGCGCTGGATGGCGATGAACACATCCGGCTGCTGCACCTGCATGGCGTAGCCGATCTGCTGGGCCCAGTCGGGATGCTGACTCAGCGGCTCCAGCGCCTGCGGGAACGGCACGAGAGACTTCACGGAGGCGTCCCACGGTTGATCCTTCAGGGCGGCCGCCAGGGCCGGACCCTTGAGCGAGCTATTGCCATCCTGGGCGAGCCACTGGTGGGCCTCCGCGATCTGCAGGGGATAGGTGCACGCCATGAGCACCTGCGTGAGCAGTTCGTCCGGATAGAGCGCGATCGGCGCCAGCATGGCCTCAAGCTGGTCTCCCGAGAACCTGCTGGCGGCCGGTTGCTGGGCGGCGGCGGGCGTCGCATTGCCCGCGGCGGATTTCGGGGCGTTTGGCGAACAGCCGCTGACGACGATGGTTGCGGCGACTGCCCCGCGAAAGAGGGCCCGCATCATTGTTAATCCACTCCAGCCGACGCGCTGGCGCCCAGCGAACGGCCGGGCCGTCCCGTGACACGTTTTGGGCGGGACCTTCATGAGCGGGTTGGACGTCCGGGGCTATCGGGTCGAACCCTGACCGCCCGCGGCTTTGGGCCCGGCGGGCTGCGCTTCTCACGTGCCGGCCGTCAAATATCCAGGAAGAGAACGTCAGCGGAGGGACCGAGATCGCCGGGCCACCCAGGGTACGTGGGATGGTGACGCGGCGCCGCTGCGGCGGGGGAGGCCTACTCTCGTTGAAAGACAATCACGTCAGGGATCGCCTGACCGGCCCTGTGCACGTTCATCGTCAAGGTCTTGCCGTCGCGCGAGAGTTCGAACGCCTGGATGTCGAGGCCCTTGCCCGCGATCTTGTCGGTGATCTCCATGGCCCGCTCGCCCCGGCGCCGGCCAGACGCCGTAAGGCCTTGGACCGCCCCGGTGACCGCATGGTCCTGGCCGTCGAACGGCACGCTCTTGACCGAGCCCTGCCGGATAAACGAGAGCCCTTGGCCGCCATAAGGCTGGATCTGGAGCTCGAATTTCAAGCCGACGGGCTGGGTTGTGCTCTCCCAGGCGCCGACGAAGCCTGACGCGCCGGCCGTGCGCCGGTAGACATAGTGGGTGGTCGATGAAGATCCTTCGGGCTGCATTTCCGTAAAGTCGTCACGCAGGGTCCGGTCATCCTCGGAGACCTTCCAGGCCGCCGATATGACAACCCGGCCGGCCTGTTTGCGCACGACTTTCAGGGTGCGGGAGTCGTCCGCCTTCACGGCGAGCGTGGTTCCAGCGATCCCTGGCTGATCGGTCCCGTCCGCGAGGATCGTTTCCGCCGGCGAGCCCTCGAACCGGAAGGCGTACCTGTTCGGCCCGGCGGCCTCGACCACCATTCGATCGACGATCGCACTGCGCGAGGCGTCCAGTTTCCATTTCCCGACGAATGGATCGTTGGCCGTCCACAGGCCGGATATCGCCAGGCACGTGGCCGCAAACCATCCTGCTATCAGCATTGGCGTTCATCGCTCCCATCCACGCCGGTCGCGGGTCGAGGAGGCGGCCTGTGGTCCCCCTCCGTCCCCGGTCTGACCGTCTTGTCGCCCATCCTGGAAGCGAACTTGCCCGCGCGCCAGTTACAGTCCGCTCATGTCATCCGGACCGCGCGCAGTCGGCTAGTCCTGAGTCAGGACAGCGGAGGGGCACGCACGGTGGGCGCCGCCGCCTGGCGCTCCAGGAAGCCGGTGACGGCCTCGAGGAAGACATCGTTGCGGTCGCCGGCGACCATGTGGCCGGCGTCGGCGACGTCGGTGAGCGAACCGTGCTTGAGCCTTGCGAGAAAGGCCTGAGCGGCCTCCAGGGAAACGAGTTCGCTCATGCGCCCGCGAACGAGATGGACGGGAATGTCGATCGCTCCGTAATCCGGCTCGACAGGCGGCGCGATATCGCGTGGCGGAGGGGCGGCGGGGTTACTCAGGAACCTCGGGTCCCAGTGCCAGCGGAAGCGGCCGTCGTCGCCGAGGCGCAGGTTCTTGCGGAGGCCGGAGAGATCGGTCGGACGCGGTCGATGGGGCAGATAGGCGGCGATCGAGTCGGCGGCGTCCTCCAGGCTGGCGAAACCGCTCTCCAGGTTCGCGCCCATGAAGCCCAGGATCTTGCTGACCCCCTGGGGATCCGCCCTGGGGACGATGTCGACCAGGGTCAGGGACGAAAACGTGCCGGGGCCAAAGATCGTCTCGACGAACAGGCCCGCCAGGCCGCCAAGGGAGGCGCCGATCAGCGCCGGCCTGTCGGGGCACGAAGCGGCCACCGCCATCAGGTCCTCGCAAAAGCGGCGGAGCTGGTAATCGCCGTCCTCGGCCCAGTCACTCTCGCCGTGACCCCGGAGGTCGAGAGAAATGGCGGTCCAGCCCCTGGCGGCCAGATGCTGGCCGGTCCTGGCCCAGGAATGTCGCGTCTGTCCGCCGCCATGGGCGAGCATGACGACGCCCCGTCCGGAGCCCTCGAAGACGTCGGCCGCGAGTTGGAGCGAGCCCGACACCCGGAAGCGGGTGACGACCGCGTTCAGAGTGAAGCTCCCTGGCGCCGAGATTTCTGCACCGTCCGTGTACGCCAGGCCATGCAATCCTCCCCCCTTGAGGCGGCGCTAGATCGCTCAGAGGCGGGTCGCTTGCAAAGCAAGTTAAGTTGGCTTGCGCTGGCCTTATCGGGCTGGCAGACTCGCGACCGTCGACACCCCTGAAAAACGCAACGACGGGCGTTCGTGACGATTCCACCAGGTCGCCAGCGGTCATTGGCCACGCGCCCGAAAGCGGACAATCCAAAGGACCGGGGTGGGCGGGCAGCGTACGCCCGCCCGTCGGGCATTCGGTCGCCGCTTCGCCCTCGCTGGCTTGTTGCATGGCCCGCCAGCGGCTAAGCTGGCTTCGTTATGAAGGCACACACTCGCTCATAACCGCCGCGGTTACCGCAGGCCTGCTTCGAGCACCGGCGCTTTAGCGCCGGCGCATCTCCAAGACCATTGCGCGCCAGGCCGCCCTCGAAGGGCGAGTCCTCGCGCCTCATCGCGAGAGCTTCATGCCTTCCAACAGCAACACCCGCGTCAACCGCTACGGTCCAGTCGCGGCGGAAATCTACGACATCGACAAGCCGATCGGCTCGATGCCCGACACGGCCTTTCACCTGGAGCGGCTGGCCGGGATCGGCGGGCCGATCCTGGAGCCCGCCTGCGGCACGGGGCGCACCCTCGTGCCGCTGCTGGACGCCGGCCACGACGCGACCGGCTTCGACGCCAGCCCCGACATGCTGGAACGCTGCAAGGCCAGGTGCGCCGCGCGCGGCCATGACCCTCACCTCAGCCAGCAGCTGTTCGAGGATTTCCGCTACGCCGAGCCTTTCGCCGCGATCATCGTGCCGGTGGGGACCTTCACCCTGATCGATGACTTCGCCGTGGCGATGTCGGTGCTGCGGCGCATCCGGAGCCATCTGCGGCCGGGCGGGCTGGTCGTGTTTGACATCCAGTCGCTCAACTTCCTGGCGGCGGCGACGCATGAGGATCGGCGCAGCTGGACGGCGGAGAACGGCGACCTGCTGACCATCGAGGGCATCCGCGTCACCACCGACTGGCTGAAACAGAGGGCGACGGCGAACCTGCGGTATGAGCGATGGCGCGACAATGTGCTGATCGAGACCCACCTCGAACCGATGTCGCAGCGCTACTGGGGCGTCGATGAGTTCGCCCTCGCACTGGGATCGGCGGGGTTCGGCGACATCAAGGTTGTCGGCAACTACGATCGTCGGCGCGCGCCGCGGTCCGGCGACCGCACCTTCACCTTCGAGGCGGTGCGGATCTAGTGGTTACAGGCCACTCATGCCGTCCGGGACGTCAGCGGACTTTGCGAAGGTCGGCAGACGGTAGCCCGAACATTGGCCACAGCCGTGCCGGCGCGCCGTGAGAGAGGTTTCTCCGGAGCCGGAGTTGGGGTTTGATCCGATAGCGGCGGCGTTGCCCTGAAGCGAAGATCGCCCGGGCTGGAGGCCCACGATCCGCCGCGAGAGCCGTCATGTCCCTGTGTGGTCACCTGGATGCCCCGAAACGAGGCGCGTCCGATGAAGCTTCAGGCGTTCGCACCGCATCGCGATTGGGGCCGCACCCTGCGAAGCTAAGAGCCTTTCTGCGCGTCAGCGGCGCAGCCTTGATCGCCTTCAGCGGCTGTTCGAAGCCTGCATCGAATGCGCCCCCGGCCAACCCGGCCGGCGCCAACCCACCCCCTGCGACCGCCGCGACGCCTCCGGCCGCCCATGTGCCAGCTGAGCTCTACACCGGCGACCAGCTCGAGGCCCTGCTGGCGCCGATCGCACTCTATCCCGACGAATTGCTGACGCAGATGCTGATGGCCTCGACCTTTCCGGCGGAGATCGCCGCTGCGCAACACTGGCTCGCTGAGGGCTCGAACAGGTCACTGAGGGGTACGGCCTTGGAGAATGCTCTGAGGCCGTTGCCGTGGGATCCATCGGTGAAGTCGCTGGTCCCGTTTCAACAGGTGCTGAACGAGATGAGCCGGAACGCCGATTGGACGCAGCGGATCGGCTACGCCATGCAGGCCCAGCAGCCCGACGTGTTCAGCGCCATCCAGCGGCTGCGGGCCAAATCGGAGCAGGCCCACGTGCTGAAGAGCAGCCCGCAGATGCGGGTGCGCTCCGAGCCGGTCCCGGCGCCGCCTCCGGGCGCGCCGCCGCGTCCTGCGGACCTGCCCGAGCAGTCGATCATCATCGAGCCGACCAATCCACAGGAGGTCTATGTGCCGGCGTACGACCCGGCGGTTGCCTACGGCGCCTGGGACAATCCGGTGCCGCCCGTCTACTACCCGCCCGAGCCGGCCTACTACCCCGGATATTATCCCGGACAGGCGCTCGCGGCGGGTCTGATGTTCGGCGCTGGCCTGGCGGTCACAGCCGGGCTGTGGGGCTGGGCGCACCCGAACTGGGGCTGCTGCTGGGGCGGCGGCGGCTACTACGGCGGCGGGGCGTGGAACAACACCAACGTCAACGTCAACGTCAATCAATTCAACAACATCTCCGGCGGCAACCGGTGGAACGGGGGCGCTAATGGCGCCTGGCGTCCGGGCGGGGCCGGCGGCGCCGGCGGCGTCGGCGGCATCGGCGGCGCGGGCAGGCCCGGCGGTCCGGGCGGGGTCGGCGGCATTGGTGGCGCGGGCAGGCCCGGCGGTCCGGGTGGCATCGGCGGCATCGGCGGCGCGGGCAGACCCGGCGGTCTAGGCGGCGTCGGCGGCGTTGGTGGCGCAGGCAGACCCGGTGGTCCGGGCGGAGTCGGCGGGATTGGTGGCGCAGGCAGGCCCAGTGGTCCGGGCGGGGCCGGCGGCATCGGCAATGCGGGCAGACCTGGTGGTCCAGGTGGGGCCGGCGGGATCGGCGGTGCGGGCAGACCTGGTGGTCCAGGCGGGGCCGCCGGCATCGGGAGTGCGGGCAGGCCCGGCGGGGCTGGCAAGCCTGGCGGCATCGGTGGCGCGGGCGGCGGCCGTGGGGGCCAGGCGGGCGCGCGTCCTGCCCAGGGCGCTCGGGGCGGCGGCGGCGCTGGCGGTCGCGGCGGCGCGGGCGGTCGCGGCGGCGCAGGCGCTGTCGGCCAGCGTCCGGCGGCCAATCGTGGAGCCGGCGGCGCCGGCGGCGGCCGCGGGGGCTATGGTGGCGGCAACCGCTCTGGCGGCCGCGGCGGCTTTAGTGGCGGCCAGGGCGCTGGCGCCCGTGGCGGCTTTGGTGGCGCTGGCGGCCGCGGCGGCCATCGCTCTGGCGGACACCACGCGCGTGGCGGTGGTCGGGGCGGCGGCGGCGGCCGCCGCGGCGGAGGCGGCCGGCGCTGAGGCAGCGGCCCAAAGCGGCCAGAGAGGTTCCACGGGCCCAAGCTCGCTGCGCCCTCTCGCCTTGGCGAAGCCGAAGCTTCGCTACGGCGAAGCCAGGTCGGCTGCTCGCCGGCCCTAGTTGACGCCGCCTGGCGCGAGCGACTCGCGTCGTCCCCTACCCGTCCGCGCTCATCAGCCTGACCCGTTCGCGGGTTTCGGCGTCGGCCGGGAAGAAGCACTCGATCATCAGCTCCGAGAGGGTGACGTCGAGGGGGGAATCGAAGGTCATGGTGGTGGTGAGGAAGCTCATCGCCCCGGCCTCGGTCATCAGGCGGAAGGGGATCAGCGGGCGGCCTTCGCCCGGGCTCATCGCCGGCTCTCCGCCATAGGCGCGTAGCTCGGCGTAGAGGCTGGCCAGCGCCTCGTCGGCGGTGGCGGCGATCTGGGCGCGCAGGCGCGAAAGGATGTGGCCGCGCCATTCCTCGAGGTTGAGGATCTTGTGGGCCATGCCGTCGGGGTGAAGGGTGAGGCGCAAGGCGTTGACGGGCGGCGCCAGCAGCTCGGCCGCCACGCCCTCATAGATCTTCGGCAGGGAGCGGTTGGACGAGAGGATGTTCCACCGTCGGTCGATGGCGAAGGCCGGGTAGGGCAGGTGGCCCTTGAGCACCAGGTCGATGACCTCGTTCGCGCCTTGCATCTCCGGGGCCTCGAGGGCGCGCTCCGGATAGACCGGGGCGAAGCCGCCGGCGACGAGCAGGAGATTGCGTTCGCGCATCGGGATCTCCAGGCGATCGGCGAGGGCGAGGATCATCCGCCGGCTGGGCTGGGCGCGGCCGGTCTCCACGAAAGAGAGATGGCGGGTGGAGATCTCCGCCTCCAGGGCCAGCTCGAGCTGGCTCATGCGGCGGCGCTGGCGCCACTGGCGGATATGATCGCCGGCGTGGTGAGAGGGGCTGATCGCGGTCATGGGCGTGACGATAGCCGGGCGAAGACGCCGCCGCGATAACCCGCGAGGTAATGGACTTACGGCATCGCACAGGCCGATCCTTCACACATGGAAACAAAGCCCGGCCAAGGCCGACATCCGCCGGCCTAGCCTGCCCCCTCCCGCCCCGCGGAACGCCCGATGCAAGGGCGCAACAGGGGCGGCCTTAAGCTCGAGGCTGAATGGATTTCGAGGGGCGCCATACCCATATGAGAGATGAGGATCGGGAGCGCGAAATCATGGATTTGCTGCAACGCATCACCGCCCACCCCATGCCGATGGCGGTTCATCTGGGAATAGAATTCCTGGAGGCCGAGCCTGACCAGGTGACGGCATGGATGCAGACCGGGCCAGAACATTGCACCGTGGGCCCGGCGGTCCACGGCGGGGTGATCATGGCCTTTGCCGACAGCCTGGGCGGGGCGACAGCTTTCCTCAACATGCCCGAGGACGCCAAGGCGACCACGACGCTGGAAAGCAAGACCAACTTTGTGGCGGCGGCGCCGGCGGGATCGAGCCTGATCGGGGTGGCCAGCGTGCTGCACCGCGGCAGGCGCACCCAGGTGGTGCAGACGCGCGTGGAGACGGGCCAGGGCCGGGTGGTGGCCTTTGTCACCCAGACGCAGATGACCCTGTTCGCCAACCGCGGCGGCGGCCATGACGGCGCCCATGACGGCGCCCATGACGGCGAATGCGCCGACCATGACCTGGCGGGTAATCGACTGGAGGACGCGGAGGCCTGACGATCCCTGGGTGTCACCACCCAGAGCCGAAGGAGGCCCCCATGCCCACCACCACCGACCAAGCCACCCCGAACCCAGGCGAGATCGCCCGCGACTATATCGCCCTGTGGAATGAGACCGACGCCGGCCGCCGCGGCGCCCTGCTGACCCGGCATTGGACGGCGGGCGCCCGCTATGTCGATCCCCTGGCCAAGGCCGAGGGAGCGGCGGAGATCGGCGCCTATATCGGCGGCGTGCACCAGCGCTTTCCCGACTATCGCTTCGCCCTGATCGGCGAGGCCAGCGGGCATGGCGACCACGTGCGCTTCAGCTGGTCCCTCGGGCCGGCGGGGGCCGAGGCGCCGATCGGGGGCAGCGACGTCCTGACCCTGAGCGGCGGGCGCGTGGCCAACGTGATCGGCTTCCTCGACAAGGTTCCGGCGCCACAGCCGGCGTGAACATCGACGGCTGGCCTCCCCCGCCAAGCGGGGGAGACTGGCTGCCTCACCCGATCGGGTTTCAATAATCGCTTAGGATTCAACTGGGTGTCGCCGACCTTTCCCACAGATGGGTCGGTGCGAGGACTCATCGGGTAACGTCATCGTGATCTGCGCAAAAGCAGTAACCGTGAGACGGTAAAGGTTCCGACGTCGAGCAACCAGTGGAGTAGCGAGATGAACGAACAGCTATACTTCAATCCACATTGGATACCCGATCCGGCCGTTTGGCGCCTGCTCGAATCCATCGACCAGAAGGCCGCCGCCCGCGCGCAAATTGCCTTCTATCGCGATGTGACCGCGGCGCAGACGAAGGCGCTGGAAGCCGCGGCCAAGATCGCCGGCGAGCGCTGACGGCGGCCGCATTGGGCTGGGGGGCGGTTCCCGGCCCAACCATTAAAAGCAGGAGGCAGGGATGAATGGCGATGTCGCCGCGCGTCCAGCCATGACGCGCGCCGTGGATGAAGCCGGGCGCAAGCCGTGCGTGGCGCTGATCGGATTCCAGAAGATGGGCAACCTGGGGCTGGGCTACCTCTCGGCCGTGCTGAGAGGGGCCGGCTTCACCGTCGAGGTGATCGACATCGAGGCCCCGCCCGAGGAGATCCGCGCCCGGGTGTTGGCCAAGGCGCCGATCCTGGTCGGCTTTTCCCTGATCTTCCAGTTCTACATCCGCCGCACGGCGGCGATGATGGCGGACCTGCGCCGCGCCGGCGTGACGGCCCATTTCACCATGGGCGGGCATTATCCGACCCTGAGCTACGCCGAGACGCTGAAAGCCGCGCCGGAGCTGGACAGCATCGTCCGGTTCGAGGGGGAGACGACCTTGCTGGAGCTGGTCGAGGCGCTGAGCGACGGGCGCGACTGGCGGGGGCTGGACGGGCTGGTGTGGCGGGCGCCCGATGGCGCGGCCAAGGCCAATCCGCCCCGGGCCCTGGCCCACGACCTGGACGCCCTGCCGTTTCCCGACCGCGATTTCGCGCCGATGGCCATCCTGGGCCGCAGGATCATGCCGATCCTGGCGAGCCGGGGATGCGCGCGGACCTGTTCCTTCTGCTCGATCCACACCTTCTATCGCACCGCGCCGGGCAAGGTGGTGCGCCTGCGCCGCCCGTCCGAGGTGGTGCGGGAAATGCGCATGCTGCACGACGAGGGCGTCAGCGTGTTCCTGTTCCAGGACGACGACTTCCCCCTGTTCGGCCCCAAGTGGCGGGCCTGGGCGGCCGAGCTGTGCGACGAGATTGACAACGCGGGCCTGGCCGACCGGATCATCTGGAAGCTCAATTGCCGGGCCGATGCGGTCGAGCCGCAGCTGCTGGCCCGCATGCGGCGCAGCGGCCTCTATCTCGTCTACATGGGCCTGGAGTCGGGGACCGAAGAGGGCCTGATCACCCTGCACAAGCAGATCACCGTGGAGCAGAACCTGCGCGCCGTGCGCGTGCTCAAAGAGATCGGCCTGCGCTTCGAGTTCGGCTTCATGCTGCTCGACCCCTCGAGCACCTTCGACAGCGTGCGCGGCAACATCGGCTTCCTGCGCCAGATCGTGGGCGACGGATGCGCCCCGGCGACGTTCTGCAAGATGTTGCCGTATGACGGCACGCCGATCAAAGACACCCTGGAAGCGGCGGGGCGGCTGAAGGGCGATGTCTGCGCGCCGGACTATGACTTCCTCGATGCGCGGCTGGACGCGTTTTACGACACCCTGGCGCGGGTGATGGAGGTGACCGGGTGGGTGCATGGGCCCAGGGCCCTGACCATGCAGCTGGAATGGGCGCATACGGAGGTTTCGGTTCTGCGCCAGCTGTTCCCCGCCCTGCCCGGCATCGACGCGTATGAAGCCGGCCTGAGGCGAAACACCGCGCGGAGCAACGAGGGCCTCTTCGAGGTGGTGGAGGCGGTGGCCGATCTGCACGAAACCGGCGCCGGCGCGGCGCCCGACGCGGCCGCCCTGCGCGCCCGATGCGACGAGACCCTGGAAAGTGTGATCGCCGAGCGCGACGCCTTCATCGGCCGGCACGAGGAGACGTTGCTGCGGACCCTGAAACTGGCGGCCTAACGCTCGGGGAGCTTCTCGGCCGGCCAGTCCCTAGCCCAACGCCCGCCCCAGCCCGGCGGCGAGACCCCCGCGGCCGCTCACCGCGACATCCCCCAGCCCCAGCCAGCCGGCCATCAGCCGCAGCTCCGTCGCCAGGGGCCCGGCGACATCAGCGGCATGGGCGTGGGATTCGAGATGAGCGCTCTGGACGCGCAGCACGCCGGCGGCGCGGTCGGCCTTGAGATCGCAGCGGGCGGTGACCGCCTCGCCCTGGAGGAAGGGTAGGACGTAGTAGCCGTGCTGGCGCTTTTCGGCGGGGACGTAGATCTCGATGCGGATGCGGGCGCCGAACAGGCGCTCGGCCCGCTCGCGGCGAAAGATGAGGTTGTCGAAGGGCGAGACGAGCACGGCCGCGCCATCGGGCCTGGCGGCGCGGGCGCCTTGGCTCAGGAAGGCGGGCCGCTTCCAGCCGCGCACGGCGACGGGGGTGAGGGCGCCTTCCTCGACCAGTTCGGCGATGCGGGCCTTGAAGCCGGCCACGGGCAGGCGGAAATAGTCGCGCAGGTCGCCTTCAGTGGCGACGCCGAGGCAACGGGCGGCGATGCGGATCAGCTCGCGCTGGGCGTCGGCCTCGTCCGGCGTGGGAAGATCCAGGATGCGCCGGGGGATCACGCGCTCTGGGATGTCATAGAGCCGCTCGAAGCCGCGCCGGGTCTTCACCGCCAGGAGGCCCGACCAGAACAGCCACTCCAGGGCGCGCTTGCCATGGCTCCAGTTCCACCAGCCGGCCTGGCGGGGCGCATCCGCGAAGTCGCCGCCGGTCATCGGCCCCTCGCGCTCGATGCGGGCGAGGACGGCGTCGATGTAGTCGCGCCGCTCTCGCGCGAAGTGGGAGAGGCCCGTCCAGGTATCGCCGCCGCGGGCCCGCTCCATGCGCCAGCGGAAGAGGGGGTGGCTGGCCAGCGGCAGGAGGGAGCATTCGTGGCCCCAGTATTCGAAGAACGAGGGCTTCTTCCCCCAGGCCTCGCGCTCCAGGGCCTCGCGCGGATAGGCGCCCAGGCGGGTGAACGCCGGCAGGTAGTGGGCGCGGGCGAGGACATTGACGGAATCGACCTGGATGACGCCGAGGTCTGTGGCGAGTTTCTTCACGTGGCGCGCGCCGGGCTCGGCCGCGCGGCGGGGGCGGGAAAGACCCTGGGCCTCGAGAGCGATGCGCCGCGCCTGGCGGGCGGTGAGGGTGAGACTCATGGGCGCGACGCTAGCGGAAGTTCCCGGAATGTTCCAGGCGGGGGAGCGCCTCCCGGTGACCCGAACGGCGGCCGCTAGTGGCCGGGCATGGGCAGCGCCCCGGTCGAAACCAGGATTCCCAGTACGCCGAACACGATCGCGCCCAGCACGAGGGTGGTGACGAACTGCAGATCGACGCGGAATCGCGGGGGAAGACCATCCGGCACGAGGCGCCTCCTTGGCGGCTGCAAGCGCAAAATGGATCCACGGCCAAGCTATAGATTCGTCGATCGGCGTCCAGAGGCGCCGGCGGACCTTGGCAGCGGCGCATGGTCGCAGGCGCGGCCCCGCTCCGACACGCGGCCAGCGCGCGATTTCGGGCGTTTGTGCGCGGGCCGCCAGCAGCTAGGATTTCCGGGTCGACAGCCGGAAGGTTTCACCCATGGATGACGTTTCGCGTGCGCTCGCTTTCGCGGGCCTTTCGATGTTTGTCTTCGGCCTGGCGCTCGGGTTCTTCCTGAAGGCGTTTCCCAACCCCAGGGCGGCGCTTTCGGCGCATCTCAACGCGGTGCAGAGCGGAACCTTCCTCATCGCGCTGGCGCTGCTGTGGCCCCGGCTGGCGATCTGGCCGCGCCTGGCCGCGCCCATCGGCCACGCGACCTGGATCGCCTTCTGGGCGCTGGAGGCCGGCATGGTGATCGCGGCCTTCGCGCCGGCGGCAGAGGACGGCGCCCCAGCCGGCGGAATACAACGCTCGGCCGGCGCCCTTCAGGGCCTGGGCGCGATCGTGATGTTCGTCACCCTGGCGGCCCTGCTCTTCACCTTCGGCCCCGCGGCGCGCGTCGGCTAGGCGCCTCCGTCGGCCGATTCCTCCGCCGCCAGCCGCGCCTCGGCCTCGGCGATCATGGCCTGGAAGCGCGGATCGGCGCGGACCGGGTCGAGATCCGGATCCACCTTGGCGTGGGTCAAGAGGCCGATCCCGGTCGTGGCGAAGAACGGGCCGAGCAGCTCCAGGGCGCCCTCGGCGTCGGCGAGCCAGTAGCTGAGCGCGCAGGCCAGGTTGTAGCGCATCATCTGGTTGCCGGCATCGACGAGCAGGGCGCGGCGGGCCCATTCCCGCGCCCGTTCGCCCTCGCCGAGCGCCCCCAGGGCCGAGACCCCCCAGGCCAGGGCCGAACCGTTGCTGGGGTTCTGGGCCAGCGAGGTCTCTGCCCGAGCGAGGGTCATCCGCGCCGTCCGGCGCGCGCCCTCCCTATCGCCCAGCGCCGAGTAGCACGTTACCAGCATTGCCACGCAGCCGACCTCCGCCTCCATCAGCGTCGCGGCCCTTTCGTAGTAGCGGACGGCGTCCTCCAGCCTCTGCTGCCTGAACCGCACGTCGCCGGCCGTGTCGTTGGCCTCATAGGATTCCGGATCGAGCCTCAGGGCCGTGGCGACCTCGGCGTCGGCCTCTTCGTTCCGTTCGTTCTCCAGAAGGTAGCGGGCCTTGACGGCATGGGCTTCGGCGAGGTCCGGGTCGAGCGAGAGGGCCCGCTCGGCGGCGGCGAGGCCGTCGTCGCCTTGATGGCCATAGCTGAACCGCAAGGTCCTGCGCGACCTCGCCATGAGGGCCCAGGCGCGGGCGTAGAGGGGATCGATGTCGATGGCCGCCTGGCACAGGCGGACGATCGCCTCCTCGAGCCTGGCGTCGCCGACGTTCTTGGTGACGTCGTACTGCCGCGCCATCAGATAGAGGTTGTAGGCCTCGACGTTTTCCGTGCCGCGCCGCTCGATGGCCTTCTTCTCTTCCGGCAGCAGCTTGAGCCTCAGGGCGGCGACGATGGCCTCGCTGATCTCGTCCTGCAGGGCGAAGATGTCGGTCAGATCCCGGTCCCAGCGCTCTGCCCAGATGTGGTCGCCGATCGCGCCATCGATCAGCTGGGCGGTGATGCGCAGCCGATTCCCGGCTTTGCGCACGCTGCCTTCCAGCACGTGGCTGACGCCGAGCTGGCGGGCCACCTGGGGCACGTCGAGGGCCTTTCCCTTGAAGGTGAAGGCGGTGTTGCGGGCGACGACGCTGAGGGCCGAGACCTTGGAAAGGTCGGTGATGATGTCCTCGCTGATCCCGTCCGAGAAATACTCCTGCTGCGGATCGTCGCTGATGTTGGCGAAGGGCAGCACACAGATCGACAGCTTGCGCGGCGCGGCGGCCGGCGTTTCCACCGCGGCCGCGCCCTTCCCACCGCCGCCCACCAGATCGCCGATGCTGGCGACGACCGTCTTCCAGCCGGGCGCCTGCGGATCGCCGGTCCAGCCGATCAGGTCGGCGCATTGGATGCGGTCGAAGGGCCGGGGCAGCTTGGCCCCGTCGACGGTCAGCTGGACGAGCTTGCGATCGGTGCGCGCGGTATCCGCTTCGGACTGCACCCACTCGGACTTGACCGCCTCGGCCGACCAGATGACGAGCACGACCTTGGCCGCCTGCAACCGCTCCTCGATTACCTCGACGTAGGACCGATGAGCCGGCAGCTCGTCGTCGCGCCAGACGCCGTAGCCAAGGCCGCGCAAGGCCTCGGCGATCGCCTGGGCCTGGACCGCCGTCGAGCGGGCGTAGGAAATGAAGATGTCGGTCATGCGGACGCGTCGCCGCTCCCGCTCGCCGCCGCCAGCCGCGCCTCGGCCTGCGCGATCATGGCCCGGAAGCGGGAGTCCTCGCGGAGCGCGTCCATGTCCGGATCGGCCTTGGTCCAGGCAAGCTCGGATCGGGTCACCTGGGCCAGATAGGGGCCCATCAGGCCCAGCGCGCCGTCGATGTCCCCCAGGTGGGTGCCGAGATCGCAGGCGAAGTTGTAGCGCATGTTCTGATTGTCCGGATCGATCAGCAGGGCGCGGCGGATCCACTCGCGGCACCGGTCCGCCTCGCCAAGCACGGCTAGGGCGCCGGCCCCATAGCCCATCGCCATTCCGTTGCTGCGGTCCTGCGCCAGGATGGCCTCGGCGCGGGCGACCGTCATTCGAGCCGCCCGGGTGGCCCCTTCGGTATCGCCCAGCGCCGTGAGGCAAGTCTGGAGCATCGCCGGTGAGCTGACGTCCGTCTCGACCAACGCCGCCGCCTTTTCCCAGAAGGGAATGGCGTCGGCGATGCGACCTTGGCTGAAACGCAGAGCGGCGGCGGCGTAGTTCACCTCGTGGGTTTCGGGGTCGAGACGAAGCGCGGTCTCGATTTCCGCCGAGGCCATGTCATACCGACCCTCGTGACGCAGATGATCCGCCTTGGCGGCGTGGGCCTCGGCGAGGTCGGGATCGAGCGCCAGCGCCTTGTCGATAGCCGTTGAGCTGTCGATGTCCCGCCTCCCGTGGCGGAAACGGAGGCTTGCCTGCGCGCCCCCGACCAGCGCCCAGGCGCCGGCGTAGGTCGGGTCGATCTCCACGGCCCGGCTGGCGAGTCGGAGAATGGCTTCGTCTCGTGGAACGCCAAAGCTGACAGCCCACCTTTGCTGCCGCGCCATCAGATAGAGGTCGTAGGCCTCGGCGCTGTCGGTGCCGCGGCGCTCGATGGCCTTCTTTTCTTCCGGCAGCAGCTTGAGTTTCAAGGCCTTGACGATCGCTTCGGAGATCTCGTCCTGCAGGGCGAAGATGTCGTCGAGGTCGCGGTCGTATCGTTCGGCCCATAGATGGTCGCCGGCAGCGCCGTCGATCAGCTGGGCGGTGATCCGCACCCGACTGCCGGCCTTGCGAACGCTGCCTTCCAGCACATGGCTGACGTTCAACTCGCGGGCGACTTCGGTCACCTTGATGCTCCTGCCCTTGAAGGTGAAGGCGGTGTTGCGCGCCACCACCGAGAGGGCCGAGACCTTGGAGAGGTCGGTGATGATGTCTTCGCTGATCCCGTCGCTGAAATACTCCTGTTCGGCATCGCCGCTCATGTTGGCGAAGGGCAGCACGCAGATGGAGAGCTTGGGTTTCGGGCGAGCGGCCGCCGCGGGCGAAGTGACCGGTGCGGCTTTTGCTCCGGCGGTCAGGGCGGCGATGCTGTCCACCACCTTGCGCCAGCCGGGATGATCAGCGCCGCCAGACCAGCCGTTCATGTCGGCGCACTGGGTCTGGTCGAACGGCATCGGCAGCTCGGCCCCATCGACCGTGAGCTGAACCAGCTTGCGGTCTGCTCGGGCGCGTTCTGCCTCCGAGCGCACCCATTCCGAGCTGGCCGCCTCGGCCGACCAGACCACCACCACCGCCTTGGCGGCGGTCAGCCGCTCACGGATGACATCGGCATAGGCGCGGTGCGCCGGCAGCTCGTCGTCGCGCCAGACGCCGTAGCCGAGCGCGCGGAGCGCTTCGGCGATGGCCTGCGCCTGAACCGCGGTCGACCGGGCGTAGGAGATGAAGATGTCGGTCACGTCGGAACAACCCCGTCGGGCGCCGCCGCCAGACGCGCCTCGGCCGCGGCGAGCATGGCCTGGAAGCGCGGGTCTTCGCGCAGGGGGTCCAGATCCGGGTCATGCCTGGCGTGGTTCAGAAAGGTGGCGGGCGCTCGGTCGAAGAATGGACCCAGAATCTCAAGCGCGGTTTCCGAACCCTTCAGATAGACGCTTAGGGCGCATCCAAGGTTGTAGCGCATGTTCAGGTTGTCAGGGTCGATCAACAGGGCGCGGTCGATCCAATCCTTCGCCCGACTGCTTTCGCCAAGGGCGGCCAGGGAATAGGCGCCGTAGGAAGAGGCGGCCACATTTTCTGGCTCAAAGGTCAGAGCCCTCTCCGCCCTGGCAAGAACCATCCGCGCCGCCCGGCGAGCCGCGTCCATATCCCCCAGGGCCGCGTAGGCGCTGATCGCCAGCGCGCCGGAATCAAAATCGGTTTCGACGATCGCGGCCGCTTTCTCAAAATAGCGGGCGGCGTCCTTGAGCTGGCGGCGCCGATAGCTGATCCGTCCAGCGAAGATGTTGACGTCATAGGAGCCGGGATCCAGGCGCAGGGCCAGTTCGATCTCAGCGGAGGCCTCCTCGTGTCGCCCCTGCTCACCAAGATGGCGCGCCTTTGCCGCATGCGCTTCGGCCAGATTGGGATCGAGCTCAATCGCGCGCTCGGCGGCGGCCAGGCCGTCGTCTGAATTGCTGTCGATAAAGCGCAACTCGACATAGCCGATGGCCATCAACGCCCAGGCCAGGGCGTAGTTGGGGTCGGCCTCAGTCGCCCGGCGGCACAGCCTGATCATCGCTTCCGCGCGCCCGACGCCTGAATTGCCGCCGCTCAACATATATCGCCGGGCCATGAGGTAGAGGTCATAAGCGTCTGCGTTGTCCGTACCGCGTCGCTCGATGGCCCGCTTTTCCTCCGGGAGGAGCTTGAGCTTCAACGCCGTGACGATGGCTTCGCTGATCTCGTCCTGCAGGGCGAAGATGTCGGTCAGGTCGCGATCGTACCGCTCGGCCCAGACGTGGCTGTCCCGCGAACCGTCGATAAGCTGGGCGGTGATCCGCACGCGGCCGCCGGCCTTTCGCACGCTGCCTTCCAGCACATGGCTGACGCCCAGCTCCCGGGCCACGTCTGGGACTTTCAGGCTCCGGCCCTTGAAGCTGAAGGCGGTGTTGCGCGAGACGACCTC
>DASXGB010000225.1:0-4285 GCA_036489325.1 Caulobacteraceae bacterium
CCCATCCCAGGAGCGTCGGGGCGGCCAGCAGGAACGGGACGAGGACGAGGATCAGCCAGGCGTAGACGAGGGGCGCAAAGAGCGCCCGGCGCGGCGAAGTCATTTCGCGGCCGTGAACAGGACCGCGCGCCGAACCACGAAATTGAATACGAAGCTAATGCCTGCCGCCCCCACCTTGCCGATCACGAGGGGGAGGCGCGCCATCCCGATGAGGATCGCCACGCCGACCTCGTTCACCGTCAGGCCCAGTAAGCCGATGACCACGAATCCGACGAACTCGGCCCACCGGCTCTGAAGCCGCCGCTCCTTGAAGACGAAGGCGACGCTCAAGGCGTAGTTGACGATGAGACCGGTCGAAACGCTGGCGATATTGGCGATGAGGTAGAAGACATGCGCCTTCTCGACCAGGACCCAGAACAGGGCGAGGTCGACGGCCAGGGAGAGGGCGCTCACCAGGAAATACTTCCAGCTCTCGTGGAAGAGGACGATCAGCTTGGGGCGGAGAAGCTCCAGGCGCGTCGTCAGACTGGTGTCTTCCATGGCCATCCGCCGTGTCAGGCTGCCCGCTGCGGCACTAGCCGCTCGCTGGCCAGGGCCTCCTTGGCGCCGGAGACGCCCCCTTCGTGGTACTCGGCATCCTCATTGACGTCCCAGGTGTCGTAGAGCGCCTCGCCGGCCAGGATGTTGAGCGCGGTGAGCATGCCGGTCATCATCGCGTGGTCCTGGTTGTTGTACTTGTGCATGCCGTTGCGGCCCACCAGGTGCAGCCCGGGGTAGTTGGCCACGAGGTCATCGCGCACGGCCTCGACGTTCTCGCGATAGCCGCCGTCATAGACTGGATAGGCTTTGGCCTGGCGCACCACGCAGCCGTCGACCACGTCCTCGGCCTTCATCAGCCCGATGGAGGTGATCTCGCGTTTGGCCAGTTCGATGAGGTCCTCGTCCGACGAGGTCCACAGGCCATCGCCCTCGAAGCAGAAATACTCCAGGCCCAGGCAGGTGGAATCCGGATCGGGAATCAGCTCCGGCGACCACGAGCGGAAGTTCTGCACCCGCCCGACGCGCACGGTCGGATCATGGATGTAGACCCAGTTGTCCGGCAGCTGCTTGGCCGAATGGCCGATCAGGACCACGGTCAGGAAATCGCGATAGCTCAGTTGCGCCGCCCGGTTATGGCAGGCCGGCGTCGGCGTAATCGCGCCGATCAGCTCGCGGATCGGCGCCGAGGAAATAACGTTGCCGGCCGAGAACGTCAGAGTCTCGCCGTCGGCGCGGCGGGCGTTGACCGTCCAGGCGCCGTCTTCGAAATGGAGACCGGTGACGCGGGCGCCCATGATCACCCGTCCGCCCAGCTTTTCGATCTTGGCGGTGCAGGCTTCCCACATCATGCCGGGCCCGCGCCGGGGATAGCGGAAGGACTCGATGAGGGTCTTTGGCCCACCGCCTGCGGCGCGCGAGACGCCGAGCGAGCGTTTCACGCCGTCGAGCACGGCCGCCAGCAGGTCCAGGCCCTTGATGCGTTGCGCGGCCCAGTCGGCGCTGATCTCGTCGCACGACATGCCCCACACCTTTTCGGTGTAGGTCTTGAAGAAGATGCCGAACAGGCGCTCGCCGAACTGGTTGCGCACCCATTGGTGGAAGGTCACCGGATCCTTGATCGGCTGCAGCTTGGCCCAGCCGAACGAGGCCATGCACAAGGCGCTCTCGATGGGGCCGAGGTTCGCGAACGCCTCGAAGGCGCGCAGCGGATAGGCGTAGAACTTTCGATTGTAATAGATCCGCGAGAGCCTCGGCCGCTCGATGAAGTCGTCCGGTAGGATCTCGTTCCATAGATCGACCACCTCCTTCGACTTCGAGAAGAAGCGGTGGCCGCCGATATCGAAGAGGAAGCCCTTGTAGTGGGCGGTGCGGCTGATCCCCCCGACATAGGTCGGGTCCTGTTCCAGCACCACCACCTCGGCGCCGCCCTTGGCGAGGGAGTAGGCGGTCGTCAGGCCAGCAGGGCCCGCGCCGATAATCAGGTTCTGAACTGACTCTGACATGGGGGAAGCGGTTTTCCTCGCCGTTGAGACCTGCGGGCTTTTTCCCGCCCGAACTCATCTCAAGCGCGCCGGCGCTCCCATAAAGCAATCGGGCTTCGAGGTTAAGAACCCGTGGGCGCGGCGATTCGACCTAGCAAGTCGCCGATGGCGCGGGCCGAGAAACAGAGGCTGACCGCCAGGATCGGGGCGGTGATCAAGCCCCAGTAATAGTTGTCCGTCCGACCGATGAAAAAGAAACCGGCGGCGTAGCCGGCGATAACCGCCAGAAGCCTCAAGCCAAGGCCGTTCTTCAGTCCCGCCGCGCCCAGCAGGGCCAGGGGCAGGAGGATCGCGGCGACCCAGGGCCCGGCTCTGAGGGCGATAAAGTTCCAGCGGGCGGTGGCGACCACGAACGGCCAGCCGCTCGTCGTCAGCCATCCGGGCGAGCGCGGATCGTTGGCGGTGAGGAGCAGGCTCGCCGCCAGTCCGTGCCAGATGAGCGCGGCGATGGCGACCGCCAGGGCCGCGGCGAAGGCGGCAGCCTCCGCGCGACGTTTCTCCAGCAGCGCCGCGACCGCCATCGCCAGCAGATAGGGCATGGCCAGCTCGCGGATCAGCGCGGCCAGCAGACCGAGGACGACCGCTAGGCCGAAGCGGCGGTCGGTCCGCACGGCCAGAGAGAGAGCGATCAGCAGGCCAGCCCAGGTCTCATGCAGCCGGCTCATGCCCTGCAGGGTCATCGAGGCCTCGACGCCGGTGAAGACGAGCAGAGGGACGCCGGCCAGCCAGATGGGGCTCGGCAAGACGTCCTTGAGCCGGAACGCCCAGGCGCCCACGACCAGGGCGGCCAGGACGGCCAGCAGGATGTCGGCCACCCTCTCGCTGGGAAGCGCGGCCAGGATGTAGGCCAGCAGGGGCGGACGGATGGCGATGAACGGCTTCACGGGATAGCCGCTGGCGCGCTGCTCGACGATCGCCGCCTGCTCATAGGGCTGGCCGTGGTGCATTCGGTCGATCACCCGGTTGTAGAAACCGACGTCGGTGTTGGCCATGGCCCAGTGGGTCCGCGCCGGCTTGTAGGGGTGGCCGAGGCCGAGGACGGCCAGGGCGACGGCGGCGATGAGGACGGCCCCGGCCGCCCACCGGGGCCAAGCGGCGAAGCGCCGGTCAGAACTCTCCGTTTGGGCGCTCATGCGGCGACCCGTCTGGCCAGGTCGGCGAGCGCGCGTGGCGCCATGGCAAGGCCGACGCAGAGGAGCGGCGCTGTGACCAGGCCCCAATAGTAATTCGACGGCCGCCCGATCGCCATGAACCCCAGGCTGTAGCCGATCAGGAGGACAGCGAGGCGAAGGCCAAGACCGTCGCGCCGCCCGGCCGCGCCGGCAAGCGCCAGGGGGACGATGAGCGCCGCCGCCCACAGGCCGAGCGCGAGGACGATCAGGTTCCAGCGCGCGGCCAGCAGTACGAAGCCCCAGCCGGCCCATTCCACCCACCCTGGCGAAGCAAGGTCCGTGGGCCTGGTGAGCGCCATCACCTGATGGGCGTGCCAGGCGAGGGCCGCAAGGGCTAGGGCCAGGGCGGCCGAAAAGGCGATGGACTCGTTTCGCCGCCGCTCGGCCGCGGCCAGGAGGGCCATCACCGCCAGGTAGGGCAGGGCCAGTTCGCGAACCAGGGCGGCGATGAGCCCGATCGCGGCCGAGGCCAGGAACCGCCTCTCGGTGCGCAGCGCCAGTGAGAGGGCGATCAGAAGGCCCGCCCAGGATTCATGGAAGAGGCTCATCGATCCGGCGCCTACCATGCATGACCCCGCGCCGGTGAAGATGACGAGGGCGGTGAAGCCCATCCAGGTCGGGTTGGCGGCGGCGGTTCGCAGACGGATCACCCAGGCGACGATCACCACAAGCGCCAGAAGCTGGAGCGCGCGATCCCGGGCCTGGGGGTCGGGCAGGCGCGAAAGGGCCTCGGCGAGCAGCGGCGGGCGGACGGTGACGAACGGCTTGAGCGGCCCGCCTTCGGCGCGCAGTTCGCTCACCGCCGCCGGCTCGTAGGCCTCGCCCGCGCGCATACGTTCGATGATCCGGCCGTAGAGGCTGAAACCGTTCACCGCGTGGGCCGGCGGCGTCACCGGGCGGGGATGGAGGGCGAGAAGAAGGCCGGCGAGGATCAGGGCCGCGAGGGCCGCCAGGACGACCAAGGCCAGCGGTCGGGGGAGGGTGGCGAACCGCCCCCTGCGGTCAGGTGAGCGCACGCCGCGCGGCTTTTGT
>DASXGB010000229.1:0-9440 GCA_036489325.1 Caulobacteraceae bacterium
CGACCTTCGCCCGATTGCAGACGGGCGGCCAGCACGCCCGCCGGCGAGAAATCAGGCCGCGCCTTGGCGGCGGCCAGCGCCGGCTCGATCGCCCCGGCGGCGGCGCCGCGCGCCTCCAGATCGCCAGCGATCGCGGTCTGCAGGGCCGCGCGAGCCCGTCCGGCGATGAGCGGCGAGATGATCTTGCGCTCCTGCGCCCCCTGGACGAGGGTCATGGCGCCTGGCCAGTCGGCGGCCTCGAGCCTCGCCTTGAACAGCATGCGCCAGGCCCATGGCGCGGTGTGGGGCAGGGTGTAGGCGGCCTCGGCCTGGACCAGGGCCTCGGCCGTGTCATCGGCGACGAGCGCCGTCTGGGCGAGGCCTCGATAGGCGGCAAGGCGCATCTCCGGAAACCCGAGCATGGCCTGGTAGGCGCTCTCGGCGGCGATGCGATCGCCGGCCGCGTCGGCCGCCTGGGCCGCCAGCAGGCGGACCAGTTGCGGCGTCTCCTGCGACAGGTCGGACGCGCGCTGGGCCAGTCGCCGCGCCTCGGGCCCGTTGCCGGCCGCGGCTTCCAGGAACCCACGGGTGAGAATTTCGGTCCCCTGCCGGCGAAGCGAGTCCGCCCTCAAGCGCGCCGCCCGCGACGGGGCCTCGACAATCCACAACAGGGTCCGCCAGAAGACCGTCGCCGCCAGCGCCAGCAGCCCGATCATCAGGACCCCGGCCGCCGCGGTGGTATCCACGCGCCAGCCGAGCCAAGACAGGCTGGCCGCGCCGGGCTCGCCCTGCAGCGAGATGCCGATGACGATCACCAGCGAGACCAGGAAGACGGCTGTCGCGATCCGGATCACGTCGCGCCGCCTCCCCCCTGGCCGGCCTGGACCGCCGCGAGGTCAGCCATCGCCTGGGCGCGAAGGGCGGCGATGTGCTGATCGATCTGGATGCGGCGCTCGGCCTTGTCGCGCCAGGGGGCGAGGACCGCCTTGGTCGGATCGGGCAGGCGGTCGAGCAGAACGACCGCGTTTTCCAGGTCCCCGTCGTCGGCGGCGCGCTGAGCCTTGCCCAGCACCGCGTCCATGCCGGTGGCGTTCTCGTCGATCCGGCGCACGGTCACCACCCGCGAGAAGGCGTAGAAGGCGCGGTCCATAAAGCTGGCGTTCTTGCCGGGCGCCCGTGCCGCGGTGGCGACCTGGGCGGCGATGTCGGAGAGCTCGGCGGCCAGGGCGGCCCGGGTTGGCGCGCCCTCCTGGGCCAGAGGCGCGAGCGCCAGGGCGTCGGGCGATCCCGGCAGCAGGCGCGCGACGGCGGCCAGATCCGACGGGAACGGCGCCGGCTTGGCGGCGGCGTCGCTCAATGCGGCCGCGGCGAGGGCGCCGGCGGCCGCGTCGGCGATCCGCGTCTGGCCGGATTCAAGGCGCTGGACCCGCGCGACGAGATCGCCGCTGGGCGGGGCCGGGGCGACGTCCTGGGCGAGCGACGCGGCCGGCGCGGCCGCGGGCGATGCGCGCGGCGCCTCGACGGCGGCGGCCTGACGCACCGGCGCCAGGCGGGGGCCCAGCACCACGACCGCGGCCGCGGCCAGAAGGCAGAGGAGGCAAAAGGCCATCATCAGCCAGAAGACGCCGCCCAGTAGGGGTCGCCGGGCGTACGCCTGCGGATCGCGGCTCGGGGCGAGCTCGGCGGACTCGGAGGCTGGGTTCATGATTCGCCGTTCGGGGCCTGGTCGGCCAGAAGACTTAACAGCGCATCCTCATTGGGCAAAGCGGCGGTGAAAATTCGTCCTATCCTGGCCGCGCCGAGGCTCGCCGCGACTGCGGGGGAAAGGCAATAGGCCGCGAGGTGTGGCGCCGGCGTCCCGGCCAGGATCTCGCCAAGCTGGGCGCCGGCCGATGGCGAATGAACGAGCACCGCGGCTAGCGAGCCGATGTCCTCCAACACCGCGTCCGGCCGGGCGGCCGGGACGGTCTCATAGACGGCGAGGAAGCGCGCCGACATGCCGGCTCGCGTCAGGGCGCCGACGAGGTCTCCAGCGGACGCCGCGGCGCCCGTGTGCAGGACGGCGCCGGCGATCCGGGCCTTGTCGGCCAGGATCCGCCGGGCGAGAGCGGCCACATCGCCGTCGGCGGAGGTCACCTCGGTCCAGCTCGCGTCCAGGGCGGCCGCCGCCGTCGCCTCGCCCACAGCATAGACCGGCCGGTCGCGCGCCTCGCAGATCGAGGCGAAGGCGGCGGCCCCGGCGGCGCTGGTGAAGGCCAAGGCCGCGACGCCCGCGAGGTCAGCCTCGACAGCGAGCCGCCGCGTCTCGATCAGCGGCGCGATCACCGGATCAAAGCCCCGGAGGCGGAGGCGGGCGGCGGTGGCCGTCGCGCCCGGTTCCGCGCGCGTGATCCAGACCCTGGTCAAGCCGGCGCCGTCATGGCCCCGCCCGCCTGGGCCGCGATCGACCGGCCGAGGGTCAGGCCGAGGTCCCGCGCCGCCGGCTCGCCTGCCGCAACGTCGATATCCTCGGCGCCCGAGAAGCTCCTGCGACCGTCGGGACTGAGCGCCTCGATGTGCAATCGCAGGCGTCCGTCCGTTACCGCGGCGTAGGCGCCCATGGCCGTCCGGCAAGACCCGTCGAGGGCCGTCAGCGCGCCGCGCTCGGCCGCCACCGCCAGCATCGTCGGCGCGTGGCGGAGGTCCGCCAGCCACGGCGCCTCGGCATCCTCGACGCGGCACTGGATGGCCAGCGCGCCCTGGCCCGGGGCCGGCGGAGATTGGCGGGGGTCGACGAAGGCGCGGATCTGGTCCGCCAGGCCAAGCCGTATGAGGCCGGCGGCGGCGAGCAACAGGGCGTCGGCCTCGCCGCTCGCCAGCTTGGCCAGGCGCGTGTCGACGTTGCCGCGCACGGCGAGGATCTGCAGGTCCGGGCGGCGATTCAGGGCCTGGGCTTGGCGGCGCAGGCTGGCGGTTCCGAGGCGCGCGCCGCTAGGCAGGGCGGCGAGGCTGTCGAAGCCGGGGCTGACAAAGGCGTCCCGGGGGTCCTCCCGCTCAGGCAAGGCGGCGATGACGAGACCGGGCGGATCGATCGCCGGCATGTCCTTCAGGGAGTGGACGGCGCAGTCGATGCGGCCGTCGGCCAGGGCCTCCTCGATCTCCTTCGTGAACAGCCCCTTGCCGCCGATGTCCGCCAGGGTGCGGTCCTGGATCCGATCGCCGGTGGTGGTGATGGTGACGATGACGGCGGCCTCGTCCGCGCCGAGCGACCGGGCGATGGCGGCGCGGACGGTCTCGGCCTGGACCCGAGACAGCTTCGAGCCGCGGGCGCCGATGCGGATGGGTTGCTTCGCCATGGCCGGACGGCTACCCCAATGCGCCTCGCACGCGCAACGCCCATGACCCCCTCACTCACCGTCTTCGGCCTGGAATCCAGCTGCGATGAGACCGCGGCCGCGGTGGTGCGGCTGAACGGGCGGCCGGAGATCCTCTCCAACATTGTCCTCAGCCAGCTGGCCGAGCATGCGCCCTTCGGCGGGGTGGTGCCGGAAATCGCCGCCAGGGCCCATGTCGAGGTGATCGACTCCGTGGCACGCAGGGCGCTGGACGAAGCCGACCTCTCGCCCGCCCAACTGGACGGCGTCGCCGCCACGGCCGGGCCCGGGCTGGTCGGCGGGGTGATGGTGGCCCTCGCCTTCGGCAAGGCCCTCGCCCTCGGGCTCGGCAAGCCGCTGATCGCCGTCAACCACCTCGAGGGACACGCCCTCTCGCCGCGCCTCGCCGGCGATTTTCCCTATCCCTACCTGTTGCTGCTGGTCTCCGGCGGCCACTGCCAACTGCTCGACGTGGCCGGGATCGGCGATTGCACGCGCCTGGGCTCGACCATCGACGACGCGGCCGGCGAGGCCTTCGACAAGACCGGCGTGGCGCTGGGCCTGACGTATCCGGCAGGGCCGTCCCTGGAGCAGCTGGCCGAAGCCGGTGATCCCGGCCGTTTCCCACTGCCCAGGGCCCTCCTTGGCCGCGCCGGGTGCGATTTCTCGTTCTCCGGCCTCAAGACGGCCGCGGCCCGCCTCGCCCAGGGAGTGGACGGCGAGGCCGACCGCCGCGACCTGGCCGCCGCGGTCCAGGCAGCCATCGTCCGCCAGCTCGTCGAGCGGACGGCCAAGGCGATAGCGATCTATAGCCGCGCTCACCAGGGTCGCGGCCTGCGCCTGGCCATCGCCGGGGGGGTAGCGGCCAATCGCGCCGTGCGCGCCGGACTCGAGGCCCTGGCCCGCGAACACGGCTTCGCCTTCATGGCGCCGCCGCTGGCGCTCTGCACCGACAACGCCGCCATGATCGCACTCGCCGGCGCCGAGCGCCTGAGGCTGGGCCTGGTGGATGATCTGGGCGTCCCGGCCCGACCCCGCTGGCCCCTGGACGAGGCCGCCGCCCGCGCCCGGCCCACTCACGCGGCCGGTCGCAAGGGAGCCAAGGCGTGAACGGGAAGCGGGCGTGAAGCGGATCGGGGTGCTGGGTGGCGGCGCCTGGGGGACCGCGCTTGCCCAGGTCTGCGCCCGCGCCGGCCTCGAGCCCCTGATCTGGGCGCGCGAGGCCGAGGTGGTCGAGGCGATCGTCCGCACACGGACCAACCCGCTCTTCCTGCCCGACGTCACGCTCGAGGCGGCGATTTCGGCGACGGCCGAGGCCCGCGATCTGCTCGCCACCGACGCCATCCTGGCGGTCGCCCCGGCGCAGCACCTGCGCGCGATCCTCAGCCCGCTCGCCGCGGACCTGCGGCCCGGCACACCGGTCGTCTTGTGCGCCAAGGGCGTGGAGGCGGTGACGCTCAAGCTGATGAGCGAGGTCCTGGCCGAGACCGCGCCCACCGCAGCGCCGGCGGTGCTGTCCGGCCCGAGCTTCGCCTCGGAGGTCGCCCGCGGCCTGCCGACGGCCGTCACCCTGGCGGCGGCCGATCTCGATCTGGCCAAGGCCTTGGCTCAGGCGATCGCGACCCCGACGTTCCGGCCCTACGTCTCGGACGACATGATCGGCGCCGAGGCCGGCGGGGCGATCAAGAACGTCCTGGCCATCGCCTGCGGCGTTGCCGAGGGCCGCGGCCTCGGCCAGAGCGCGCGCGCGGCGCTGATCACCCGCGGCTTCGCCGAACTCACTCGCCTGGCGGTGGCCCTCGGCGGCGAGGCGGAGACCGTCGCCGGCCTCTGCGGCCTCGGCGACCTGGTGCTCACCTGCTCCAGCACCACCTCGCGCAACTTCAGCCTTGGCGTCGCCCTGGGCGGTGGGGCCAGCCTGGAACAGGCACTGGCCGGAAAGCTGTCGGTCGCCGAAGGCGCCGCCTCGGCCCCGGCGGTGACCGCGCTCGCCGCCCGCCATGGCGTCGAGACTCCGATCTGCGAGGCCGTGTGCCAGATCCTCGTGGGCGAGACCGCCGTCGAGCCGGCCATCGCCGCCCTGCTCGCCCGCCCGCTCCGCGCGGAAACATGAGGACCTCAGCCATGGCCCAGTTCGTCGCCATCTGTCCGGATGTGGAAAGCGGTCTCGCCCGCCGCATGGCCGTGCGCGAACAGCATCTGGCCTACGTCCGCGGCCTGCCGCCGGGGTTCATCAAGCTGGCCGGCCCGTTCCTCGGCGCCAGCGGGGAGATGTGCGGCTCGATGTTCATCTTCGAGGCCGAGGACCAGGCGGCCGTCGAGGCCTATTTCGCCAAGGACCCATACGTCACCGGCGGCGTCTTCGCCGGCGTCGAGATCCGACCCTTCCGGGTCACCATTCCCTGGACGTGAACCCGGCCACGCCTCCGCCGGGCCAGCGCCTCTGCCGTCTGGACGAGATCGCGACGCCCGGCGCGCGCGGCTTCGCCTTCCGGGAGAGCGACTATCTTTTCGCCGGGTTCGTCGTGCGCGTGGGAAGCGAGGTGCGGGGCTGGGTCGATCGCTGCCCGCACGCCGGCATGCCTCTGGCCCTGATGCCGGGCCGCTATCTCACCCGCGAGGGCGACCTTGTGCTGTGCGCCTCGCACGGGGCCTTGTTCCGGCCCCTGGACGGGGTCTGCATCGGCGGACCCTGCGCCGGCCACGCACTGACGCCCTGGCCGGTGCGGATCGAGGGCGACGCGGTTGTGACGGCCTAAGGCATCGGCTCGCCGTCGAAGGCGCGGACCGCCTCAACGAGGGACTCGGCGGCCAGCTTGACCAGCTCGCCGCCCTTTTCCGGAGTCGCCAGGCCCGGGTCCGAGCCCATGCGGCCATCGGCGAAGCGGGCCCGGAAGTCAGAAGCCTCGCGGATCGGGCCGGTCGGGGCGATCTGCGGCGCGTAGTTGGCCGCCTTGATGTGATCGGGATAGGCCCACTGGGTGATTGCGATCTCCGAGGGCGTGGCGTGGCTGCCGTGGCCGACCGGGAACTGCTTCTGGGCCAGCTTGAAGACGCCCTTGAGGTCCCACCAGTTGGTCAGCTTGCAGGCGAAGCCGGCGCGCCGCGAGGCGAAGCTCGCCTCGGCGTAGAGCTCGGAAAAGGCCGCCTCGATGGTGGCGACGTTTCCGCCGTGGCCATTGAGATAGAAGATCCGCGTGAAGCCGTGATGGGCGAGCGAGCGGGTCCAATCGCCGATCGCGGCCATGAACGTCGAGGGCCGCAGCGCGATGGTGCCGGGAAAATCGAGGTGGTGCTGAGCCATGCCGATGTTGAATGTCGGCCCCACCAGGATGTCCGAGGTCTTCTCCGCCTCATGGGCGATGATCTCGGGACAGAGCCAGTCGGTGCCCAGCAGACCCGTTGGGCCGTGTTGCTCGTTGGAGCCAATGGGGACGACGATTGCCGTCGAGAGCTTTAGATAGGCCTCGATCTCGGGCCACGTGGAAAGGTGCAGGAGCATGACGCTCGCCATTATCGATTTTGCGTCGCTCGACAAGCACGGCATGGCCGAAGCCGCCCGGATTCTGCGCGAGGCAATGCCCAGTCCGACCGCCTACAAAGCGGACGGCGAGGCCGAAGCCGAGGCGGCGCGCTTCATAGCCAACCCGAACCGGTTCGCTCTGGCGGCGGTGGAGGACGACGCCCTGCGCGGATGGATCGGAGCCGTGCGCGGCTACACGCACAGTCTCGAACTGCACCCGCTCGTTGTCCATCCGGCGTTTCAGCGGCAGGGCGTCGGCCGCCTCCTTGTGGCGGCGCTCGAAGAGAAAGCGCGCGGCGAGGGGTTCCTCGCGCTCTGGCTCGGCGCCGACGACGACTTCGCCGGCACCAGCCTGTTCGGCGAAGCCCTTCTCCCCGACGCTCTCGCCAAGGCCCAGACCCTGACCGCCGAGCCGCGCCATCCCCTGGGTTTCTACCGCCGCATGGGCTTCGAAGTGGTTGGCGTCATTCCCGAGGCCAATGGCCCGGGCAAGCCCGACATCCTGCTCTCCAAGCCCTTGAACTAGGCAGACGAAGGGCCGCGTTTGCGGCCGACCACGGCGAAGCTGTCCGGCCGGTCCCTGGGCCGTTCGACCACTGCGCAGATCGCCACGTCGAGGTGCTGCAGCAGACGTACGATCTCGTCCTGGGTCCAGACGTGATAGTGCATGGCGTCGTGGGCGATGCGGTGGTCGAAGTTCCACATGGCGCCCTTGCCGAAGGCGGCCTCGTGCGCGGCGGTCACCGCTTCGATGTCCTCCAGCCCCTCCAGCCCGGCGCGGAATTCGGCGTCATGGGAATGATCATGCGCGCCGCCGAGGCGTCTGCGGTCCTCGATATGGTGCGAAAGCGGGGTCTTGGCGCGGCGACGGTCGAACGTGCGGTCACCATGCGGCAGGACGAGAAACAGCGCGCCGCCCGGTTTGAGAACGCGCAACCACTCTTCGAGCGTGCGGATGGTGTCGGGCGCATGCTCCAGGACATGGGATGAGAGGACGTAGTCCTGGCTCGCGGCCGGCAGGGGCAGATCGGCCGCGTCGGCGACGAGGTCGGGATTGGCCATTCCATCGGACGCCTGCGGGTGCTTGTCGACGAAGGTGGTGCGCCTCGCGTCGCAATAGGGCAGCTTCCCGGGTCCGATTTCGAGGCCCGTCCCGACGCAGTATGCCCGCACCAGCTGATGGATGAAGGGCTGGGCCGGCATCGGCCTGGCCCACAACCGGAATACCGACTGAACAAGGGAGTCGGGAAGGGCCGCCCGAAATCTCGCAAGCATCGGGCGACCAGACCATGAAAACGGTCAACGGCACAGTCTGCCTGAGCGATTGCTCGCGGGCCCCGCTTGCGGTCGGGCGGGCCGCACTTGTATTCGCTTTAGATCACAAGAAACATCGGGAGACAGCGCGTGAGCGAAGGTCAGGTGTTTGCCGTTCCGGCGGAATGGGCGGCGCGCGCACACATCGACGCGGCCGGCTACGAAACCGCCGTCCGCCGCGTCGAGACCGATTCGGACGGCTACTGGCGCGACCTCGGCGCCCGGCTGGACTGGGTCCGCCCGTTCACCAAAGTCAAAGACGTCTCCTATCGCGCGGATGATTTCCGCATCCGCTGGTTCGAGGACGGCGTCCTCAACGCCTCCGTCAACTGCCTCGACCGTCATCTGGCGAGCCGCGGCGACGATACGGCCCTGATCTGGGAAGGCGATGACCCGGCCGACAGCCGCCGGCTCTCCTACCGCGAGGTGCACGCCGAGGTCTGCCGGATGGCCAACGTCATGAAAGACCACGGGGTGAAGAAGGGCGATCGGGTGACGATCTACCTGCCGATGATCCCGGAGGCGACCTTCGCCATGCTGGCCTGCGCCCGCATCGGCGCCATCCACTCGGTCATCTTCGGCGGCTTCTCGCCGGATTCCATTGCCGGCCGCATCCAGGACTGCGCCTCGCGCATCGTCATCACCGCCGACGAGGGCCTGCGCGGCGGCCGGGCCGTGCCGCTCAAGGCCAATGTCGACAAGGCGCTGGAGCAGTGCCCGGAAGTCGACTGCGTGCTGGTGGTCAGCCGCACCGGCGCCGATGTGCCCATGGCCGCCGGCCGCGATGTCGCCTACGCCGAGGCGGCGGCCAAGGTCTCCGCTGACTGCGCGCCCGAGCCGATGAGCGCCGAGGACCCGCTGTTCATCCTCTACACCTCCGGCTCGACCGGAAAGCCCAAAGGGGTGCTGCACACTACCGGCGGATACCTCGCCTGGGCCGCCTGGACCCACGAGATGGTCTTCGATTATCGGCCGGGCGAGGTCTTCTGGTGCACCGCCGACGTCGGCTGGGTGACCGGCCACAGCTACATCGTCTACGGGCCCCTGGCCAACGGCGCGACCAGCCTGATGTTCGAGGGCGTCCCCAACTATCCGACGGTCAGCCGCTTCTGGGAGGTGATCGACAAGCACAAGGTCGAGATCTTCTACACCGCGCCGACGGCGCTGCGGGCCCTGATGCGCGATGGCGATGAGCCGGTGAAGCGAACCTCGCGCGCCTCTCTGCGGCTCCTCGGCACCGTGGGCGAGCCGATCAATCCCGAGGCCTGGCT
>DASXGB010000239.1:0-14741 GCA_036489325.1 Caulobacteraceae bacterium
ACGAAAGGAGATTTTGGGCGCAATCCAAAAGGATCAGGAGAGCGCAAGAGGGAGGTAACTCATGCCTATCCTGGGCGCCGGAATCATCCCGTCGGGACCGATCGGCCTCGAGCTCCAATCCACTGTCCGCCGCGTCTTCGCGCAGATGGTCGTCATCCTCATCTACAAGCAAAATCCGCTCTTGGCGCTGCTGCTCCGCAACGCGATCAGGGCGAGCGGCGGCGTGTCGCCCTACACCCAGCCGGTGCAGACTGGTCAGTACGTCCAAAGCTCATGGATCGGGCCGGCCGGCCAATTCAACCTGCCGCAGGACGTGGCTGCAACTGTTAATGCCGAATTTAATATGTGTTGTCTGGCAACACCCGTGTCATCTCTGGGGTTAGAACAACTCGTGACGCAAGACGCGATCGCCGTCGCCTCGCGGCTCATGTTGAAGCTCAACGACCTGAAGAACTCGAGCCTGCAGGCGCTCACGACGGCCCTGTTCGGCCCGCCGACGACCAACGTCTTGCAGATGTTCAGCCTGCAGGACGCCTACGGCAACGCCACCACCGCGCCGAGCTACGGCGGCCTGTCGCGGACCACCTATCCCGACTGGCAAGGGCTGGTCGTGCCGACCGCCGGCGCAATCCTCACCCGCGCAACCTTCATTCCGAACATGCTGGCGGCAGTGAAGAATTCAGGCGGCGAGGCGCTCGACTTCATGGTCATGTCGGTCGAGGACTGGACGACGCTCCTCACCGATTTCATGAGCGTGGAGAGATACAACAATGATCCTTCTTCTCGATGGGGCAAGGATGATCCTGTTAATAGCGGTTTTCGCGGGCTTCTGTTGGGGGATACTCCATTATTCTTCGATCTCAACTGTCCCCAAGGAACCGCCTATGGCTTCAACTCCAAGTACATCACGCTAGTTATCCACGAAGACGCCAATTTTGCGTGGACGGGCTGGTACAGCACGATCCCGCAAGGGCAGATTGCTAGTGTTGGACTTAGCTTAACTGCGCTTAACCTCGTATGCTCGAAGCCGAGCACCGGGATGCAGATCACCGGCATAACGGGAGGCGCCGCGTTCTAATGGCTGCGCACGAGGAAAGGGTGCTTATCGAAAGACGCGAGTTGGGCGACATGCTCGACCGGCTCGACGCCTTCATCCTCAGCGAGGCGTTCCGCGCATTGCCTGACGAGGATCAGTCCCTCCTTCGGCGTCAAGCCGACGCGATGCGCGTCTACGAGAATATTCTCGACGAGCGAATTGCGAGATTTGATGCTCCCGGTTAGCAGTTGGCCGCCCGGACCGCCCGGCGCCACGCTGTCGCCGTTCGGGAAGCCGCGTCAAGTTGGCTGCTTCCCCTACACCCTGCCAAAGGGCGCATGGATCGTCTCGACGGGTTCGAACAGCGTCATCATGCTCGTCCCCCCAGTCTCGAACACCAACCCGGCACGGACGCCGGGGACTGGCTTGTTGCCGCGCGGCGGACCGCCCCAGTGCGGATCACCGCCGCCAGCTTGCCCGCCGCCATTCATGCGCTACAACGATTTCGTCGAAGCATGGCGTGCGTGGCAGCGCAAGATCGGCCGTACCGACCCGCCGATCAGGCCGCTTGCTGGACATCGCCCGCCAAATTGGTTCGGCTGGATGCAAGTGCCGGTCCCCGCGAACACGTTGACCATGATCCAACCTAACTCAGCCGGGACGGTCTTGGCCGACGGCGAAAACGTCCAGATCATCGGCAGCGGCTGCGCCTCCATCATTCAGGCGTTCAGCGTATGAGCAACGGCACGCCGCCAATCCAACCAGCGCCGGTCCCGCCGTCGAACGCAGGGATCCCGCAACCCGTGTTCGGCTCCGGCTCGGCGACCGCGCCGGCGACCCCGATCCCAAACACCGGCACGCCGATCCTGCCACCGCCGCTGATCTCGAACCCGCCTGGCGTCCCCGTCTTCCCGCCAACAACGGGTGCGGCGCCCGTTCCTGTGCCGGTCGGCCCGCTCGTCGGCCCGGCCGTCTCGCCGGCGCCCGTCCCGCCATCGCTGCCAGGCGTCCCGCAGCCGCAGTTCGCAGGCGGCGGCAGCGCCACCGTTCCCGCGAGCCTGTTCCCCAACTTCACCACCACCCCATCGTCGCCGCCGATCGTCGTCAACCCCACCTTCCGCATCGGCGCCGTGCCGCCCCCCCTGCCGACGACGCCAGGCATCGCGCCGATCGTCATCTCGACCGCGCCAGCCATCCCGCAATTGCCGTGGAGCCCGCCGTCGGCCTCGCCGCCGCCGGTCAATACCGCGCCCCCGGTCGTGACGGCGGCGACCAACCTTGAGGTCGGGTCAGTTGCCAACGCGGCTCCCGGAACTTGGACGAACGCGACGAGCACCGCCCAGCAATGGCTGCGCGACGGCTCGCCGATCTTTCCCGGAAGCGGAACCAGCTACACCTTCGCTCAAGCCGACGTAGGATTGATGATCGGCCTCATCGAAACCGCCATCGGCCCCGGCGGCGAGACGAGCGCCGAAAGCAACGAAGTCGGGCCGATCATCGAGCCGCCGCTCGCAGATCCCGAGGCGACCGCCCTGCCCCGCCGACCAGTCGCGCGATCCGGCTCCCAACGACCCAAGACGACCCGCCGAAAGTGAGTATGATGCTTCATGCTCGCCCAGTATGTCACTGAGGTCCAGAACCACCTGAACGACAGCGAAGGTCAGTTCTTTCGCATCCCGACCTTGACGAACTACATCAACCGCTCGCGCCGGCGCATCGCCGCCGTCTCGGGTTGCCTGCGCATGGTCCCGCCGGGAACGCAGACCAAGCCCGGCCGAGAAGTCTATCCGTTCAGCGAGTGGAACGCGCTCGTCCAGCAGATCATGCCGCAAGCCCAGTCGATCCTCGCCTGCAGGTCGCTGTCGATCGGCATCGGCGGCAAGTGGGAGCAGGACGTCGACGGCATCTGGTCGATCCAGAAGGGCACCTGGAAACCGATGTGGAAGCGCATCGTCTGGACCGACTTTCAGGCTCGCTTCCGCATCTACGGCGGCACGTTCTACGGCACCATCTCGCAGCCTGGCTGGTGGACCCAGTACGGCGAGGGCGCGAGCGCCTGCATCTACCTCGCGCCGATCCCGTCGATCGCCGCGCCGTTCGAAGTTGACTTGACGCTCGTCCCGAAGCCTCTTCTCACCGACGGCGACCCCGAACCGATCCCCTACCCATGGACCGACGCGGTGAGCTACTGGGCGGCTTGTTTGGCCCTCCTTCAGCAACAGCGGAAGGAGGACGCCCAAGCCATGGCGGAACTGTTCAACAGCGACATGCCGATGTGCGCCAGCGTGGTCTGCCCGCAGCTGATTCAGACCGCCTATGGCGCGACGCTCCGATCGGCGTGAGACTCGAGCTCGAGGCGGCGATCAGGGAGGCGCGCGCCTGGCGCTACGGCGACAACGAACCGATGTGGCTCCCGCCAATCCAGCCTGCGGCGCTCGAACTCGGTCTGTGGCTCAAGTTGATCCCGTCCGCGTAGACCGCTTCAAGTGCATCATGGGAACGTGGACCTACGCCGTCGTCTACGGGCGCGGCGTCGTGGCTTACCACAAGTGGAGACGCAAGGCGCTCGAGCATGCCGATTCAATCCGTCAATCCTCCCGACATCATCACCCTGAACGAATGGAAGGGTCTGAACCAGCAATCGAAGCGGGGCTCGATCGACGACGAGGAAGAGTTCTGGAATGAGAATTTTTTCGCCATTGGCCCGGGGAACCTTCGGACCTGCTGGGGGCGCGGCCCCGTCATCTACACCGCGCCGTCCGGCCTGCAAATTCTCAGAATTTTCTTTGGGACCTACGGCAATCAGACCCCGCAATATGCGGCACCGCCACCCGGCGCGATGGGCTGGATGTTCCTGTCAGACGGAACGGTTGACGAAGTTGATTTGAATTTGGGAACAACAACCGGATTACGCGCAGCAGGCGGCATCTGGTCCGGCGTCGATGTCGCGTATTATTGGGCGAGCGCCAAGGTGTGGCGACCGCAGTTCTTCGGATCGACCTTGGGCCAACAAGGCGGCGTCCTGTTCGGCTCGCCAGCGGGGCTCTATGCGTGGGACGGCACGATCCTCTCGCGCCCCGGTGATCCGGCCCCGGACTGGCTGACCGACCTGCAGGAGACGGATCCAGGCGCAACTCCACCTCCCATGCCTTCGGGCCTGCCCAGCATCTATGCGATGGAGGTTTACCAATCCCGCCTCTGGGTCGCCGGCAAGGACGTGATCTCTTTCTCGGCCCCGTCGAACGGCGCCGACTTCTCGACCATCAACGGCGGCGGCTCGTTCGGCTATTTTGGCGACCGCCTGGTCTACTCTTACATGGACCTCTGCCAGTCGAGCGGGTTCCTCTACTGCTACGGCGATTCGTCGACTGACATGATCTGGAACCTGTCGCTCACCGGCAGCGGCACGGTCGAAGCGCCGTTCACCACCAACTTCATCTATTCGAACGTCGATCCGCAGGTGGGGCAGCGGTTCCCTCGGCCGATCGGCCGAATCGGCCGCTACATGGCGACCTTCAACAAGGCTGGCGTGTTTCTGATGGAGGGCGGCGAGGGCCGACCGATCGGCGACAAGATCAGCGGCATCTGGAACACCCTCGACGTCTCGAGCTATTTGCCGACTTTTGCGCCAGCGACGATGTTCGGCTTCCGCGTCCTTCTGATCAACGGGCGCTTCGTCGACCCATGGGGCGTGACGCGCAACCTGATCTTGATGTGGCACCCGACGCGCGGGCATGAGTTCTGGTCGGTCGCCAGCCAGGGGGTCGAGCTCACCAACATCGGCTCCTACGAGCAGGATAGTTCGATGATCCCCTACGGCACCGACGGGACGCATCTCTACCAACTGTTCGCCCAGCCCGACCCGAGCCTGATAAAGCGGCTGTCGACGAAGAAGCTGCGCGGCAAGGACGCGGCGCAGCTGGCGATCAAGAACTCGAAACGCATCTACATCGAGGTCGACGACAACGACGGGCGCGGCGTGCAGATGACCGGGAGCGTGATCAGTGGCGGCGGCGGGGTGCCGGGCGGGACGCAAGCGGTCGCCTTCGAACTCGCGCCTGGCGCGATCTCCGGGATCATCCCCTCGCCGATCGAGGGGGCCGGGATCTGGGCGGCTATTGACCTGCAGTCAAATTCGCCGGATTTTACTTTGGAGCGGATCCACCTGTCCGCCGAAGAGAGAACGCTCTTTGGAGCGTAGAAAGTCGTAGGTGACGCCATGGCTCGACTGACGCGCCGTGGCCGAAGGCACAGCCGATAGGAGCACCCCCATGGGACCGAATACGCATTGGGACGACTTTACGGAAGATCGCCGGGGACGGCGAAGAGGTCGTAGGGGTCGCCGGCGGTAAGTCCCATGGCGAAACGCCTCAGACAAACCCGTCGAGCCCGCCGGATCCGCGCCCGCAAGCGCCGACGGTAGGGCCGTGAAGCGCACCGGCCTGCGCAACACCCAGAATTTGCGCAGGCAGCTGCAGCCGAAAAGCTGGCGGCTTCCGTCGTGGAGGCCGCGCCTTTACTCATACCGAAAAGGCAGGAGGCTCTAATGGCTAGAGGCGTGAGGCTCGGGCCTCGCAGCCGCGTCGACCCGGCCGGAAAACTCCCCACAAAACGACCGACTACCCGCGTCCGCCGCGCCCGAGGGCATCGGCAAGGCACGGGGCGCGGACGGCGATCGCGGAGGAACCCGTAATGGCTCGTCGCTTCAAAGCGCCAGGTCGAGGTCCGACCGTCCGGGAGCCTTGGAGCGACGACGCCTGGCCTGACGATTGGTCACGCGGCCGACGCGGCAAAGGCCGAGCAGGACGCACCCCTCGGCCAGGCGGACGAACCGGGCCGCGACGGAGTCGGCGGCGATGAGCGTCCAGTCTGCCGACGACGAAGGATATTACACTCCATATGCGAAATACCTCGAAAGGGAGCTCGAGGCGATTTCAAAGATTTTGGGGAAGCTGATCCTCGCTCATGGCGAAGAAAAGCCGATCGACGCCTTCATTCCTCAAATCGAAGAATGGCTCGGCGACGATTGGTATCTCGACCTGTCCGAGGAAGACCAAAAGCGATTGGACGCCATCAAAGGATGGACCTACGGATGAGCATCCTCGGCATCGACATCGGCGCCACCGGCGCGATCGCGCTCCTCTCCGAGAAGGGCGAGCTCATCGACGTCTTCGACATGCCCACCCTGCATGATGGGCCGAAGAATCGGAGGACCGTCAATGCTCCGCTCCTGGCTGAAATCATCTACAAGTCTCACGCCGGTCGAGCCTTTGTTGAACGCGTCGGTCCTCGACCTATGGAGGGCGCTGTCGGCGCTTTCGCCTTCGGAGATGCAAAAGGCGTTGTCCGTGGCTGTCTCGCTGCCGCTGCAGTACCCGCCATTTACATTGCCCCCGCACAGTGGAAGCGCGTTGTCGGCGTCCCGCCAGGCAAGGACATGAAGGACATGGCGCGCTCGGTCGCCATCAACCGCTGGCCCGGCCAGGCGGACAAGTTCAAGCGCAAGTGCGACGACGGTCGAGCCGAGGCTGCGCTGATCGGGATCGCCGGCCTCCTGCGCTTCAACGACGTGGTCGAGCTCATGCCGATCGAAGTTTTGAAGGCGCGAGGCAGTGCTTAGACACACTCAAGGCTGGCGCTTCAACGTCTTCTGGCAGGGCGATGGCTCCGGTGGCGATGGCTCGGGCGGCGATGGCGGCGACGGCACCGGGCCGGGCGGAACGAGCACATCGAGCGCAGACGCAGCGGCGGCAGGCTTTGGCGGACAGGGCGGCGATACAGGAGCGCCCGCTGGCACAAGCAGCACAACAAGCGGCTTTGGCGGCTCAACGGGGGCCTTCGGTGGGCAAGGGGTGGCGTCGCCGGGAGCGGACGCTACAGGCTCATCCGTCGCCTTCGGCGGCGGGCAGGCGGCGCAGGGAGCTTCTCCCGGCGTCGGCGCGCGGGGCGGTGTGGGCACTGGCGTCGCAGGCGTAGGCGGCGGAAGCGCCGCAGGCGGCTTTGGCGGCGGTGCAGCGAGCGGGGGCGCAGCGACCGGGGGCGGCGGCGGAACCGCCGCTGGCGGATCAGGCTTCGGCGTCCGAGGAACCAACCCGCTCAGTGCGAACTTGACGGGCCTCGCCAGCCTGCTCGGCATCCCGCCTGGCCTTTTGACCGGCGTGCCCACCGCGACCTCGCCGGTCACCGTGTCGTCGCTTGGCCCACCGAGCCTCAATCCCTCGGTCATTTCCCAGCTGAACAGCAGCTTGCAGGGTTTGGCGGCGTTGGCGGGGCTACAGGGGCTCGGTCCGACCTCGGGCGGGGTCGCGCCAGGCGTTGGCGGCGCGGCTGTCGCTGGGGGAACGCCGACCGGGCTCGACTTTGGGCCAGCCGCCGCGAATGCGCCCAACATCTCGACCGCCTCGCTCGCCGCGCCCAATGCGCCGAGCGTCGCGCAAGCGGTCGCCCCGAGCGTCGAGGGCGCCGCCGCCGATCCCGCCGCGACTCAAGGGCTCGGCCCCGCCGCGCAGACCGCGCAAACGCAAACCAACGCTGAAACGCAGGCTCCGAGTCCGCCCTCGACGGTGTCGACGCCGGTCACCACCGCCCCAAGCTCGCCGAGCTCGCCGATGGGCGACATGGGCGGCGGCATCCTGCAACTCGTCATGAGCCTGCTTACAGGCTACCCACCGCTCGACAACCTCGCCCAGAACGCGAGATTTGGATAGGAGGAGAAGATGGCACGACGCAGACGCATGGTCCTGGTCCCGGCCTCGAGGCGGGCGGCCCGAGCTCGCCGGCGAGGAAGACGGTAATGGCTGATCGACGCAGCTGGCCTTACGGCAATCAGGATCCCGTATTGAATCGGGACGCGCCGGTCGCTTATTTCGCCGTTCCTGACGGCTACCATCGCAGCGATCGCGATGTCGTTGGTCCCTTGCGCATGGGCACGACGCCCGAGGTCGGGCCAAAAGGGCCAGCCGTCCGCGCCGACCGAAGTTGGCGCAGCGACTTCGGCATGGATCGAATTGATCCAAGCGCCGGCCACGACCTGAATAAGGGAACGAGCCAGCCGCCGCCGCCTTATCGGTCGGATCTTATCGCCCAGGTCGAGCGCAACGGACGTACGCGCCGCGAATGACGGCGACGCTCAAACCCCGGGCCGCCCTCGATTGGCGAAAGCTGACCTGGGGGCGGCCGGATAGTCCGCCCTCGGTCCTGTGCTCCTATTGCTCGGCCGTAATCCCCGAGGACGACGTGCTCTTGATCCTGTCCAACGCCGAGGGCTGGACGGTGCGCTTTTGCCAGAAGTGCATGAAGACCTACTGGGGCTTGGATGGCGATTGACACGTTGATGATCGGCGGCAGTCAGGTGAACCCGGCGTTCGGGCTCGAGCACCGCGCGTCGCACCAGATCATCCTCGAGAAGCTTCCCCAAAACGTCCAGTACACGATCGAGCCGGCCTATTTCGACCCGCGCTCGATTCCGGCCGGGACGCCGGCGAGCTACTGGCAGCTGAAGCACCAGGACTCGCACAACGTCATGGCGCAAGACCTGCCGCCGTTTTACGGCGCGCCGACGGTCGGTATGAACGCTGGCCAGAACTTGGTAGATCAAGACCTCGAGGAGCCAACGGGACTGACATGGTCGCTCTTCGTGAACCTGCAGCTGCACTACGCAGCGATGCTGTCGATAGGACCGTAGCGCCGCGCCTCCTGACCGAGGCCGACATTCCGTGGATGCTCGAGCTCGGCGCCCGACGATATTCAAACCGATTCGAGCCGATGGCGACCGAGGCTTGGTTCAGAAACATCGTGCTCCGCGCCCCCCTGGTGTTCCTGGCGGTGCGTCTCGAGAACGCCTTTCTGATCGCCGCCCTCAACATGATCCCATGGGCGCCCGGCGAGCTCGAGGGCAACGTCGTCCTGGTGGTCGCCGACGAAGGCTGCATGTGGCAGGCGCTCGAGCTCCTGCGCTTCTCGATCGCCTGGGCGAAGATGCGCCGCGCCACCGAGTGGCGGCTGACCAGCGAGACGGAGGTCGAGCTCGGGCCGCTCGCCAGGCGGCTGGGGGCGAGCGAGCTCAGCCCGCGCTACTGTCTGAGGCTGGCATGAGCAATCCCATCTCCGACATCGGCGCGTTGTTCAGCGGCGGCCAGGCCGTGTCGAACCTGGCCAGCGGGGCCAAGGGCGGCACGTCGCCTGAGAACGTCAACATCCCGCCGTTTTACTCGTCGGGCGGGATCACTCCCGAGCAGGAGACGCTGGCCAAGTTCGGCAAGAGCGAGGCCGACGTCGCCACCGGGCAGACGTTCGGGAGCTCGGGCACCGGCATGTCGACGATGGAGACTCAGGGAACGGCGGGCAATCGGATGGGCCAGGCGGTCGCCGAAGGCACGGCGTCGAACACCAACGAAGACGCGCTGTACAACGCCTACAAGAACGAGCAGAGCGCCGCGATTCAAGGCCTGTCGAACCAGTCGACGCTCAGTAATCTGGCGACCCAGCAGCTGACCCAGGGCCTTACCCAGCTCGGCAAGACCGCCTCGACGGCGGCGAGCAATACCGACTTCAGCCAGGGGGCCGCCGACATCTTCAACACGACCGGATCATGACGCATGGGCAACCCGACTGGCGGCGGCAAAGGTTCGAGTGGTTCGCAGGGCGGCTTTAACGTCACCAGCGGCGGCGCCGGCCTGCCGTTCAACTTCGGCCCCTCGCCCTTCGATTTGTCGGCGATCATGAGCGCGCTCGGCGACAACACGGCGTCGGTGACTAACCGCTACAAGCAGCTGGGGCTCGGCGGCTCGACGATGGAGGGGCAAGACCTGACCGGCCAGCAGAAGATCGCCGACGCGACGATCGGCCAGGAGCAGACCAAGACCGTCTCCGATCCGGCGATCAACCCCTCGCTGCAGCCCTCGATCAATTCGCTCATCGGCGTCGGCTCGACTCAGGCCGCCAACCAAGGCCTCACGACCGCCCTGTCGAGCCTAGCCAACCAGGCGAACGCCAATTCGCAATTTTCGTCAGGCGCGGGCAGCATCCTCTCAGGCGCCAACCTAGACTCCACGTTCTCGAATTTGCCCGCCAACGCATTCGGATAGGTGATTGATGGGCGACACAGGCCTCGCAGCGGCTTCGGGCGGCTCAAAGTCGACGAGCTCGTCGAACCTCGACAGCCTGCTCTCTGACGCGGCCCTTGGCGACGCGCTCACCAACACCAGCGGCGGGACCGACCTCTCGAGCCTGTTCGCCGACGCCGGCTTGCTCGGCGATTCGAGCGGCCTCGGGGGCGTGTTCTCGACGATCGACCCGAGCGGCTCCCAGGCGGCGAGCGAGTCGATCACCCCGCCGGCCGACGCCGCCGGCACGCCGGCGGGCTCGGATCCGAGCGCCAACATCGGTGGCACCCAGTCGGGCGGCGCGCCGCAGCCAGGTCTGCCCCAGACCCAGCAACCAACGCCGCCGGTGTCGCAACCGAGCGCGCAAGATTCGCCGCTCGCCAAGATCGCCAAGTCGCTCCGGTCGACTTTCGGCCTCGGCGAACAGCCGACCGCCGGCGGGCCGACGGGGCCGACGCCCCAGTCCGCCCAGCGGGCGATGGCGGCGATGACGCCCGCTCCCGATGCAAGCAGCGGGGACGACCAAAGCCTACCCCCTGACTTGGTCAACCCTAAGCTGAACCCCGACTATGGCGGCGGAACGGTCGGCAATGTCGCACGGGCGCGGCCCGCCATCGCCAACCTTTTGCCAACCATGCCGACGCCGGCTGAGACGGGCGAGTTGCCACCCGGCGGCTTTGCCTCTCCACCAGGAACAACCATCGCCGGGCCAGCGAGCGAAGTTTTGCGGGAAGGCGAAGGCGGCCCGGCGGCGACGCCCCAGACGGCGCCGGTGAGCGCCCCGCCCGTTCAGCCTGCTCCTGCCGCAACGCCAGCGCCACCCGCTCCAGCGCCAGCGCCGGCCGCGCCAGACCCGGCCCAGGCCGCCCCGCCGACCAAAACGGCTCCTGTGGCCCCAGAAACGCCCGAGGCCCCTCCTGAGCCTTCCCAGGGCGTTTACGGGCCTACAACCGGTGGCGGTGGAATAGGCCCGCTGCTCCGGGACATCCTCGGCATGACGCTCGCCTCGCCGGTCGCGCTGCCGATGCTCGCCCAGCTGCTCGGCGGCATGGGCCGACACAGGGGCGGGATCCCGCCGTGGGCGTACCACGGCATGATGCCGTTCATGCGCGGCACGCGCCGAGGCTTCGTCGGCTTCCGGGGCGGCTTCCTCCGACCAGGCTACTACCCGCGCCGGCAAGGCGGCTGGGGCTTCCATCCCGGCGGCTATCACCCCGGCTGGGGCGCTTGGGCGCCAGGCATGATCGGCAACCAGCCGATGCCGTCCGCCGCCGCCGGCGGCGAGCCTGGCGGCTGGAGGGGCGCGAACGTCCAGAGCGGCGGCGCGCCCGACCGACCAGGCGCCGGCGCCGACCAGGCCTGGAGCTCCTCGGGCCTCGCCTCGAACCCGTTTCTCAACACGCTCGTCGGCCAGGAGAGCGGCGGCGGCCAAAACATCGTCAGCCGCACCGACAAGGACAGCCGGGGGCTGACGCTCGCGCAAGGCGGCAACCCGAGCGAGATCAGCCAGGGCTACTTCCAGATCCAGAACCATCCCGGCGGAACGTGGTCGACGTACGCGCGGCGGGCCGGCGTCGATCTCAGCCAGTATCCGACGCCGCGCTCGGCGCCGCTCGAGGTGCAGTGGAAGGTCGCCCAGATGATCCCGATCAGCGCCTGGGGGCACGACACCCAGGTCGCCCTGCAGCGGCGCGGCTTCCGCTACAGCCCGAGCATGACGCTCGGCCAGGTCGCGCAGCAAAGCGGCGGCGTGAACCCGACAGCCGTGGCGAGCAACCCGAGCTCAACGACGAGTCGGGGCGCGCCAGGCACGCCGCCCGCCAACATCCGGATCCACGACCCAGAAAATCCGATCCACGACTATCCAGCGCCGACTGAAACCAGCGGCGCCCCGCCGGCGCAGCCCGTGCAATCCGACGACTTCGCGGAAGCAGGATGAGCGACACCTCGAACGCCGACAACAGCCCCGACGCGCAAGACGACGCGCCGCCCCCGAGCTCCTGGACGCCGCCGCGCAGCGCGCCTACGCCCCTCTCGAGCCTGGCCGGCTACGCCAGCGACAGCGGCGTCTGGAACCGCGCCGACGGCAAGACGCCCGACCAGCCGACGACGATCGCGCCGCCGCGCCGGTTCCCCGGCGTCCCCGACCAGGCGCCGCCGACGGTCGCCCCGCCCCAACGCGACGGGGATCCCAAGCCGCCGCCGATCGGCCTCTCGCCAGCCCACCCGATGCCGTTCCGGCCGCGCCCGATCCAGCGGTACTTCCCGCAGCTGCCGAATCGGCCCTGGCACCAGTGGGGCGAGCCGCGCGAGTTCGCGCCCGAACCAACGCCATGGGAGGTGCCGGGGATTCTCTCCAATGTCGCGCGCTATTTCACCAGCCAGGGGTCGGGGTACACGGCGCCGACCGCCGCCATGCTGGGCGCGGCGACCCAGGGGCATTCGAAGGCCTACATCGAAGGCCAGAAGGCCGCGCTCGGGATCCTGGAAGAGCGGATGAAGGTCAGCGCCGACGCGCTCGACCGAAAAACCTACGAGGAGCAAAAGGACTACCGGGACGCTTTCGCGCTCGGCGGCGGCGACGTCGGCACTTGGAGCGGCGACCCGAACGCCAAGGACACCAGCGAACTCCATAACCGGCTGTTCGAGGTCGCCACCAAGTACAACGACAAGCCGATGTTGGCGGCGCTCGAGAGCGGCAACCTGACGCGGGCCGAGAACATCCTCAAAGAGCGCGACGCCCAGGGGACGTCCTTACGCGAGAGCGTGACGCAGCGGAACAAGGAGGAGAAGACGCGCGAGGAGGAGGCGCCGTACCGCGAAGGCGGCACGCCGCCGGCGGCAACCACAAGCGACGGCGACACGACGACGCCGGCGCCGTCAACTGACAGCGGCGAAGCTCCGAGCCCCGGCGCCGCGCCCCCGAGCTCGCCGGCGGAAACGGCCGCCCCCCTGCCTGGCGCTGGGCCAGGCGACAAAGCGCCGGTCGACCCCGGCTACGACGTCCCCGACGGCGACGCCCAACGCCAGGCGCAAGGGCGGCTCCAGGGCGTGCAAGTCGCCCGGGCCGGCGCGTCCGACGCGCCCGAGCCAGGCATGGCGCGCCTGGCGCAGCAAGCGCCGCAATCCGCCTTCACGCCCGCGCCCTCGCAGGCGCTGCAGAGCGCCGCCAACGACAAGGACCGGATCACCGGCCAGGGGTTCGCCGCCGCGCCGATCGAGCAGTGGGCCCAGAAGCTGGTTAACCACACCGTCACGCCGACGGCGAAAGGCCTGCCAGGCGTGCCGCCGAAAGTGTTCGAGTACGCCCAACTCAGGGCCGGCGAGATCGAGAAAGACCTCGACCGGATCCAGGCCGATCCGAAGATCACCGGGGCGGCGGTGCTGCCGGCGATCCGCAAGGTCGATCCGGAGTTCGCCGACGCGCTCAAGGCCTATGTCGGCGGCCAAGCTCCAGTGCCGACGACGGGGAAATACCTGGGATTGACCAACCGGGTGCTCGGCCTTGGCTCGAAGATCGACCCCGGCTTCAACGAGAACACGTTCAAGAACCGCGCGCGGGTGTTCGCCGATTTCTCGGCCGGCACAGACGCGCGGACCTTGACCGCAGTAGCGACCGCCTACTCGCACCTCAAGGCACTGCGCGACAACCTCGACAAGATCCCGAGCCTGCAGGCCTCGTTCCTCGGCCAGATGCGCGGCGTCGGCAAGCTGGTCGCCTCGCCCGAAGAGCGGGCGATGGTCGGCAGGCTCGACAACGAGGTCGTCACCGGGGCGTCCGAGTATGAGCGGGCCCTGGTCGGAGGCAAACCGACCCAGAGCGCCCGCGAGGGATCCGAGAAGGAGCTCAACTGGCGAACGATGGACGCCGACACGCTCAAGGCCAACGTGGACGACAAGATCGCCCGCCTGCAGGAGCGCATGCAGCACTTGCGGGAGCAGTTCGTCGGCGGCAGCGGCGCCCAGCCGGGCGCGATGCTCAAGATGTTCGACAGGTTTACGAAGAGCGGGACCGATAAGCCGCTCGAGGGCGACGACGAGCGCGCGCTCGCCTCTCCTGGCCAGACTGAGATGCTGCGGCAGCTGGAGGGCGAAAGGCGAGCCCCGCCGCCGGGAGCCCCGCAAGCGAGAACCCCCGAGGACAATCAGGCGCTCGACTGGGCTCGCTCGCATCCTGACGATCCGCGCTCGAAACAGATCCTCGATCATCTGGGGCAGTAAATGGCCGACTTCGATCCGGACGCCTACCTCAAGAAGGTCAAGCAGCCCGCCAAGCCGCCGGCGGGCGACGACGAGACGTGGACGGGATCGGCGATCGGCGCGGTCAAGGATTTCGGCCGAGGCCTGGGCAAGGGCGTCGCCGGCGACGTCGTCGGCGCCGGCCAGCTGCTCGACCCGATCGGCCAACGCGTCGCGCCAGGGACGACCGCCGCGATCGAGCGGGCCGGCAAGGGGATGAAAGACTTCGCGACCGCCCCGAGCGCCTCGGCGGCCGAATCAATCGGCCGGTTTGGCGGCGAGGCGCTGCCGTTCATGGTCGGCGGTCCCGAGCTCGCGATCGGCAAGGGGGTCGCCAGAGCCCTGCCGTTCTCGGGCAAGGC
>DASXGB010000292.1:0-3394 GCA_036489325.1 Caulobacteraceae bacterium
CCATGACGTTGATGAAGGCGATGGTGACCAGGGTCGCCGCCGCACCGGCGAAGACGCCGAAAGCCATCAGTCCAAGGCCGGTGAGGATCATGGCGGCCACAGGGGCGCCGACCACCCAGAAAGGCCCCGCCACCATCACGAAGGCGCCCACGCCGAACAGGGCCACGGCCACGCAGGCGAAGGCGAAGAGCGTGCCCACGACGCCCAGGAGGATGGGAAGGAGGAAGATGAGGTCCAGCGCTCCCAGGCCCAGTACGGCGAACACCGCGCCGGCGGCGGCCGAGGCGTTGCGCTCGGTCTCCCAGCGCTTGAGACCGGCCTCGGCGCGGATCTCGCGGGCGTGGCGCTCCGGATCGCCGAGGGCGTCGGCGATCTCCAGCTCGCTGCGGCCGGCGGCTTTGCCTTCGTCGAAGTGGCCTTCGTAGTCGGCGGCGATCTCGTCGATGGTCTTTTGCGGCAGGCCCACCAGGCCGTTGCGCAGGCGATTCATGAACTGCAGACGGGTCACGATGCGCCTCCCAGGATCTCATTCACGGCCGCCGAGAACTGCGACCACTCGGTCTTCTGGGCCGAGAAGCTGGCCGCGCCCGAGGGCGTGAGGCGATAGTATTTGCGGGACGGGCCGGACGGGCTTTCGACCAGATAGGTCTCCACCAGGCCGTCGGCCTGCATGCGCCGCATCAGCGGATAGATGGTGCCTTCCCCCATGCCGATCCCCTTGGCCAGACGGCTGGCGATCTCATAGCCATAGGCGTCGCCGCGGGAGAGAAGCGCGAGCACGCAGAGCTCCAACACTCCCTTCTTCAGCTGAACCTGGACGGCTTCGACCACCGGCGTCTCCTTTCGCGGACCTGTCTATAACTAGGTACCGTGCGACGCAAGGTAGCTGATTATGAATTATAGTTAAGCAAGCGACGGAGGGCCGACGTAGCTCTACGGAATCTCCTTCACGGCCTGCAGCGTGAAGCTCAGCGGCATGAAAGGCGCGCCGGGCGGCAATCGCCAATACCCGTCGTCCACAGCGATCAGCTGGTCGAGCGCCTTCCAGGGAACACGATCGCCCTCCGAATAGGCTTGGATCGTCAGGCCCGCGCGCATTGCCGCGCCAAGGATTCGGCCCAGACCATGGAAATACCCCACCGTCCTGTTCGCCGAGACCTTGGCGCCGGTGTAGTCGAGGTCTCCCACGTCGATGTGGGGCTCGGCCGAATCCCAAGGCCAGCGGACGCGCAGCACGCCCGTCGGCGCCGTTTCGTCCAGCATCAGCATGGCCGGATGGCCCTCGCACAGGAAGAGCCGGCCGCCCGGACGGAGCGCGCCCGCCGCAACGCGCATCCAGACGTCGAGATCGGAGATCCAGAAGATCGCGCCCCATGACGCGAAGACGATGTCGAATCCGGCGAGGCCCAGCGCCGGCGCCAGCACGTCGGAGACGACAAAGGCCGCGTCGAGGCCAGCCTCCGCCGCCAGAGCCCTGGCCTGTTCGATCGCCGGCGGCGAAAAATCGACGCCAGTGACGCTCGCGCCCATGCGCGCCAGGGACAGCGTATCGAGCCCGAAGTGGCACTGGAGGTGCAGCAGGCGCTGGCCGCGCACCTCGCCGATTGCGTCGCGCACTACCGGGTCCAGCACGATCTCGCCGCGGCGGAAATCATCGGTCCGATACATGGGCGAAGCGACGTGATGGGGCGTCACCTCGTTCCAGTGGGCCAGGTTGTCGAGGTCGATCGCCATGCCGCCCTTCTCTCAGGGTCGTGGGGTCGATTGCAAATTCGGCCGGCGCGAGTCAGGTCGTCGGAGATGAAGACCTTGCTGGCCGTTATCTCCGAAACTTCGCCGACGCCGGGATGGGGACCGGCGTCCGACGTTGAAACCAAGGTCGAGCGGCAACTGGCTAAAGCGGTCGGCATCCGCCAGTTCGGGGTCAATCACCTCCTGTTGAAACCCGGGGGCGAAAGCGCGCGGCGGCATTGGCATGAGCACGAGGACGAATTCGTCTTTGTCCTCTCCGGCGTCGTCACTCTGCACGACGGCAACGGCGCACACGAGATCGGTCAAGGCGCCTACGTCGGGTTCCCCGCCAGCACGCCGAACGGCCACCATTTCATCAATCGCTCCGACGCGGATGTCGAATTGCTGGTCATGGGAACCCGATGGGTCGGCGAGGAGAGGATCCGCTACCCGGACCAGGCCGATCCCGGACCGTTCAGTGTCTTCAGGAACAGCCGTGGCGATCGTGTCGGCGGCCCTCGCTAAGTTGCTTCAGGCGCCGTTCCGCGTGCGGAACGCTGTGTTGGCGGAGCGTGACTAATGCCGCCGGGCCCGGCTCCCCATCTAGGGTGCGAAACCGCGGCTCTCCGCGCGTGAAAGGAGCCCATCGTGAAATCCCTCGTCGAGATCCTGCCCCCCATGGGCGACCACTGGGTGGGCGATGGCCTGCCGGTGCGGACGCTGTTCTTCTATGAAAACCTGGGCGCCGCGCTCAGCCCCTTCCTGTTGCTGGACTACGCCCGCCCCTACCACTTCGGGCCGGCGTTGCGGCCCCGCGGCGTGGGCCCCCATCCGCACCGCGGCTTCGAGACCGTCACCCTCGTCTATGACGGCGAGGTGGCGCACCGGGACTCCACCGGCCAGGGTGGCGTGATCGGTCCGGGCGACGTGCAGTGGATGACCGCCGGCGCCGGGATCGTGCACCAGGAATTCCATTCCGAGGCCTTCACGCGCACAGGCGGCACGCTGCAGATGGCCCAGCTGTGGGTCAACCTGCCGGCGGCGGAAAAGATGGCCCCGCCCGCCTATCAGGCCATCACGGCGGCCGACATCCCGAGCGCCGAGACAGCGGCGCGGCGCGTTCGGGTGATCGCCGGCGACTTCAACGGTTCGAAGGGCCCGGCGAAGACGTTCACGCCGGTCAACGTCTGGGACGTGACGCTCACAGGCGTCGCCCCGACCGACCTCCCGGCGCCGGAAGGCCACACCACGATCGTCGTGGTGCTGTCGGGATCAGTAAGCCTGGGCAGCGGACGGTCCCTCAGCGCCGGTGAGGCGGCGCTGATGAGCCGCGACGGATCGGGCCTTGCGCTCAGCTCCGAGGGCGAATCGCGCCTCCTGGTGCTCACGGGCGAGCCGATAGACGAGCCCATCGTCGGACGCGGGCCGTTCGTGATGAACAGCGAGGTCGAGATCCGCCAGGCCTACTTCGACTACAGCCAAGGCCGTTTCGGCGCGCCGGTTCCCGAGCCCGCATGAGCGTGGGTCGCCTCAGTCCAGCCGCAGGTCCTGAGCCGACATGTGCGCCGCGATGTCCGGCAGACGCTCTTCGAAGCCGCCCGGCGTATTGAAGGTGATGAAGCCGGCGCGCTCGGACGCCCGGTTCTCGAAGGCGTGGGCCGTT
>DASXGB010000331.1:0-16071 GCA_036489325.1 Caulobacteraceae bacterium
AGTCGATCGGCAAGCGCCTTGTCGACCGGAAACTCGCCGGCCACCACCATCGCGGCGATGGTGTCCACCGCCTCCAGCGGCGGCCCCTCCCAGAACCGCCAGACCGTGTAGTCGGCCTCCAGGATCGGTCCAAGAAAGCCGAGGTGGGGTTGAACGATCAACAGAGCAGGCTTGGACATAGCGTCGATCCAAACAGCTTGGGGCGCGGCCATACATCCTCCATCGGCCTCTTGACCAGGGGACAGGCGGCCCGCCATGACCCGGCGATGCAACGCATCGCCATCGTCGGCTGTTCCGGGGGCGGCAAGTCGACCCTGGCGCGGGCGCTGGGTGAACGTCTCTGCCTTCCCGTGGTCCACATGGATACCCTGTTCTGGCTGCCAGGCTGGGCGGAGAGCGACCACGATGAATTCCGGGCTCGCGTCGATGTCGCCGCCGCGGAGGATCGCTGGGTCATGGACGGCGGGTTCATCACCCATTCGCGGGCGCGGTTCGAGCGGGCTGACACGGTGGTCTGGATCGAGTTGCCGATCTGGCGGTGCCTGGCGCGGGCGATGTGGAGGATGCTGACCCACTTTGGCCGCGCCCGCGCCGACCTCGCGCCCGGCTGCCCGGAGCGTTTCGACCTCGCCTTCTACCGCTACATCTGGAATTGGGACCGAGACTCCCGCCCGCGGATGCAGGCCGCCATCGAGGCCTGGTCGCCCGGCGCGCGGCTCATCCGACTGAAAAGCGATCTCGACATGCGCCGGTTCGTCGCCGATCCCTTCGCTCCGAAATGAACTGGCCAATCGCCCGCCGAGTTTGTCGTCGGGAGGCGGAACGAAACACGGCTCCGCTCGTTATCGGGCCGTCTGGGGGCGCTTGCTGATGCAACCCTGGAGGGTTTCACATGATCGCAAGACTTCTCATCGCCGGCGTCGCCATCGGTGCGCTGGCCTTCGCGGGCGGGGCCACGGCCAAGGCCCGCCACCATCACGCTACGGCGCATGGGATGACCGGGGTCGCCTATACCTACGCAGCCCCGGCGCAGCCGATCCCTTACTCCGATGTGGATCACTACCTGCACGCCTCGCACGCCGAGCGCCAGTCGATGCAGATGGCTGCGGCCAACAGCAGCGCCACGAACGCTGCTATGCCGGCCTCTGCCGAGACGGCCGCTCCAGCCTCGACTGAGCCGCCGTCCGCTCCGGCGCCGACGGACTCGACGCCTTCGGCCACGACTCCGCCGACGAGCGCCACCCCGCCCGCGGCTCCGCCCGCCACCGAAGCGTCGCCGGCCAATCCGCCGCCAAGCGAGAGCCCGCCGATGACGCCGCCGGCCACCCAGCAGCCGGCTCCGCCTCAATAGGACTCAGGCTGGGATGAGGGCCTTGAGGCCGGCGGCCACCTGTTCGGCCGCCGGTCCGACGACAAGATGAACCTTGCCTGGCGCGGCCGCCACGGCCGCCCGGGCGCCTGCGGCCAGCAGCGCGGCCTCGTCCACCGGTCGCGGTTCGGCGAGCGTCACCACCACGCGCGACGCCCGCACCTCGACAGCGGCGATGGCCCCGCCCAAGGCCTGTCCCAATGCCTCGATCGAAAGGGTAGGAAGTGATGACGCCGCGGGCAGCCCCGCGGCAATGGCTTCGTTGATCTCGCGGGCCACCTGATCGGCGATCGCCCCCACCACCACTTGCAAGTCTTTCTCCGAGGGCCGGACGAAACCACGCGCGCCCAGCGCCTTCAGGGCCGGCTCGTCGATCGCCCCCTGATCCTTGACCACCAGGCGAAGCCTGGTCGTGCAGGCGCCGACCGAGGCCAGGTTCGCCGCTCCGCCGAGCGCCGCGATGTAGGCGCGAGCGCGGTCGGCCGGGGTCGTCGGGGCCACCATCGACGCCGGCGCGTCCTCACGCCCTGGCGTCTTCAGGTTGAAGCGTCGGATGAAGACCCGGAAGAGGCCGTAGTAGAGGACAAAATAGGCCGCCCCCACCGGCAGGAGCAGCAGCGGGCGAGTCGCCTTGCCATAGTTCAGGACATAGTCGAACAGCCCCGCCGAGAAGCCGAAGCCGAGCTTCACGCCGAGCAGGCTCATGGTCACCATGGCCGCGCCGGTCAGAAGCGCGTGCAGCAGATATAGCGCCGGCGCCAGGAACATGAAGCTGAACTCGATCGGCTCTGTGACCCCAGTCAGGAACGAGGTAAGCGCCAGCGAAAACAGGAGGCCGCCTGTTTCCGCCCGTCGGTCGGGTTTGGCCTCATGGAACATGGCCAGGCACGCCGCCGGCAGGCCGAACATCATCACTGGGAAGAAGCCGGCCATAAACGAGCCCGCTGTCTTGTCGCCGGCGAAGAAGCGGTTCAGGTCGCCCGTGACGCCGTGATAGTCGCCGATGATGAACCAGGCGATGTTGTTGAGGATGTGGTGCAGGCCGGTGACGATCAGCAGCCGATTGAGCACGCCGTAGAGAAAGAGACCGATCGGCCCGGCGCCGATGATCATTCGGCTCAGGCCATCGATGCCAGCATCCAGCCCGGTCCAGGCCAGGCCAAAGACCCCCGCCAGAGCCAAGCCGGCCAAGCCGCTGACAATCGGCACGAACCGCCGGCCGCCGAAAAAGGCCAGAAAGTCCGGCAGCCTGATGGCCCCGAAGCGGTTGTAGAAATTGCCGGCGATCACCCCTGAGAGGATGCCAAGCGGCACGCTCAGCTTGAACAGCGCCTGGGTCCGATAGTCGGCGGCGATCAGCGCAGCCGACTTGACGTCGATCCCAGCGGTCGCCTTGGGCGCGACAATCAAAGCCTCGGCGCCGTTGGTCGCCACGAGGAAGCAGACAACGCCTGCCAAGCCCGCCGCGCCGTTGCCGTCCTTGGCGAAGCCCACAGCCACGCCGATGGCGAAGAGAAGGCCGAGACTATGAAAGATGGCGTCGCCGGCCGAGGCGACGAAACCGATGTTGAGGAGATCCGGCTGCCCCAGGCGAAGCAACAGGCCGGCCACTGGCAGCACCGCGATCGGCAGCATCAGGGCGCGGCCAAGGGGCTGCAGCGCCCCCACCGACACTTCCACGCGGCCGATCTTCATAGCTCAGCTCCCTGGATCTCTATCCGCCAGGCTCCGACGCCCGGACGAGAGCACGCACTTCCGCCGCGCTCGAGCAGTCGAGGGCCTTCGCCGCGAGGGCTTCGCAGCCCGGCACCGTGAGGGCCCGCACCCTGGCCTTGATCTCTGGGATCGAGGCGGGCGGCGCCGAAAGCTCTCGCACGCCCAGGCCAATGAGGATCGCCGCCCCGGCCGCATCCGCCGCCAGGCCGCCGCACACCGCGGTCAGCTTGCCATGCGAACTGGCCCCGTGGGTCGTCGCCGCGATCAACCGGAGCACCGCCGGGTGCAAGGCGTCGACGCCGCTGGCCATCTGCGGATTTCCCCGGTCCATGGCCAGCCCGTACTGCGTCAGATCATTGGTACCGATCGAAAGGAAATCCGCCTCGGCGGCGAGCAGGTCGGCCGTGACCGCCGCCGCCGGCGTCTCGACCATCACGCCGACCTCGATCGAGCCGTCGTGGCCGGTCTCGCGCCTGGCCGCCTCGACCCTGTCTTTGACCGCTTTCAGTTCGGCCAGGCTGGTCACCATGGGAACGAGAATTCGGCACTGGCCTTCTGGCCGCACCCTCAGGATGGCGCGGAGCTGGACGTCGAGCAGGTCCGGCCGCCACAGCGAAACGCGCACGCCGCGCAGCCCCATGGCCGGGTTCTCCTCGACCGGGAGATCGAGAAAAGGGGCCGGCTTATCGCCGCCTATGTCGAGCGTGCGGATGATCAACGGCGCGCCGGCGAGGGTGTCGGCGATGGTCTGGTAGGCGCGCCACTGCTCGTCCTCGTCCGGCGCGCGGTTCCGTTCCAGGAACAGGAACTCGGTGCGCAACAGGCCGCAGCCCTCGGCCCCATTGGCCATTGCTGCCTTGGCGTCGGCTTCGGATCCAAGGTTGGCGAACACCTCCATGCGTACGCCGTCGGCCGTGCGGCAGGGCTCGGCCGCCTCGGCGCGAGACTTGGCGAGTCGCACCTGACGCTCGGCGAGGCGGGTCTGCGCCGCCTCGATCTCGGACGCGTCGGGAGCCACCCTTACTTCGCCCGAGTCGCCATCGACGATCAGGCCCGCGCCATCCGGCACGCTCAGGATCGAACGCCCGAGCGCCACAACCGCCGGCACGCCGAGAGCCGCGGCGAGGATGGCGACATGCGAGGTCGGACCGCCGCCGGCGGTGCAGATACCGGCGAGATCGCCTTCAAGGCCCATGAGCTGGCCGGGCCCCAACTCGTCGGCGACGATCACCGCGCCGGCCGGGAGCACCTGCTTCGGCTCCATTTCGCCGGACAGCTCTGCCAGAACCTGCCGCTCGAGGTCCGCCAGGTCGTCCGCCCGTTGGGCGATGCGCGGGTCGGCGATGGCGCGGACGATCTCGATCAGGCCGCGCACTGTCCCGCGCCAGGCCGCTCCGGCGCTCTGGCCGGCGGCGATCGCCTGGTTGGCGGCGCCGATCAGGTCCTCGTCGTCCAGGAAGGCGAGGTGGGCCTGCACGATCTCGCGCTGCTCTCTTGGGCCGGTCGCCTGGCCGGCGAGGCGGGAGCGCAGGGCGTCGAGGGCGGCGGCCAGGGCCAGGGTTTCGGTTTCAGCCCCTTGTGAGACCTCGTTCACCGGGATCTCCGCCGGAATCAGCCGATGGGCCCGGCCGATGGCAAGGCCCGGAGCGGCGGGCGTGCCGGCGAGGCGACCGGCCTTGGGCGGGGACGTGTCCTTCGGCTCGGGTTTGGCGACGGGCTCGGCCGATAGCGGCTCCGGTGGCAAGCGATGGGCGATGAGGTCTGCAAGGGCCGCCACCGCCGCCTGCGCCTCCGGCCCGCGGGCAGCGATCTCCACCTCGGCGTCGTACCCGAGGCCCAGCGCCATGATCGCCACCGGACTCTTGGCGTTGGCGGATCTGCCGCCAGCCGCGAGGGTGACATCGGCGCGGTGGCGCTTGGCCTCGGCGGCGACGAGGGCGGACGGGCGGGCATGCAGACCGTGGGCCAGCGGAACCTTGACCGTACGAACGACTGCCGGCGCCTCGGCCTCCTCCCTGGCCTGAGCGCCCTCCCCGCCTCGAATCACCATCAGCGGATCGCCAATCTCCACGCGCCGCCCGACCTGGCGAGACACGACGGCGAAGTCTTCGCCGTTGGTGACGACGATCGGGGTGATGAGGCTCTTGGCGAGTGCCGCCACCTGATCGAGGTCGACGGTGAGGAGGAGATCGCCCTGTTTGACTTCGTCGCCATCGCGGATGTGACGCTGGAATCCCTTGCCGCCGAGGGCGACGGTTTCCAGACCTAAGTGCATCAGGATCTCGGCGCCGTTGGCGGCCCTCAGGCTGACCGCATGGCCGGCGTGGTGGATGCTGAGCACCTCCGCGTCGCACGGCGCGCGCAGCTCCGGCCCGGTCGGGTCGACCGCCACGCCATCGCCGAGCATTCGGCCGGCGAACACCGGATCGTCGACCTCGTCCAGCGGCGCTGCCCAGCCGCGCATCGGCGAGACGATCGTCAGGTCAGCCATGATTCGCCCCCGCCGCCGCCGGCGGCGCGAGCTCGACCCTTTCGAGGCCCCAGATCGGACCCGGCCGGCCGCCGTCGGCGTGGACGAAGCATAGCGCGTGCGAGCCCGCGCGCGCAGGCAGATCGAGGTCGAGTGAAACTTCGCTGCGAGGGCCTGGCAGCGGCGCCGCTGCGAGACGCTCGCCGGTGTCGCAATTGTCGAGCCTGACCTCGATGGCGCCGGTTGATGAGTCCGACGGCCGATGGATCACCTGGCTCGCTTGCGGTCCGAGCTGCAGATTGTCCGGCGTCGCGGCCAGGGTCAGCCGGACGCGCCCGACGCCGGTCAGATCGACGTCCGGCCAGATCCAGCACGGGTTCATGATCTGGATGAGGAACACCGGCCGGCGGCCCTCGGCGGTGGGTTGGCCCTCGAGGTTCAGAGGCAGGGTGCCTGGGCAAAGCGTGAGTTGCTGGCTGACGCGAGTGCGCACCGAGGCTGCGTCCAGGCGTTCGTCCAGCGGCGGGGAAATCATCCGTCCATCGACGAAAGCGGCGGCCCGGACCCGAACCGGCAGGGCTGTGCCGACCGGTCCCGCATAGGCCGGCGAGACCGCCGTAGGCGGACCACCATCGAGAGTGTAGCGGACCTGACCGTAATTGGTCTGGTTGGAGAGGACCACTTTAGCCCTGCCGTCGGCGGTCGGCGACGCGTCGAGCTCGACGGCCAGCGCGCTCTGATCTTCGGCGAGACCGACGCCGGCGAATCGCGAGACCTCGGCCGGCAAACGGGCGAGGAAGTCCGGCCAGGTGCGCAGGGGCTGCGCCGTCCAGCCGACCTCGGCCACGGCGGCCGACCTTGGCCAGGTCATAAGTCTCGCACGCTCGTCGGTGCGCACGTGTTCGGTCCAGAGGTTGCCCTGAACGCCCAGAATGTGAGTTCGATCGGCGTCCGATAGAGTCAGCGGCGGCGGCTGTGGCGGCGCCCCGGCCACGGCCGGCTTTGCCGGCGGCAGCGGCGGATTGGCCGGATCCAGGGCATAGATGTCTTTCAGGCTCACCACCCAGCCCCGTCCGGGCGGCTCGCTCGCCAGCGCACTCTGGCGGTTGTCAAAATAGAGTGTGGGCGCGATCGCCAGCACGACGTCGTGGCCGGCCTCGGTGGCTGTGACGGCGCTGGCCGCGCCCTGCCATGACGAGACCACTGCATCAGGTGGCAGAGGCCCGCCGTGGAGGATTTCCTCCCAGCCGACCAGGCGCCGTCCGCGTTTTCTGAGCGATTGATCCACCTGGCGGATGAACCAGTTCTGCAGCGCAGCCTCGTCGGCGATGCCAAGCGCCCTCATCCGCGCCTGGACCTTGGGCGAGGCCTTCCACAGGTCGAGCGGGACCTCGTCGCCACCGATACCGACGTAGGGCCCGGGGAACAGGTCCGTCACCTCTGCCAGCACCTTGTCGAGGAAGGCGAAAACGGGCGGATCGACGCCGAAGGCGTCCGGGATCAGCCCCCAATCGTTCTGCAGCGCTTTGGCCGGAACCGGGCCGGCCGAGAGCTCCGGGTAGGCCAGCAGGGCCGATAGGGCGTGCCCCGGCATCTCGATCTCCGGCACGATGATCACGTGCCGCGCCCGCGCACGGGCGACGATCCGGCGGATGTCGGCGAAGCTGTAGAATCCGCCGTAGAGCCTGGGCTTGACGGTCTTTGGATCGACGGGCGGCGAACCCAGACTGGGAGGAAGGCGCCAGGCGCCGATCCCGGTCAGCCGCGGGTATCCCGCCACCGGCAGGCGCCAGCCCTGGTCGTCGGTGAGGTGCCACTGCAAAAGGTTCAGCTTGTGCAATGCCATCCAGTCGATCGTCTCGAGGATGAAGGCCGACGACTGCATGTGACGGGCCGAATCCAGCAAAAGGCCGCGCCAGGCGAACCTTGGCTTATCGTCGATGACGAGGCTCGGCAGGGTCACGCCGCCGCGACCCGGCTCGACTGTGATCAGTTGCCACAACGTCACCGCCCCATAGAGCAGGCCGGCGTCAGAGGAGGCCTCTATGCGCACGCGGCGATCGCCAATGGTCAGGCGATAGGCTTCGCTGTCGGCCGCGCCGGCGGTGCGGATGAAGACGATGGCCGTCCGGGCAGGCTGAGCGGCCGGCGTCAGGATAAGCCCACGCGAGCGCCGCGCCAAATCCTCGAGGAAGGCCGCCACGGTCCGCGCGCCCGTGTCGCCGCGGGGCGTGACCACCACCGTCCCCGCCCCGAGCCGAACGGGCGCGCCAGCGGCCTGCTCGGCCGTCAGCGGCTTGGGGACCACATCCACGCTGATCGGCGCGGCTCGCGAGGTGAAGGCGGCTGCGGCGATCACAAAGGCGAGGGCCGCGGCCGGAAACCAGCCTCTAGCCATCGCCGGCGGCGGCGAGGACCGGCGAATCATCTGACACATTTCCGCCGATCCAAGTCCGGCGAACGAAGAGGTTCTCATCCAGCAGCGCAAGATCGGCGCGATAACCCGGCGCGATCCGTCCAATCTCATTACCCAGGCCGAGGAATTCCGCCGGGTTCCGGCTGGCCATATGGGAGGCGTCGGCCAAGCTGACCCCCAGAAGGTTTACCGCGTTGCGCACCGCCATCGCCATGTCGAGGTCCGACCCGGCAAGGCGCCCGCGTTCGTCGAAACAGGCGCCATTGCGCACACTGATGGTCTTGCCCTGAAGCGTGAAGGATTTCAAATCCGTGCCGACGCACGGCATGGCGTCAGTCACCAGCATGAAGCGGCTCAGCGGGCGGCATTTGAAGGCCAGCTTCAGGACCACGGGATCGACGTGCTGGCCGTCGACGATGACCCCGCACCAAGATCGGTCGTCTGAAAGGGCCGCGCCGACGACTCCGGGTGCGCGGCTGGCGATCGGCGACATGGCGTTGAACAGGTGGGTGAAGCCGGTGAGCCCGGCGTCCAGGGCGGCGATGGTCTGGCCGTAGGAGGCGTTGGTGTGCCCGGCGGAGACGGTCACGCCGGCCTTGGCCAATCGTCCGATCATCGCCGCGCCGGCAACCTCCGGGGCCAGCGTCACGAGCGTGCGCCCGGCATCCAGGGATGTCAGCAGGTCCAGTCCCGCGTCATCCATCCGCCTAAGCTTCGCGGCGTCGTGAATGCCCTTCTTGTCACTATTGAGGAAAGGCCCTTCGATATGCACGCCGAGGACGCCTGGGACGCCGCGACGCACGGCCTCGCGGACGGCGGCGATCGCCTTGCCGACGATGCTGAATTCGTCGCTGATCAGGGTCGGCAGGAAGCCCGTCGTACCAAAACGAAGATGTGCGGCGCCGATGGCTGCGATCGACTCCGCCGTCGGCGAATCATTGAACAGCAGCCCGCCGCCGCCATTGACCTGAACGTCGATGAAGCCGGGCAGGAGGCGGCCGCCGCCGAGGTCGTGACGGGGCAGCTTCGCCGGAAGCTCTCCGATCGGACAGAGCGTGGCGATGCGGTCGCCGGCGAGAACCACCGCCAGGCCTTCCTGCAGGCCATGGTCGGTCATCACCTGGCCGTTGACGAGCGCCAGGTCCATCAGATCGTCTCAGTGACCTTGGCGAGATGCGAGGGCCGGTCCGGGTCGAATCCCCGCGCCCGGGCCAGGGCGTCGGCGAGGCGGTAAAAGCTCTGGATCTGGCCGATCGGCTCCAGCGCCGGATGGGCCTTGATCGAGGTCAGGTTGAGGACACCGCCGCCGCTGCTGCCACCCACCTGGATGACAGCCGCGCCCTGGCGCACGAAGGTGGCCGACGCCGCCTCCACGCCCTGCTCGGTCTCATCGTCCTGGGTGAAGGCCAGCACTGGGAACGAGGGACTGACCAGGGCCATGGGCCCGTGGCGGATCTCGGCCGAGCTGAAGGCCTCCGCATGCAGGCCGCAGGTCTCCTTGAACTTCAGCGCCGCCTCCTGGGCGATAGCGAAGCCGAGGCCGCGGGCGACGACATAGAGATGGTCCACTTTCGTCAGCGGCTGGACGGCGGCGCTCCAGTCGAGCGCCCAGGCCTTCGTCAGCTGGTCCGGGAGGGCCGCGACGCCGGCCTGCAGGGCTCGCTCGCCGCTCCAGGCCGCCACCAACTGGGCGATGCCGGCAAGACCGGCGATGAAGGATTTGGTCGCCGCCACGCTGATTTCCGGTCCGGCCTTCAGAGGCAGGGTGACATCGGCCAGCTCGGCCAGGGGCGAGGCCTCGTCGTTGACCAGGGCGACCATCAAGGCGCCGGCAGCCTGATGGGCCTGGGCGGCGGCCAGAAGGTCTGGGCTGCGGCCGGACTGCGAGATCGCCAGGCACAGCGTGGCCTCCATGTCCGGCGAAGCCTCGTAGATCGAGCTCACCGACGGCGAGGAGGAAGCGGTCATAACTCCCAGCCGCGTCTCGATGAGGTAGCGAGCAAAGGTGGCGACGTTGTCGGAGCTGCCGCGGCCCAGGGTCGTCACCGCCCGCGGAGGCTTCGCGCGCAGGCGCTCGGCAAGCGTTGAGACAATCCCGGCGTTGGCGGCTAGCTGATCGCGGACGCGATCGGGCGCTTCGCCCGCTTCGCGCATCATCCTCGTCGGCGCGCGGTTCATGGCGCCCCGTCGTTGAGTTCCGCGACAAAATCGTAGGCATCGCCACGGTAGTAGGACTGGGTGAACTCCACCGGGCGTCCGTCACGGAGGAAACCACGGCGCTCGATCAACAGGCCAGGCGATCCTTCGGGCACGTTGAGCAGCTTGGCCTGTTCGTCGCTGAACAGAACCGCGCGCAGGCGTTGAAGGGCCCTCACGGGCCGGTGGCCATGGCGTTCGAGCGCCTCGTACAGAGACTCCTCGACCGCTTCCTTGGACGGCAGGCTGAAGCTCGGCACCGTCGTGTACTCCAACGCCATCGGCAGCTCGTCGGCAAAGCGAATACGGCTGAATCGATAGACGGGCGTGGCCGGGCTCAGTCCCAGGATCATCGCCTCCTCGGGTGTCACCGCGCCGTCGGTCCGCTTGAGCCAGGCGCTTCGGGGTGTGCGCCCGCGCGCCAGCATATCCTCCGTGAACGACGACAGTTTGGAGAAACTCTTCTCCACGCGCGCGGCGACAAAGGTGCCTGCACCCTGCCGCCGGGTGACCAGGCCCTCGTCCACAAGCGCGTCCAGCGCCTTGCGCACGGTGATTCGCGAGACGCCCAGATCCTGGGCCATGTCGCGCTCGGGCGGCAGGGCCTCATCGGGCACGAGCTGCTTGTTGGCGATCGCGGACCTGAGGGCGCGGTGCAGCTGTTGATAGAGCGGACCCGGCGAGTGATCGCCCAAACCGCCAATCAGGTCAGATAGCGACGCCGCCACGCTCTGAAATCCTTATTCCCCTTGGCCCCATCGAGGCCGGCCCGCGAACGCGTCAGCCAGCCCGCCTGATGCGTTTGTGCCACGACCCCGCAACGTTTGCATACCAAAATTTAATTGGTACTAAATTTATGTCAATTTGGGCTTGCGCCCGCTGCAAAGATTGTGACAATCTCGCGTCAATCCGTGTCCGATTACAAGCGTTTTCGGGCTGGATGCGTCGAATTGGTATCAAATTGGCCTTTGACGAAGAGCCGTCGGACGCGGCTCTTTCTGGGGGAGATAAGAATGAAACTTCGCAGAACCATGCTGATCGGCACGGCGAGCTTCGCGGCGCTTGGCTTCGCGGTCGACTCGGCGATGGCGGCGGACAGCTCGACCACCGTTCAGGAAGTCGTGGTGCCCGGCATCCGGCAATCCCTGGAAAAGGCCATCGAGATCAAGCGCGTGCATGAGAACTCCGTCGACGCGATCTCGGCCACGGATATCGGCAAGCTGCCCGACAAGAACATCGCCGACGCCCTCCAGCGCCTGCCCGGCGTCTCCATCCAAGGCGCGGCCGGCGGCGAAGGCGGTTTCGACGAGGCCGACCGGGTTTCCATCCGCGGCACCTCGCCCAGCCTCACCAACGTCATGATCGACGGGCACAATGTCTCAACCGGGGACTGGTTCATCCTCGATCAGTACAGCGTGGTCGGCCGCAGCGTCAGCTTCACCCTGCTGCCGGCGGAAATCGTTCAGAACATCTTGGTCTACAAGACGCAGGATCCCTCGATCCTCGAAGGCGGCGTCTCCGGCGCGGTCGACATCCAGACCCGCGACCCGCTGGGCCTGAGCAAAACCTTCACTTTCGAAGGTTCGGCCGAAGCCACCTACAACACCAACCAAGGCCAACACGGCAGCCAGTGGCAGCCGCAATTCAACGCGCTGCTGGGCTGGAAGAACGCCGATGACACCTTCGGCGCGATCGTCCAGGGCTTCTACGAGAAACGCAGCGTCGTTCGCTATGGCCAGGAGGTCCTCGGCTGGGCGGCAATTTCCGGGACAGCGCCCGTTCCCGCCACGGCCACCACTCCCTTCGTTCCCGGCACCGGAGACCCTATCGCCCAAGTCAATCCTTCGCTCAACGGAGTTCAGGCGCCAACCCTGATCGGTTCGTCGCTGTTTGAACAGGAACGCACGCGCGAGGGCGTCACCGGAGCGGTGCAGTGGAAGACCTCGGACGACAAAGTCCAGTTAGAACTCAGCGGCTTCTACTCGCACCTGAACGCTACTAACTATAATGACAACTATATGCTCTGGGGTTCAAACGAACTCGCCAAGAATGTGCCCACAAGCTATACTGTCCAGAATAACACGCTGGTCGCGGCGAATTGGCCCACGTTCTCGCCGACGGGGACCAACCTGACATTCCCGGTGGGCAGTCCAGGGGGCTCTGCGATCGACGGCCTGATCGTCGACAATATCACGCGGCCAAATGAGTCCGCCCAAAGCTGGTACATCAACCTGGACGGCAAGTTCAGGGTGACCGACCGGGTGACCATCAAGACCCAGATCGGCTACACTTGGGGTGAAGGCTTAACGCCCGAACAGCCCTCCTTCGAGGTCGATGGCGTCACGGGGATCTCCTACGCGCCATCGGGCAATGGTTTCGCCGTCACGCCGACCAATATCAATCCGCAGAGCCCAGTTGGGCTAGCGGACGACTGGTCCTGGAACGCCCGCTTCCAATCAGTGGACAAGGAATTCTACGCCAAGGCCGATGGCGTCTGGGACGTAAGCAACGGCGCCTTCAAGGACGTAGACTTCGGCTTCCACGTTTCGGACCACACGCGCCAGGTCGACGGTTGGGACCGCGGCTGCACCCTGGGCGCGAATAATGAGTGCTTCGGCAGTCCGACCATGCCTTTCTCGGCCACCAATCCGACGTCCTATCCAAGCGGCTACAATTCCGGAGCCCTTGGCATTCCAGGACTGCTGATCCCGATCGGCGGCAATCCAACGACCATCGGGCAGATCATCGACGCCATACCGGGCGGGGTTCGCGGGCCAATCTCGGCGATCGTCCAGCCCCTGAACTACTACTGGCTGGGATCCTTCAAGGTCCACGAGACCGACCTTGCGGGTTATGTCATGGCCCACGTTGGCGGAGATGGATGGCGCGGTAATTTTGGCGTGCGGATCGTCGACACGATTCAAGACAGCTACGTCAACTCACCAAATCAGCTAGTGCCGGGCGCGCCGCTCATCACGACGTCCGCCTATGGTAACTATTACTACAATGACGTTCACCACAATTACTTAGATATCCTGCCCAGCGCGAACTTCACTTTCGACCTAGAGAAGAACCTGTTGTTGCGGTTCTCGGCAGCCGAGACCATGTCCCGGGTAGACTACAGTTCACTTGGCGCTAGCGTGTCGCTTAACGACCTCCTTCAGGTCGGAAGCGGCGGGAACGCGAACCTGCAGCCGGTCAGAGCGGCGGTCTTCGATACCAGTCTCGAATATTACTACGGACCGCAATCCCTGGTGGCCGTGAGTCTTTTCTATGACGATATTTCTTCTTACGTAGCTTTTGAAAATCACACCCAGACTTACTTCAATATGTTCCTGGGTCACAACACGCCGTACATAATCTCTGCTCCGTTCAATATCGCGGGCCGACTTGGCGGGATCGAGGTTCAGTGGCAGCAACCGATCGGCTGGGGCTTTGGCATGCAGGCCAACGGCACTTGGGTCGATGGCCAGGACGCCGATGGCAACCAGCTTATCGGCACGTCGAAATGGACTGGCAACCTGGTCGGCTATTACGAAGACCACGGCGTGAGCGTGCGGTTGGCCTACACCTACCGTTCGCACTTCTTCGTCGGCCTCGACCGCGCGTCGCCGGAAAGCCAGGCCAACTTCGGTACCCTTGACGGCTCGTTCGCCTACCAGATCACGCCGAACATCGCCCTGACGGTGGATGCGCTGAACATCACCAACAGCAAGCTCAAATACTACGCTGCGATCCCGACCCAGGTCCGTGCGGTCTATGACAACGGCACCCAGCTGTTCATGGGGATCAAGGTCAAGTTCTAGGCTTTCAGCGCCGGCAGTCGGGGGCTCGACGGGCGCGGAGCGCGGTGCGGTCAGGCAACTGACCGCATCGTGCTCAATCTTTCAGGCGCGTTCCGAACTACGGCCGCGTACTTCATCGGGATGCGCTTCAGGGGGCGCCGCTCCGGCAGTTCGGGGCGGCGCCCTTCTTCTGTCTCGGCCGACTTTCACCCGCCAAGCGATCACCGCATAGTGCGACGATGAGCCAATCCCGCCTTCGCGCCCAGGCCGACAAGCCGCGCTGGCTCGCGCTGTTGGATCAGGCTGAGGCGAACCTCGCCGCCGGGCGGTCGCGCATGGCCGGCGCGCAACTGGCCAAATCCCTCGAGCTCAAGGCGGACCAGCCGGCCGCCTGGCGCCTGCTGTCCGACCTTCACATGGCCTCGGGCGACCTGCAGGCTGCGCTGGCGGCAAGGGCGAAGACCGGCCATTTCGAGGACGCGCAGAAAGTCGCACATGTCCGCGCGCTGCTCAGCGCCATGAAGTTTGCCGAGGCTGTTTCCGCGCTCGACGCCCTGCTGGCGAAGGACCCGGTCGATGGGCTGGCGCTCGCCATGCGCGGCGCGGCCCTGTCGGATCTCGGCCGCTTTGACCAAGCCGCGCGAGCCTACGAGCCTATCGTTGCTCGATTTCCGGACCAGACCCACGCCCTCATTGTCTATTCCAGCTTCCTGCGGGCGACGGGCGATACCGAAGGCGTGGTGAAGGCGCTGCGCGCCTGCGTCGCCGTCGATCCCGCCTGCGCCGACGCCTGGCTGCGCCTGGCCGATATCAAAAGCCACCACCTCACGAGCGCGGATCGGGTGACGCTGGAGAACGTCCTGAAGTCGACCAGCCTGCCGCCTGAAGGACGCGCCCGGCTGCTCTTCGCGCTCGCCAAGGCCCGCGAGGATGCCGACGAGACCGAACCCGCTTTCGCCGCCTACGCCGATGGCAACGCCATCGAGCGGGATCTGCGCGGCTACCGACCCGACGAGACCACGGCCTTTGTCCGCCGCAACAAGGCGGCGTTCACACGTGAGTTCTATGCCACTCGCGCCGGCTGGGGCGCGATCTGGAACGATCCGATCTTCGTCGTCGGCATGCCGAGGTCCGGCTCGTCGCTGGTGGAGCAGATCATCGCCAGCCACCCGGCCGTCGAAGGCGCAGGCGAACTACCCGACCTCGTCAACATCGCCGCCACGATCGCCGGCTATCCCGAGGGCGTGGCGGCCCTCGACCGCGCGGCCTGCAAAAAGCTGGGTGATGAATACCTGCGCCGCACGAAATGGCGACGCCACCTCGGCCGGTTGCACTTCGTCGACAAGCGGCCGCAGAATTTCCAGCACCTGGGATTCATCCGCCTGGCCCTGCCCAACGCCAAGGTGATCGACGTGCGCCGCAATCCCCTGGACAACGGCGTCTCGATCTTCCGCCAGCATTTCGCCGCCGGCTTCAACAGCGCCTTCGATCTCGGCCACATCGGCCGCTTCTATGCCGACTACGTGGACCTCATAGCCCACTTCGACGTCGTGCAGCCCGGGGCGGTCCACCGCCTGGTCTACGAGGACCTGGTGGCCGACACCGAGGGCGAGGTACGCCGGCTGCTGGCCTATCTTGGCCTCCCCTTCGATCCGGCGTGCCTGTCATTTTTCGAGAACCGCCGCGCGATCGACACGCCCAGCGCCGAGCAGGTGCGCCAGCCGGTCTACGACCGCTCGATCGGCGTGTGGCGCCGCTTCGAGCCTTGGATCGGACCGCTCAAGGACGCCCTCGGCCCGGCGCTCGAAAACTGGCGCGGCGGTCCACCATAAAAAACATGGTGATTTAACCATAATTAATGGTGTTCGGAATCCTTGACATGCTGTCCGCCGGCAGCCTTCGGCGGCCGCCGAAACACGCCGTAAATGCGGGCGTTTCGCCGCAAATACGGATGGGCGACGCCCCGCTTGCCGGCCGCCACCGTAAAACGCCGTAAGATCGGGCGTTTCGGCGTAAAATACGGCGCCCCGCGAGACATTCAGCGCCGCGGCAGAATCCGCCACCGTAAAACACCGTAAGAACAAGCCCGGCCATGACGTTCTTTGTTTCGATGGAGGGG
>DASXGB010000004.1:0-14463 GCA_036489325.1 Caulobacteraceae bacterium
GTTTGTTCGAGAAACCGCTTGTGTTCCGTCTTCGTGCAAAACCCCATGACGTATTCGACGCCGGCTCTGTTGTACCAGCTGCGATCCAGGATCACGATTTCGCCCCCGGCGGGGAACTCCTTTATATAGCGTTGCATAAACAACTGCGACTTCTCGCGTTCGGATGGCGCGGGCAGGGCGACGACACGAAACACCCGGGGACTCACCCGTTCGGAGATCGCCTTGATAATGCCGCCCTTTCCGGCGGCGTCACGACCTTCGAACAGAATGATAACCCGCGCGCCGGTAGACTTCACCCACTCCTGAAGATAGCAGAGCTCTACCTGCAGTTTCTTGATTTCCTTGTCGTAATCTTTTCGGCTCAGCGGTTCCTTCTGTGGCGAAGGCTTTCGGGTATTTTTCATGCCTCTACCTCGACGATGTTCAGTGCGGCCGCGACCACTCCGCGTCCTGCAGTTTCCAGCCGCCGCCCAGCGCCTTGTAGAGGCTGACGACCGCGATGAGCTGATCGGCCTGGGTCTGCGCTAACGCGTCTTCCGCCGGGAACAGCTCCTGCTCCGCCTCCAGCACCTCGAAGTAGTTCGCGCGACCCGAGTCGTAGCGCAGCAGGGATAGATCCACCGCGCGCCGCTGTGCTTGCACCTGGCTCTGCAGCGCCACGCGCCGGCCGGCCAGGGTCTGCTGCGCGGCCAGCGCGTCGGACGTTTCCTGGAACGCAACAAGCACGGTCTTCCTGTATTGGGCGACGGTCTCGTCCCAGTACGCCTGCCTTTGGTGATACTGGGCCTGCAGCCGACCTCCGGTGAAGATTGGGCCGGCCACGTCGCCCGCAACGCTCCAGATGCCAAAGGTGCCATTGAGGCCGTGCTGGATGCTCACGCCTTGCCCCCCGACCAGCGCCGAAAGTCCGATCGTGGGATAGAAATTGGCGACGGCGACGCCAACCTGGGCATTGGCGCTGATCATGGTCTGCTCGGCGCCAAGGATGTCAGGTCTGCGCTTGAGCAGGTCGGTGGTCATCCCGACGGGGGTCGTGGGCACCGTCTGGGCGTCCAGCGATTGGCCGCGGTTGATATCCCTTGGATAGGCGCCCAGGAGCACGCTCAGCGCGTCTTCCTGCAGCGCGATGAGGCGCTTCAGGTCTGATATGGTCGCGTTGCTTGAATCCAGCGACGCCTGCGCGCGTTGGACAGGCAGATTGCTGTCCCTGCCCGCCTGGAAACGAAGCGTGAAAAGGTTCAGGTTCTGAGTATAGACCCGCGCGCTTTCCTCTGCGACGTCGAGCCGGCGATCCAGGGCGAGCAGCTGGAAGTAGCCGGCGGCGACGTCGCTGACGAGGGTCAGCGTCACGCCGCGGCGGACGTCCTCCTGGGCGTAGAGATCTGCCCGCGCGGCTTCGGTAGAACGCCGGATACGTCCCCAGATATCCAGCTCCCACGCCGCGCTGAGAAAGCCGCCCCAGGTCGCGTAGGTGGTGGTCGCCTCGTTCTCCGTGGGAATCAGCGCTTTTTGGTCGCTGGCGAAGCCCTGGTAGCCGACTTGCGGATAGGCTTGCGATTTCGCCACCCCAACCAGGGCGCGAGCCTGTTCGATACGGGCGACCGCCACCTTGACGTCCAGATTGTTGGCCAGCGCCTCGGAGATCAGCCCCTGCAACGTACTGTCGTTGAACACCTCCCACCAGGACAGGTCGGCAAGCGAATTGGCGTCCGAAGGCCCGGGCTGCGCGCGAAAGTCGGTAGGCACCGTGACCGCAGGTCGGTGGTAATCAGGCCCAACGGTGCAGTCGGCGACGAGGATGGCCGGCGCGACGATCGCCAGTCCCCTTAAGATTCTGAAGAGTGTTTCGCGCTTTTTCATCGGAGTCGAGCTTTCTACTGGACTGCTGCGAGCATTTTTCTGAACCGTGAGAGCGTATAAACTGTATAGACCGCCCCGATTGCGAACATCTTCGCCATGTCCGGCCAGACCATGCTGAGGTTCGCATTTCTGAACAGCACCGCCTGCGAGAAACTGACGAAGTGTGTCGATGGGACGAATTGCATTGCATACTGTAACCACTCCGGCATGCTCTCGAGCGGGGTCTGACCACCGGAGAGCAGGCTCATGACGATGAACACGGGGAAGGCCAACAGGCCGAACTGAGGCATGGACCGGACCACCGTCGAGAGCATGATCCCGAGGGCCGTCACCGAGAACAGATAGATGACCAGGCCGGCGATGAAGAGCGGAATCGACCCGTTGACGGGCACGCCGAGCGCGCCCTGGACGACTGCGAACAACGAGATCATGACCGCTATGACGACCACCAGGCCGTTCGCCCAGATCTTGGCGAACATGAGCTCATAGGGTCGAAGCGGCATCACGAGCAGATGCTCGATGTTGCCGTGCTCCCGCTCGCGCAGCACGGCCGCGCCCGTCAAGAAGATCGCCAGGACCGAGATGTTGTTGATGATCTGATTGATCGCGACGAACCATCCCTGTTGCATGTTCGGATTGAAACGCGCGCGGCTGTCGAGCTGGATGAGCGGCTTGTTCGCCGGATTTCCGCGACCGGCCCAGTATTTGTCGATCACAGGGGCCACGATCTGCTGGATGTAGCCCGGACCCCGACCCGCCTGGCTCATGGCCGTGGCGTCGGTGACAATCTCCAGGCTGGGCTTGGCGTCCTTTTGCAGGTCCGCCTGGAAGCGCGGTGGAACATCGACGACGAAGGTGTATTTGCCCTCATCCATGGCCTTGTTGATGTCGCTGTGCTGAATCGAGGCCGCAGGGCGGAACTGCGGCGGCAGCATGGCGTCGCGTATCGCCCTGCCCACGGCGGAGTCGTCCTCGTTGACGATCGCGATCGACGCATTGACCACGTCCATGACCGCGCTCTTCGACGGCGTATACACGGAGAACGTGAAACTATAGGCAATGAGGAAGAGCAATACTGGATCACGGAAGAGGCTCACCAGTTCTTTCAGGCCCAATTGAAAGATGTGTCTGGCGTAGCGCATGATCTAAGCTTCCTGCTTCTTGAGCAGCAGGACGGACAGGCCAAAGTATACGATCGCGATTACGGCGAGCGCGGTAATGCTCGGCCACACTGAATCGAATCCGAGCGCCTTGGTGAAGGTTCCGACGCTGATCGACTGGAAATAGGTGCTTGGGAAGATCCTCGCCGCTACTGCCGCGCCCCCGGTGAGCGAGGAGGTCGGAACGAACATTCCGGAAAACTGCACCGCCGGAAGGATCGCGACGATGGCTGCAGCGAATATGGCCGCCGTCTGGGTCGTCGCAAAGACGGAGATCAGGAGGCCGAAGCCCGTACTCGCCAGGACATAGAGCACGCCGCCAAGCAGAAGCGTCAAAATGCTACCCTTGATCGGCACCTGGAACAGGATCACGGCCAAGGCGACCAGAGTTGCGAACTGGATCAGCGAGACGGCGACATAGGGAAGCTGCTTTCCGAGCAGGAACTCGGCCTTGCTGGCCGGCGCGGCGTAGAAGTTCGCGATCGAGCCGAGCTCCTTTTCGCGCACGACGCTGAGGGCGGTGAGCATGCTCGGGATCAGCATGAGCAGGAGCATGATGTCGCCGGGAACCATGGCGTACACGCTCTCAAACGACTGATTGTACAGGGCGCGCGCGACCAGGTTGATCGGCTGCGCGGGCGCCGCCAGCCCTCTCGACTGCCGAAATGCAGCTTCGTACTGGGCGTTCGCGCCCTCCACATAGCTGCGCGCCGTCTCGGCGCGGAAGGGTATGGCTGCGTCCAGATGAAGACCGACTGTCGGCCGGCGACCGGAATAGAGGTCTCTTTCGAAGCCCGGTGGGATCTCCAGCGCGAAACGCAACTCGCCGTTTCGCAAGCGCCGATCCATCTCGTCATAGTTGGGGATCGGCGGCCGCTCGGTGAAATAGGCCGAGCCGCGGAACGCGTCGGCGTATTGGCCGCTGGCGGTTGATTGGTCGAAGTCCAGGATCGAGAACTTGAGGTGGTCGACGTCGAGCGAGATGCCGTAGCCGAACACGATCATCAGCAGGATCGGCCCCAGCACCGCGAAGGCCAGGCGCACCGAATCGTGCATGAGTTCGATGGCCTCTCGTCGCGCGAACGCCCAGACCCGACTGATGCTGAAGCCGCCTCGCGCCCCGGCTGAGTGGTCGCCAACGACTCCTTCCGCAGGCGGCGCCGGGGCGGGAGCGGCTGCCGCCGACGACGGGGCCGCCGCCTTGGCCTTCGCGGCGGCCTCCTCGAGGTAGCCGATGAAGGCTTCTTCGAGGCTGGCGGCTCCCCGTTCGGCGACCAGATCGGCCGGCGGTCCCTGCGCCAGCACCTTGCCGGCGTGCATCATCGACATGCGATCGCAGCGAAGCGCTTCGTTCATGAAGTGGGTCGACAAGAAGATGGTCACGCCCTTTTCGCGCGAGAGCCGGATCAGCAGTTCCCAGAAGCTGTCGCGGGCCACCGGGTCGACGCCCGAGGTCGGCTCGTCGAGGATGAGCATTTCCGGCTCGTGCAGGACGGCGACGGCGAGTGACAGACGCTGCCTGATTCCGAGCGGTATGCTCTCGGCCAGGATGTCGGCCACGGATTCGAGACCGAAGTCCGCCAACACCTCATTGACCCGAGCCCGGCCGGCGTCCGGAGGTAGGTCGAACAGCTGGGCGTGCAGCATCAGGTTCTGCCGCACCGTCAACTCAGTGTAGAGAGAGAAGGCTTGCGACATGAAGCCGACCCGCCGGCGGGACTCCACGTCCCCGCCCTTGACCGGGTCGCCGAACAGCACGGCCTCCCCCTCCGTGGGCGGCAGAAGACCCGTCAGCATCTTCATCGTAGTCGTCTTGCCGCACCCATTTGAGCCGAGGAATCCGAATATCTCGCCGCGCTCAATGCGGAACTCGACGTGATCGACCGCGGTGAAGTCGCCGAACTTCTGCGTGAGGCCGTGGGATTCGATGGCCGGCACGCCCCCGGTCGGCTGGAAAGGCGTCAGCACCGGTTCACGGTGGCCGCGCTTGGCCTCCTCCGGGAGCAGCTGGATGAAGGCCTGTTCAAGCGTCGGCTGGCCGGTTCGTACCCTGAGCTCGGCTGGTGTTCCCGTCGCCAGCACCTTGCCGGCGTTCATGGCGACCAGCCAGTCGAACCCATCGGCCTCATCCATGTAGGCGGTCGCGACCATCACACTCATCTGCGGACGGCGCTCGCGGATGCGATCGATGAGCTCCCAGAACTGTCGCCGGGCCAGGGGATCCACGCCGGTGGTCGGCTCGTCCAGGATCAACAGATCCGGATCGTGTATCAGGGAGCAGCAGAGCCCGAGCTTCTGCTTCATCCCGCCCGAGAGCTTTCCCGCGGGGCGGTGGCGGAACGCCACCAGGTCGGTGCTCGTCAGCAGGTCTTCGATGCGCCACGCACGCTCCTCGGCCGACTGACCAAAGAGCCGGCCGAAGAAGTCGACGTTCTCGGTGATGGTGAGCGTTGGGTAGAGGTTCTTTCCCAGCCCCTGCGGCAGGTAAGCGATCCGCGCTGAAACGGCGTTGCGGAAACGCGCATCGGCTATATCGCCGCCGAGCACTCGGACATCGCCGCTCTGCATCGTCCGCACCCCGGCGACGATGGACAGAAGCGTCGACTTGCCGACCCCGTCAGGACCGATCAGGCCGATCATCTTGCGGGCGGGGACATCGAGATCGACGCCGTCGAGGGCGATCGTCTTGCCGTAGACCTGGGTGACAGCCCTGAGGGACGCGACCCATTCCTCCGCGCCCTCGGCGACCATCACTGCCCTCCGGAGCCGGTCGCGCTCCACATTTTGGCGGGATTGACGTTCTTGACTTCGAACTTGGCCGGCCACGTCGCGGCGCTGTCAAAGCGGACGTAGCCCATCCCGGGAATCCCGACCTTCACGAACGGCTCGAATTGGCTGAGGCGCGCCCTGTCGACCTGCAGCTTCACGCGGAAGCTCAGGTTGTGACGCTCTTCCTTGGTCTCGACGGTCTTCGGCGTGAATTGCGCGACCGGGGAGACGTACGTCACGACCGCGACGATAGGATAGTCCGGCGCGGCGTCCAGGACGATCCGGGCCTGGGAGCCGATCGCGACTTTTCCGGCTACTTGCTCGGGCAGGAACACGTACATGTAGACGTCGGCGAGATCGACGACGGAATAGACCCGGCCTCCCGCCGGCAGGACCTCGCCCGGCTCAGCGAGCCGGGTCTCGATCCGGCCACGAATTGGCGACGTGAGCACGCTGTCTTTGATTTCCGCGTTCAGTCGGTCGACTTCCGCTTTCGCGGCGGCGACCGCAGCTTGGGCGGCGATACTGCTCGATTTGGCGGCCTCGATATTCGAGACCGTTCTTTCCGCCTGAGATTGGGAGCCGATCAACTCCGCGCGGTCCACGCCCAGCCGAGCGAAGTCGATCTCTCCCTCCTGCTGGCTCACCGCGCCCTTGGTGACCAGTTCCTTCGATCGTCCGTATTGTTTGTCGGCGAAATTCAGGTCCGCCTTTTTGACGTCGACCTGCGCCAGCGCGTAGTTCCGATTGTCCTGCGCCTCAACGAGCTGCGCCTGCGTCTGGGCGACCGTAGCCTGGGCCTCGCTCACCTTGGCCTGCGCCTGGCGCAACTGGGCTTCCAGGGGTTCCGTGTCCATCTTCGCGATGACCTGACCGGCCTGGACATCGTCGCCCTCGTTGAGCGGCGCCTCCAGGACGCGGCCCGCGGTCTTGGAGGCGATGTAGGTTTCGGTCGCCTCGAGCCTGCCATTTCCAGAGGCAAAGCCCGGCGGAAGAGCGGGCTTCGAAAGTATGAACCAGGCGATGGCGCCGCCGACCACGACGACCAACGCGATCAAGCCGAAGACTAATCTTCTCGGCATTCCCGAAGCCCTCCGCGAATCTTGTTCGGGACCTGCCGGGCCTACGGTGCGATCGACGAAACCAACCGCTAAGCCTGGGCCCGCACGCAGGTCATCAGCAGGGAACTTCGCTCCACCCGCGTGGCATTGGCATGGGGTGCAACCCTGAGCCATAGCGGTGTTTAGTCGGATGAGTGTTCAACCGGGCTACTGAGGAATGGGCCGCCAGAGACCTTGAGAAGCTCATGATCGCGAGGTCCCGCTAGCCACTCCGCCAAAGCGGAGACCAAGCGCCGCGTGGAGCGGCGGAGGAGCTCATGGCCAAGGCGCCTCACGCTTGCAAGTCGCCGTCGCCCCTTGTGGAGCGGAAGGCCGCAAGGGTTGGGTGCGCGCATAAGGCCTCAGGAATCTTGCGGCGTGGGGTAAGGTATTTGCCTAGGAGACTCGCCCCGCGACCAAGACATAAATTCAGTATCGGCGTGAGGAACTTGGTCGTCGCGCCTTAGCCCCGGGTCCGAAAATCGCCGAGGTGAGATCTTTTCCTGAGCTGAGCGGCCCGGCCTCCCCCTCCTTGGTCGGGCCGTTTGCTTTGGAGACGCGTCGCTCACGGCGAGGGGCAGGATTGGCTAGGCTCGGGTCCACCTGCGCCGATTCCGAGGCGACAATGCCTTGAGCGGGCGTGAGCGTTGGAATCGCCCTGATTGCCGATCAGGCAACAGACTGAAAAAAAGCGTGGCCCTCGTGAACTCGCCACGAAGGGGCCCGGATAGACGGACGGAGGACTGAACCATGAATCGCAAACTAGTCGGAGCCTGCTTTGCGCTAACCGTGCTCGCTACCGCGCCACTGGCTGGGATGGCCATAGGCGCGCCGACGGAATGGGACGGGCTCGCTAAGGTTCCGGCCAAGCGGGCTCATGCGGCCTATCTTCTGCCGGGCGCCAGCTTCAGCGGCTACACCAAGGTCATGCTCGATCCGACCGAGGTTGCATTCCGAAAGAACTGGCTGCGCGATTACAACAGTGCGACCCGTCAGCCGGGGGCGCGGATATCCGAATCTCAGGCGCAGGCAAAGCTGAGTGAGATGCGGACCGCCGCCGACCAGATCTTCGCCAAGTCCTTCGCCGGCGCCGGCTATCAATTGGTCAATAGTCCGGGACCGGACATATTGAGAATCCGTGTCTTCATCATCAACCTGAGGATCAACGCACCTTACGTCATGACGGCGGGACGCAGCCGCACCTATGCCCCGGAGGCCGGCTCTGCAACCCTCGTAGTCGAGGCACGTGATGCGGAGTCGGGGCAGCTCTTGGGTCGGGCGGTAGACGCCCGGGTGGCGGGCGACGTGGGCGGATACATGCGCACGAGTGTCTCCAACCGGGCCGACTTCGAACGTCTCTTGGCGAGCTGGGCCAAGGACGCAGCGGCTGGACTGGCGGAATTGAAAGCCGACGCGCGCTAGGACCGAAATCCGGAGAGCAGTCCGCCCCTGAGGTCCGGGACTGGGGGCTCGACTCTCGTCGGCCTGCCTTTCCGCGAGCTGCTTCGCCTGAACCCCGTACGATCGCAATCATAGTTCACGACGACCCAGGGTGAGGACTTCACCCGATTAACGCCCGTCGCCCAAGGAGTCAGAGAATCCCGACGCGGGACAAAGCGCGGACTAACGCGAGATAGTGGCGAGGATGAACACCTGATGCGCGCGCCCAGCCAACCGCGACGCTTGGTCCGCGCTGGATGAGAGTCTCCAGCATCCCTTCGCCGCCGCGGCCGTGGATGCGGTGGATCCCGGGGCTTTTGGTCGCACGCCAGTATCAGAAGGGCTGGCTGCTTCCCGACCTCCTGGCCGGACTGGTCTTGGCGACGGTCTTGGCGCCGGTCGGTATCGCCTATGCCGTGGCTTCGGGCGTGCCGGCTGTCTATGGCCTCTATGCGACCATCGTGCCCCTTCTGGCCTATGCAGTGTTCGGGCCCAGCCGAATCCTGGTGCTGGGGCCCGACTCCTCGCTCGCTCCGCTGATCCTGGTTGTCGTGATTTCGCTGGCGGGCGACGACCCCGATCGTGCGATCGCTGTTGCGGGCATGATGGCGCTGGTATCGGGGGCGGTCCTCGTTTTGGCAGGCATTTTTCGACTGGGTTTCGTCACGGAGTTGCTCTCCAAGCCCATCCGCCACGGCTACATGAACGGCATCGCCGTGACGGTCGCGCTCAGCCAACTGCCCAAGCTTTTTGGCTTCTCGATCGATAGCAAGGGGCCCATCAGGGACGCGCTGGCCATCGCCGCGCAAATCCTCACGGGTAACGCGAACTGGACCACGTTCGCGATCGGCGCCGGGGCTCTGGCGGTGATCTTGTCGCTGAGGAACAACAAGCGCGTCCCTGGCGCCGCAATCGCCGTCCTCGGGGCGACGGTCGTCGTCGGCGTCCTGCATCTGTCGACGCGCGCCGGCGTGTCAGTGCTTGGAAGCCTCCCTCAAGGGCTGCCGGCGTTCGGGATTCCCAAGATCGGGGCGACGGACATGCTCCCCATACTGATTGGAGGCTGTACGACCGCATTGGTCTCGTTCGCCGACACAAGCGTGCTGTCTCGCACCTTCGCCGCCAGGGCCGGCGTGAAGGTCGACCCTAACCAGGAGATGGTGGGGCTGGGCGTTGCTAATCTGGCGACGGGCCTTTTCCAGGGTTTTCCAATCAGCAGCAGCGCGTCACGCACACCGGTGGCGGAGGCTGCGGGCGCAAGGACTCAGCTGACCGGGGTCGTCGGAGCGGTAATCGTTACGGTCCTTTTGCTGGCGGCCCCGGACCTGCTCCGGCACCTGCCGGCGGCCGCCTTGGCCGCGGTGGCGATCGCCAGCGCCATCGGCATGTTCGAGGTCACCGATCTCATTCGCATCTTTCGCATGCAACAGTGGGAGTTCTGGCTGTCCATGGTCTGCCTGGTAGGTGTGACGGTGATCGGCGCCATTCCCGGCATTGGCCTGGCGATCGTGATCGCAGTCATCGAGTTCCTGTGGGATGGTTGGCGGCCACACTTTGCGGTGCTGGGAAAAGCCGAGGGCGTCGAGGGCTACCACGACATCACACGCTATCCTCAGGCCCGGCAGATCCCTGGCCTGGTGCTCTTCAGATGGGACGCGCCGTTGTTCTTTGCCAACGCCGAGTTGTTTAAGGAGCGGGTTCTCGATGAAGCATCAAAGTCGGCGACACCCGTGCGCTGGTTTGTCGTCGCCGCAGAACCGGTCACGAGCATCGACGTCACGTCGGCGGATATCGTTGTAGAACTGGACGAGGAATTCCGAAAAGATAATGTAGAACTATTTTTTGCCGCTCTAAAGGATCCGGTAAAAGATAAATTGAAGAAATTTGGTTTATTTTCTCGTATTGGCGAAACGCATTTCTTTCCGACAATCGACGCAGCCGTGGAAAGTTACCGGACAAACCACTCCGTGGAAGGAGAAGCGTCTGTCACCTAGGTCAGTGGACGGATCACAGCCGGAATCCATCTTGGGCCCTACCGGCCTCGGACTAGAGGATTAGGCTACGGCGGCACGAGCGCTCGTGCCGCCCCCCTTCTGAGGAAAGTGGGCCATTGACGCCGATCCGGGGGGATGGCTCGGCGCCAATGGCCCCCCGGTCAGCCGGCGAGTCCGCGGTTGACCAGAACCTGCACCGTCACGCGGCGGCTTGTATTCAGATCGTCGGTTGGCGCCGAGGCTCCCATGGCGTCGGGGGCCAGGACCCGCATCAGTTCTATGCCGCAAGACTGTTGCAGATAGTTCGTCACGGCTGCGGCGCGCTTGAGGCTGAGCCTCTGATTCAAAGTCGCCGATCCACGCGTGTCGGCATGGCCGGCGACATGGATCATATAGCCCTTGATCCCCTTGGCCTGGGTCGCGATTTGGTGGAGCGCCTTCTTTCCGTCTTCCGAAATAACGGCGCTGTTGGTGGCGAACAGAACGTCGGTCTTGCCGCGCACGTTATAGTCGCCCAGCTGCTCGAATCTTTGCCTTAAGTTCTCGTGGTTGATCCTGTTGGCTTCGATCTGAGCATCGTGCTGCTCGAGTTGTTCTGCGTGCGACGCGACCTTGGTGGCGGTCGGGTGAACGCCGGCTTCGATCTGAAGGGCGGTCGTCAGCTGGCCGCCTTTGAACCTGACCGCCGTGGCGGTCAGCTTGCCGCCTCCCTCCTCGGTGTCCACCTTGACCGGCAGGCCAGGGATCAGGTCGGTGACGAGCTTCGTGTCTCGGCCGAGCCCGAGCGCGCCCGATATGGCCTTGACGTCAGTACTGTCGGTAAGCGCGATGGTCTGCGTACCGGTGTCGGTCCGGACGATCATATCGCTCCCGTTGCGGGCAATGATCATCCCCTCGACTGTGGCGGCGGCCGCCAGCAGCGGCACGGCCGCCAGCACCACGCCGACAGCGGCGGCGCTCGACATTTGTTTCAACGTTCGATTCACTTTTGGTTTCTCCAGCCGATCAGAAGGTCCGGCATCTACCCGTATCAGGGACGGCAGTGGCATCAGATGAAACCCCTAGGACACCTCCGGAGAAACACCGTCTGATTGGCTGGCGGAGTCGGGGCGCCTTCAGACTGTCAGCGCCGCCAATCCCAATTTTGATGGCGGTGCACTAAACTCGCATCATGCTGGCGCCGTAAGCGGCGCGACTGGGCCCCTCCTTAAGGCTTGAACCGCTCTCAGACAGAGAGGATCGACTCAGTGAAATCCCCCCCTTCGGCCGCGATTTTGGCCGCCCTCTTCAGCCTTTTGGCGGCGAGCGTCCAGGCGACGTTGACAAACCAGGTCGAGGGCGGCGCCGTTCGCGGCGTCAGCCTCGGCGCCGTCGACGTCTTCAAGGGAATTCCCTACGCCGCCCCGCCAGTCGGCGACCTGCGCTGGCGCCCGCCGGAACCCGCCGCGCCGTGGAAGGGGGTCCGCCAGGCGACGTCCTTCGCCCCGGCCTGCATGCAGAGCGGCGTCTCGATGCCGGGCGAGGCGCCGCCGGCGGTCAGCGAAGACTGTCTCTATCTGAATGTCTGGACGCCTTCGCCAAAGGCGGGCCGGCCGCGCGCGGTGATGGTGTTCATCTATGGCGGCGGGTTCACCAACGGCTCGGCGGCGATGCCGCTCTACTGGGGCGACCGGCTGGCCAGGAAAGGCGTTGTGGTCGTCACCTTCGGCTATCGGGTCGGTCCGTTTGGCTTCCTGGCTCTGCCGGCGCTGACGCAGGAGTCGCCCCATCATGCGTCCGGCGACTACTGGCTGCTGGATCAGTTGGCCGCGCTCGCCTGGGTAAAGCGCAATATCGCCGCGTTCGGCGGCGATCCGGGCCGGGTGACCATCTTCGGCCAATCTGCCGGCGCCATGTCGGTCAGCCTGCTTGCCGCGTCGCCTCTGGCCAAGGGCCTCTTCCAGCGCGCCATCGCCGAGAGCGGCGGGGTGTTCGAGCCTGTGAAGCTCGCGCCGAGCTGGCTGTTGCCGAACGCGGAGCGCCAGGGCGAAGCCTACGCCAGCTCGCTGGGCGCCAAATCCCTTGCGGACCTGCGGCGACTGCCGGCGACGCGCCTTCTCCAGGGAGCGGCGGGGTCGGTCTCCCATCCGGTGGTCGAGGGCTATGGGCTCCCCAGTTCGCCTTACGACGTTTTCGCGGCGGGTCGGCAGAACGACGTGCCGACCATCGTCGGCTCCAACGAAGAGGAGGGGCGCTCACTGGTCAACGTGACGAAGGTCAAGGCGGCGAGCTTCGAGGCCGACATCGCCCGCGACTGGGGCGCCCTGCCGCCGGCTCTGATGGCGGGTTATCCGCACGCCTCCGACGACGCGGCCCGGCAGGCGCGCGCCGATTTCGAGCGGGATCTGCGCTTCGGCTGGGACATGTGGGCCTGGGCGCGGCTGCAGGCGGCGACCGGCAAGGCGCCGATCTACTACTACCACTTCACCCAGAAGCCGCCTTTTCCGGCCACGTCCCGCTACGCCGGATGGGGCGCGAGCCACTGGGCCGAACTCTGGTATGTCTTCGACCACCTGAGCCAGGAACCCGCCTGGCGATGGACCGCCGCCGACCGGCGCCTGGCGGTGGCGATGTCGACCTACTGGACCAACTTCGCCAAGACCGGCGATCCCAACGGTGACTCGCTGCCCCATTGGCCGCGCTTCTCCAAGGCGAGCGACAGCGTGCTCTATCTTGGAACGCCGATCACGGTTGGCGGCGTCGCCGATCGCGGGACCCTGACCATCTTCGACCAGGTCTACGGTCAGGTGCGCGGCGCGCCACTGCCGGGTGGCGTTATAAGCGGCGCGCCACTGCCGGGTGGCGTTATAAAATGAACGCGCGCGCGTAAGGCCGCCGCCATCCGCCCAGACGTTCGACCGGACGCCGTCTCTAGTTCAGTGCGCTGAAGCCGCAGCCGGCGCCGCCGCACCTTCTGCCGCCGCCGCGGTCATGGGTGGCTTCATCCCGGGAAAGCCCGGCCTCACCACGGCCTCCTCGGTGACAATCTGAGATTGCACCTGCACCGGCGTCACGGTGATGGTGCGTTCATCCCCGATTTCGGAGTCCACCGTCACCGAAAAGCCGGTGAGCATGTGTCGGCGGAGATAGCCGTCGGAGATCGGAACCCAGGACCGCTCGCTGAAATTGTCGACATCGCGGCCGGCGCCCACCTTGGTGACGACCAGGGTCGCGCCCTCGTCGTCGCTCGCCTGATCGAAGCCGCGTTCCTTGCCCGCATACCAGAGGTCCAGCAGCAGGTGATGGCTCACGGTCATCGTTCGGGTGTCGACAAAGGTCTTCAGCCGCCACCAGGTGTTGATGCTGCCGAAGGTCATGTGATGCCGCGGCTCGCCGATGAATTGCACCTGGCCGCCGTCCCTGTTCCCCTCGATCTTCAACATGTGGACCACGTTCGAAAGATCGGGCGGGGGCGCGCCATAGCCAATGGCCAGGGCGCCGACGGGGGCGCCGGCGAAACCGACAAAGAGTGCAAACGCCAGGCTGCGCCGGCTACGCAAGGGGAACTTCATCACGCTTACTCACCACTCAAGCTACAGGCGGCGCACACCGGTAGGATCAGAACATTAAGATGCGTCGGGTGTATGAGGGAAGGATTAAGCGAAGTCAGGGCCTGCGACGGATGACCGCGGATTTATAGCGCAGCTTGATCTCATTAACGCCCTGACGCGGCCTTCAGGATGAATTACATAATGCAATTTGATCTGCTCTCGTCATTCGGGGCTTGGTCTTTGACATTGTGAACCGACGATAGTCCGCCGGATTTTCAGATCCTGCGAATGCACGATCGCGCCCGCGCCACCGTATTTTGGGGAATCGTCCATGTTTATGGACGTTAATGGTGGCCGATTTTCCCGCCCGGCCGGCGCCTCGGCGGCATCCAGGACCCCCTCCCACAAACTACACCGTCATGGCCGGGCTTGTTGTTCAGACCGGACAACGAGGCCGGGGATGACGTTTGTGGTTGGTGGCGCAGGCTGCGTTCAATCTGCGGCCATCTGCGGATAAACGACCCGCGCCGCCGCCCCCCCGCGGCCTACCCCAGCACCTCGGCGATCTTGTCGGCCAGGGCCTGAAACGTGAAGGGCTTGGCGATCAGGG
>DASXGB010000021.1:0-2309 GCA_036489325.1 Caulobacteraceae bacterium
ACCTCCGATCTGGTCGTGGCCGAGGCGATCCGGCTCGAACAGGTCGCGCTGGACGGCGACGCGATCTACTGGACCGAGTCCCAGCCGCAGAAGCAGGGCCGATGCTTCGTCTACCGCGCCGCCTCCGGGCGCGAGACCGAGGTCGTGACGCCCGACGACGCCAACGCCTATAACGTCCGCTCGCGCGTGCACGAATACGGCGGCGGCTCGTTCGCCGTGCAGGACGGCGCCGTCTATTTCTCCAACTTCACCGACCAGCGTCTCTATCGCCAGGAGGCCGGCCAGCCGCCGCGCGCCCTCACGCCGGCGGGCGCGTTGCGTTACGCGGACGGCGTGATCGATCGGCGGCGCGGCCGCATGATCTGCGTCCACGAAGACCACACAAGCCCCGGCCAGCCGATCAATACGCTGGCGAGCGTCGACCTCTCAGGCGCCGGGGCGCTAAAAGTCCTCGTCTCGGGCAACGACTTCTATTCGACACCGCGCATAAGCCCGGACGGCCGGCGCCTGGCCTGGCTGACCTGGAATCATCCCAACATGCCCTGGGTCGCGGCCGAGGCGTGGGTCGGCGAGATCGAGGCCGACGGCACGGTGGCACAGGCGCGCCGGGTCGCGGGCGGACCGGACGAATCGGTGTTCCAGCCGCAATGGTCTCCCGACGGCGATCTTTATTTCGTCTCGGACCGCGGCAGCGGCTGGTGGAACCTTTATCGCGAGCGCGGCGGCGCGATCGAGCCGTTGGCGCCGATGGACGCCGAATTCGGGCAGGCGCAGTGGAATTTCGCCATATCGACCTATGCGTTCGAATCAGCGGAACGGATCGTCTGCTGCTTTGTCCAGGACGGCGTCTGGCAGTTGGCCCAGCTCGACACCCGGACCAAACGCTTCGATCCGATTAAAATCCCGTTCACGAGCCTCTCGCAGCTCCGCGCCAGCCCGGGACGGGCGGTGTTCCTGGGCGGATCGCCGTCCGAAGCGACGGCCCTCGTCGAGCTCGACCTGGGCACGGGAATTCACCGGATCATTCGGCGCTCGGCCATCCTGGGCGATGAATTGCGGCCTTATATTTCCGTCGCACAGCCGATCGCCTTCCCGACCGCGGGCGGCGAGACCGCGCATGCGCTCTACTACCCGCCGCGCTCGCCAAGCTTCACCGCGCCCGCCGGAGAGAAAGCGCCGGTGCTGGTCAAGAGTCACGGCGGACCGACCGCGTCTGCCTCGAGCACGCTCTCGCTGGCGGTGCAGTATTGGACCAGCCGAGGCATCGGCGTGCTCGATGTGAATTACCGCGGCAGCACGGGATACGGCCGTCCCTATCGGCTGCGGCTCGCGCGGCACTGGGGCCTCCTCGATGTCGAGGATTGCGTCCACGGTGCGCGCCATCTGGTCGAGACCGCGGGCGCCGACCCCGAGCGCCTGATGATCAGCGGCGGCAGCGCCGGCGGCTATACGACTCTCTGTGCCCTGACCCCGGCCGGAGACAAGACTTTTAGCGCGGGCGCCAGCTACTACGGCGTGAGCGACCTTGAAGCCCTGGCGCGCGATACGCACAAGTTCGAGTCGCGCTACCTCGACTGGCTGATCGGCCCCTATCCGCAGGACCGCCAGACCTACGCCGAGCGCTCGCCGATCCACCACATCGATCGGCTCGCCGTGCCGGTGATCTTCTTCCAGGGGGCGGAGGACAAGGTCGTTCCGCCCAACCAGACGGAGCTGATGGTCGCCGGCCTGAAGAACCAGGGAATTCCGGTGGGATACTTCCTGTTCGACGGCGAACAGCATGGCTTCCGCAAGGGCGAGAATATCAAGCGCGCCCTCGACGCCGAACTGTATTTTTACGCCGCCCTCGTCCTGCGGTCGGGGCTGCACTTCTAAGGGCGATCAACTCCGCCTCGAGTGGCGCTTCTTCTCATGCCCTTTCGGACCGCGCGCATCTTGCGCGCTCATGAGCGAGCCGGAGGCTCGCGGTCCGGAAGACCATGACGCGCCCTCAGAACATCTCCGGTGTGATGACGTTCTGCGGCCGCGGTCCGGCCAGCGCCGCGCGCATGGTTTCCGCCGCCTTGAGCCTGGTGTCGTCCCACGCCTCGGGCGTGAAGAAGGCGGAATGCGGCGTGATGATCAGGCGCCCCTCGCACCACGGTTCGCGCGCGCGGTAGGCGCGCAGCAGCTCGGGAATGGGCTCGACCGGCGGCTCCACGGGAAGGACGTCGAGCCCGACGCCGGCGAGATGGCCGCGCTTCAGGAGGTCGGCCAGCGCGTCGACATCGACGATCGGCCCGCGCGCGGTGTTCACCACCACGCCGCCC
>DASXGB010000044.1:0-3733 GCA_036489325.1 Caulobacteraceae bacterium
CCTTGGCGGCGGCGTCGCGGGCGCGGACGGGCGCCTGCGTGCCGACCCACACCTCGGCCCCGCCATCCTTCACCTGAACCGTGCAGTTGATCGGCTCCATGGTCGCATGGGCGAGGAGAGGGAGGCGGTAGACGGCGTCGACCTTCTTGGCTGCGGCGCCAAGTGCGGCATCGGCGTCGCCCGTCTTCACGCCGGTGACGCCTGGCGAGGCCGACGCCTTTTCCATCGCCGCCCACACCGCGGTGCTGTTGTCGTCGGCGCCGGGGCCAAGGTCCCATTCGGGCGTGAGCGCCTTCAGGCCCTTGATCGCCGCGCCGGTGTGGCTGGCGATCACGGCGACGGCGTCGGGCAGGCGGACCACCTTGATCACCCCTGCGACCTTCAGGGCCGGAGCCTCGTCGACGCTCTTCAGCATGCCGCCAAAGGCCGGGCAGGCGGCGACCGTGGCGAAGACCATGCCGGGCAGCCTGGCGTCGATGCCGAACTGGGCGCGGCCGTCGACCTTGTCCGCCTGGTCGAGGCGCGGGATGGGCTTGCCGAGCAGGCGCCAGTCGGCGGGCTGCTTGAGCGCGACGGCGGCGGGAACGGGAAGGGCCGCGGCCGCCTTGGCCAGGGACCCGTAGGTGGCCTTCCGCCGGCTCCTGGGATGGCTCACCACGCCCCGTTCGGCCCGGCATTCCACGACCGGAACGCCGAAACGTTGCGCCGCCGCCGTTATCATCAGGGTCCGGACGGTCGCCCCGGCGTTCCGTAGGGGGTCGTACCAGGCCATGGTGGTGGCCGAGGTTCCGGTCACCTGCTCGCCGTTGATCGGGTCGGAATAGAGGTCCGCGTTGGGCGGCGCCGCCTCGACCGCGATCTGGTCCAGGCCCACCTCCAGTTCCTCGGCCAGCAGCATGGAAAGCGAGGTGTAAACGCCCTGGCCCATCTCCACGCGGGGCATGATGAGGACGATGGGCCCGGTCTCGGGCACGCGGATAAAGGCGCTGGTCGGGGGTGGTGCCGGCGCTGCGGCGTCTGCGAGCGCCAGGGTCGGCTTGATCGCCATCAGCAGCCCGCCGGCAGCGGCGGAGACGACGAACCCACGTCGGGAGAGCTGAGCGTTCATGTCCGCGCCAGCTCTGCCGCTGCGGCATGAATGGCGGCGCGGATGCGCGGATAGGTGCCGCAGCGGCAGACATTGCCGCCCATGGCCGCGTCGATGTCGGCGTCCGTCGGCTTCGGGGTCTTGGCGAGCAGGGCCGCCGCGCTCATCAGCTGGCCGCTCTGGCAGTAGCCGCACTGCACGACCTGGGCGTCCAGCCAGGCCTTCTGCGCCGCCGCCCCAGCCCGGGTTTGAGACAAGGCCTCGACGGTGGTGATCTTCTTGCCGCCCACGGCGGAGATCGGCGTCAGGCACGAGCGCACCGGGGCGCCGTCCAGCCACACCGTGCATGCGCCGCAGACACCCATGCCGCAGCCGAACTTGGTTCCAGTGAGGCCGACGAGGTCGCGCAGGGCCCAGAGCAAGGGCGTGTCGGCCTCCGCCTCGACGCTGTGCGCACTGCCGTTGACCTGGAGCGCCACCCCCATGGCGTCAGAGCGCCCGGCCGGCGAACCGGCGGTTGAGCTTGCGCATGCCGCCGAGCCAGCGGTCGTAGTCGTTGGTCTTGCGCCGCATGTATTCCAGCACCTCCGGGTGCGGCAGGATGAGGAAGGTCTCGGCGGCGATGGCCTTGACGCAGGCCTCGGCGACGTCCTCGGGCTCGATCATGCCGTCGACGCTGGCGACGCCGTCCGGATTTCCGGCGGTCATGGCCGTGCGCACCGCCTGCGGACAGAGCACAGAGACCTTGATCCCGTCGTCGCCGTGGGTGATCGACAGCCATTCGGCCAGCGCCACGGCCGCGTGCTTGGTGACGGCATAGGGAGCCGAGCCGATCTGCGAGAGCAGGCCGGCGGCGGAGGCGGTGTTCATCAGATAGCCGCCGCCGCGGGCGATCATCAGCGGTACGAGGTGGCGCGCCGCCCACACGTGGGCCATGACATTGATGTCCCAGATCCTCTGCCAGGCCTCGTCGGAAGCCTCGGCCCCGCCGGCGATGCCGATCCCGGCGTTGGAGCAGAAGAGGTCGATTGGCCCGACATCACGCTCGGTCGCCTCGATCAGGCGGGCGATATCAGCCTCCTTCGAGACGTCGGTGACGAAGGCGACGCCGCCGCAGGCCTCGGCGGTCGCCTTGACGCCGGCCTCATCGCGGTCGGCGCAGACGACGGCCTTGGCGCCGTCCTTGGCGAAGCGCAGAGCAAGAGCCCGGCCGATGCCGCTGGCCGCTCCGGTGACCACCACGATCTTGCCGGCTATGTCCATGTTTCCTCTCCCGGCGTCGCGCTCAGGCTTCGGCCTCGTTCCAGCGGCTGGCGCCGATCAGGCCCATGCCGTCGGAAATGTCCGAGGCGATCGCCGCACGCAGCGCCGCGGCGTCGCCGGCCTCGATGGCGGCCAGGGCGACATGGTGCTGGTCAACCAGGTTGGCGGTGCCGTAGCGGCCGTAGACCACACGCATATAGGGCCCGAACTGCAGCCACAAGGTCTCGATCAGGCGGTTGAGCGTCGGCCGCTCGTTGGCGCGGTAGATGTTGAAATGAAAAGCGAAATTGCCTTCCATATAGGCGATCACGTCGCCTGCCTCCATGGCCAGGTCTAGCGCCTCGTCGATCTCCTGGAGCCGCCTGAGGCGTGCCGGACTGATGTGGGGCAGCGCGATCGCCGCCGCTTCCGGCTCCAGCAGCAGGCGGCAGGTCAGGAGATCGTTGAACCTGGCCTCGGTCATCGTCGGCGCCTCGACCCGGCGCTTGGAGCGGATCAGGACCGCTCCCTCGGCCGCCAGGCGCGAGAGGGCATCGCGAACCGGCATCTGGCTCACGCCCAGCTCGAGCGCCAGGCCGCGGGTGGAGAGCGCGCCGCCCGGCATGATCTTGCCGGTGATGAATCGGGCGCGGAGCTCTTCGTAGACGCTGGCGTGGAGCAGCGGCTCAGGTGGCGCGGCGGGCTGGACCAGGGCTTCGGACATCGTGCTATCGCAGATCCGACCCTAGCGGCCGAAGGGGGCTACGCCAAGCATTGACGGGCGACCTCCGCTGGCCTGAATAGGCGCTGCGGCGTCTGTGATCCCAGGCAGGTCGTCAGGAGGTTTGATTGAGCGATCTCGAACGGTGGATCACTGACCGCGGGGTGACCGAGGTCGAGTGCCTGATCCCCGACATGAACGGGGTGCTGCGCGGCAAGGTGCTGCCGGCGACCAAGCTGATCGAAGCCGAGCGCGACCGCTCGCTGCGCCTGCCCTCTTCGGTATTCCAGGTGACGGTGACCGGCGAATACGCCGGCGACGAGGACGATCCGGAGACCTACCAGGATCCGGACATGGTGCTGATCCCCGACGCGGCGACCCTGAGGATCGCGCCCGGTCTGAAGACCCCGACGGCCTATGTCTTCGCCGACGCCCTGCACCGCGACGGCAGTCCCTGGGCTTCCTCGCCGCGGCACGTGCTGCGCGGCGTCGCCGACCTCTACCGCGAGCGTGGCTGGCGGCCTCTGATCGCGCCGGAGCTGGAGTTCTACCTGACGGCGGTCAATCCGGATCCCGATATCCCCCTGACCCCCGCGGTCGGTCGCTCGGGGCGAGCCGAAACCGCGCCCCAGCCCTATGGTCTGGAATCGATCAACGAATACGAGGATCTGGTCGACGCCATC
>DASXGB010000059.1:0-13402 GCA_036489325.1 Caulobacteraceae bacterium
GCTTGGCGGCATGCCAGTTTGGGTTCGGCGCCCAATTCTGGGGCGCCCATGGAATTGACGTGACCGGACAGCGTTGACGGGTTGAATACGGTCACGGACGGCTTAAGGCTTGCGGCAAAGGTCGGGCGAGTCAGGGGGACGCGCGCCACGGCCAGGCGAGGGGGTTCCACATGGCTATTTCCGACGCGGGCGGCTGCTCGAAATCATGGCGGACCGGGTCTCGAATTGCGCTCTGCTCCTGCGCGGCCGGTCTCGTCATGGCGGCCTTGAGTCCCCTGAGCGCAGTCGCCCAGGCTACCGGCGGCCAACCGGAATCGGGACCGGTTACCTCGGCCGGCGGCCGTAGCGGAGTCGATGTCGCCGGCGTTGTCGTCAACGGCGTGCCTTACCACGAGACGGTGCTGCCCACGCGCCTGAAGATGAACTCGACCTATGGCTTGAATCTCAGCGTCATGGACACGCCGCGCAACACGACGCTGCTGTCCACCACCCAGCTTCAGACGCTGAACATCAACGACCCGCGCGCCTTTTCCTACCTGACGTCCAGCAGCTATACGGACTCGGCCTTCGGCACGCCCAACATCCCGCGCATCCGCGGCCAGTACGCCGACGTGTTCTACAACGGCATGCGGTCGAGCTTCACCGACAACGGTTACGGGGCGCCGATCAACTTCGACAGCATCGAGAACATCGCCATCACCAAGGGCCCCGCCAGCGTCAGGGATGGTCCTGGCCCCGGCGTGGGCGGCGAGGTGGACCTGCTCACCAAGCGTCCGAGCCTCGATGCCTTCACGACCCAGGTGGACGTCACCCTCGACACGATCAACAACCGGCGCTGGTTGGTGGACACCGGAGGGCCGGTGATCCCCGGCGTCCTCGGCTTGCTGATCAGCTATTCAGGCGAGGATAGCGGCAGCTATTTTTATGGCCACTACTTTCACAAGAGCGCGGTCTACGCGGCGCTTCGTTGGCGTCCGAACGCGAACTACCAGCTCGACTTCAACACCGAAATCAACGTCGAGGACTACACCGAGAACGTCGGCATCAACCGCGTCAACCAGCAGCTGATCGATCACGGAACCTATCTGCAGGGCGCGCCGGACGGAAACGAGTGTTTCTCAACCTTCAGCCTGCCGTGCGCGCCCGGCATCCCCATCGGCTCGCCTGGCAATCCCTACTCGCCGGTCGTTCCGATCCTGACTGAAACGATGCTGACCACCCCGGTCCAGCTGAATCCCAAAATCACCATCGACCAGACTCCGGGCACGAACGCCCGGGCGGTGATTTTCAACGCCCAGGTGATCCAGACTCTTTCCCTGGGTGAGAATCTGACACTCGAGAACAATACGTTCTTCAACTACCTGAACAGCGACAATCAAGCTTTCTATTACTTCGCCGATAACTCCAACGGATCGTGGACGATCGAGGACAGGTTCGATCTCAACGGTAACTTCACATTCCATCTGGGCTCGTGGGCCGTCGGCAACCAGTTCGTGACCGGGATCAACGCGCGCTTTCAACACGTCAACTACATCACAAACTTCAGCGCCGAGGCAGTCTCCGTCTACGATCTGACCGCAAACCCCGCGCTGTGGAATTTCGCCGGGTCCTACCAGTTCCTGGCCGACGCCTTTCCCTATCAATCCGTTTTCGGTCGCCAGCAGTATGGCGTGCCCGCGCGGGACCCGGTCAACGGCGAGAATACCGGCGTCTCGGATCTGTGGGACGTCGGCTATTTCTTTCAGGACCGGATGGAATTGTCGCACGAGTTCAGCTTCCTGTTCGGCGCGCGCATCGACGCGATCTGGGATCATTCGCGGGACCCCCTGCCTTGCCTGGCGGAAAATTTCTGCGACAGCTTCCTGCCGGCGCAATACTCGACCGGCGTCTATGGCGACGGCGACGTCAACGGCAGCCTGGTCTGGCGGCCGCAGAACTGGATCAGCAGCTACCTAACGTTCGATTGGACCCAGAGCATCAACCCCAATGGCGGGGTAGGCGGCGTCAACGCCTTCGGCCAGGTTCCGGACTCCGTACTCCTGCGCGGAAACAGCTATCTCTATGAGGCTGGGGTTAAGCTCAACCTGCTGAATAACAAGCTCTTTATCGGAGCCGCGGTATTCGACCAGAAGCACGGCGTGCCCACGGGCCAGGCCGGCCAGAAGATCGACCAGGCGAATATCCGCGGCGTCGAGATTGAGGGGAACTACCAGCCCAACCGCAACCTCTATGTCACCGCCAGCTATTCCTACATCAAGATCACGCTCAACGATGTCCCAAGTTTTTATGACTTTCCGGCGCAGCCGGGGATCAACCTCGACGGCGGGGCGCTGATCTTCGACATCTTCAAGCCCGGCCAACATGTGGACCAGCCGGGCCAACCCCAGCACGTGTTCAATTTCCTGGCCAACTACAAGTTTCCGGTAGGGATCGGGGTGAGGCTGGGCGCCCAGGTGACGGGACCGATAGAGACCACGCCTTCAGCGTGGCTCGACCTGGCGGCGATGCAAGCGGCGAATGGAAGCACAAACGGCGTACCGAATATCAATGCCTATTTGCCAGCATCGGTACTTGCTTCCGGCGGATTTTATCAGTCACCGATCATTCCCTGGCAGTTCACCTTGAACGCCGCCGTGTTTTATGAGTTCAAGACCTACCGGATCACGCTTTCCTGCTACAACTTTACCAATCAACGAAACTGGCAACCGTCGCCGTCGATCTACGGCAATGACTTCCTGGTCCAGAATAATCCGCGCTCGTTCGAGGTGAGGCTGGAGGCCAAGTTCTAGCCGTCTAGGGCTAACGGAACGGCGGCTCGTCAAAGCTCCGCAGCTTGCGTGAATGCAGCCGCGCGCCTTCCCGGCGCAGCAGATCCATGGCCAGGATGCCGATCCTGAGGTGCTGCGAGATCGCCCGCTCGTAGAAGGCGTTGGCTTGGCCGGGCAGCTTGATCTCGCCGTGGAGCGGTTTGTCTGACACGCACAGCAGCGTGCCGTAGGGCGTGCGGAAGCGATAGCCCTGGGCGGCGATCGTGGCGCTTTCCATGTCGATGGCCACGGCGCGCGATTGGTTGAAGCGCAGGGCGCTGCGCGTGTAGTGCAGCTCCCAGTTACGGTCGTCGGTAGTGACGATCGTGCCAGTGCGCAGCCGCTTCTTGAGCTCATCGCCGCTTTCGCCGGTGATCTGCTCCGCGGCCCGCTGGAGGGCGACCTGGACCTCGGCGATCGAGGGGATCGGAATCTCGGGCGGCAGCACCGAATCCAGCACCTTGTCGTCGCGCAGATAGGCGTGTGCCAGCACATAGTCGCCGATCGTCTGAGTGGATCTGAGTCCGCCGCAATGGCCGATCATCAGCCACGCTTCCGGCCGCAGCACGGCCAGGTGGTCGGTGATGGTCTTTGCGTTCGATGGGCCGACGCCGATGTTTATCAGCGAGACGCCGCGCCGACCGGCCGCCGTCAGGTGATAGGCGGGCATCTGATGGCGTCGCCAGGGGCTGTCGGCGGCGGCCTTCTCCGGATCCGGCGTTTGGCTTGTGATGATGACGCCGCCTGGACACACGAGGCTCTCGAACGGGCTCTGGGCGTCGCCAAGCTGGGCCGCGCCCCAGCGGACGAATTCGTCCACGTAGCGATGATAGTTCGTGAACAGAACATAACTCTGCACGGTCTCCGGCGGCGCGCCGGTGTAGTGGGCGAGGCGGGCGAGGGAAAAATCCGTGCGCAGTCCGTCGAACAGAGTGAGCGGGCGCGTGGCGGTATGCTCGGGAGACCATAGACCGTCGGCCACTTCATCGCCGATCGAGGCCAATTCCGCCGACGGAAAATAGCGCGCGATCTCGCTGGCCGGTACGACCGAGTCGTTGAGATCTGAGCCGTCGAGAATATAGAGGTAGGGAATCTCCTGGTCCGATCTGCGAACCTCGGCCTCGACCTCAAAGTCAGCCAGGATCAGGGACAATTGTTCGACCAGATAGTCGCGGAGCAGGTCGGGGCGGGTGACTGTCGCGCTGTAGACGCCGCTTTGGCTGAAGCGGGCGAAGGCCCTTGGCAGGCGCGGCGGCGGACCCTTGGCTGCGTAGGCAAGGCTAAGGGAGGGGTAGACCCAGGCGCTCTCGGCGCGGAGAGTGGGATCGGGAGGAATTCCGGTCGAAAGGAAGGCCTGCAAGGCGCTTCGAAGACTTTCGACGGATCGGCGGTATTCGGCCTCGAGCTGATCGACAAGGGCGACGGCCAGGTCGGCGGCGGACATTCCACGTTCTAACCTTGGGCGCGGCAGGCCGCCAGAGCGTAGCCGTTCAGGCTCCGTGTGCGGCCCAGGCGTCGAGGCTCGCCACGTGGCGGGCGACCTCGGCTTTCGGAAGGAAGGAACCAAGGAAACTGTTGCGGGCGAGGGTCGTCATCTCGTCGCGACTGAGCAGCGGCGCCACGGCCCGGTAGTTGTCGTTTACATAGCCGCCGAAATAGGCCGGATCGTCCGAATTCACGGTTGCCCGCAGGCCCGCACGGAGCATGCAGGCGATTGGATGGGCTTCCAAGCTCGGGACCACGCACAGTTTGAGATTCGAGAGCGGGCAGACGGTCAGGGTCATAGCCTCGTGCGCCAGGCGGCTGGTTAGGTCCGCATCCTCCAGCGAGCGATTGCCGTGGTCCAGCCGGTCGATCCGCAGGAGGTCGAGCGCCTGCACGACATAGTCCGGCGGTCCCTCCTCGCCGGCGTGGGCGACGCGTTTCAGGCCACGCTCGCCGACCGCAGCGAACACGCGAGCGAATTTTTCGGGAGGATGGCCAAGCTCGGACGAATCCAGGCCCGCGCCGATGATCTGGTCCAGGAACGGCTCGGCGGCCCGGAGTGTGGCGAAAGCCGCATCCTCGGACAGGTGCCGGAGAAAACAGAGGATGAGGCCGCTGCTGACGCCGTAACGCTCGGCCGCCTCCCGCCGGGCGGCGGCGAGCCCCGCCATGACGACTTCAAGAGGGACGCCGCGATCCGTATGGGTCTGGGGATCGAAGAAAATCTCGGCGTGGACGACGCCGTCGGCCGCTGCCCGCGCGAAATAGGCGAGGGCCAGATCGTGGAAATCCTCCTCCGTGAGCAGCACCGAGGCACCCTGGTAGTAGAGGTCGAGGAAGTCCTGCAGGCGGGTGAAACGATAGGCCGCGCGCAGAGCTTCGACGCTGGCGAACGGCAATGACAGCCGGTTTCGCCGCGCAAGGGAGAACACCATTTCCGGCTCGAGGCTGCCCTCGATATGAATGTGGAGTTCGGCCTTGGGCAGGCCGGCGATGAATCGGTCAATCTCCACGCGACTAGGGCCCGGCGGCCGCCAGCCGCTCTTCGGCCTGGGTCATGATCACCTTGAAGCGCGGCAGTTCACGCAGACTGTCCAGATCATTGTCGCGTTCGGCCCAGCGCACCATTGGCTCGCCTGAGGCGTCCAGGACGATCGCCAAAAGATCCAGCGCTTTGTCGTAATGTCCCAGCCGTATCAGGGCGCAGGCCAGGTTGTAGTGCATGCGCATGTCGTCGGGCTCGAGCAGGAGGGCATGCTCGACCCAGGCCTTCGCCCGCTCGGCGTCTTCCAGGAACGCCAAGGCGTTGGCGCCCGCCGAGTAGGCGTTGCCGTCGCCCGGGTCGGCGGCGATCGCTTTTTCGGCCCGCTCAAGAAGCAACTTGGCGACGCGCTGCAATCCGTCCCTGTCGCCGAGCGCTTGATGGCATTGCAGGGCCATCTGATAACCCCTGAGGTCGGTCTCGTCCCCACGAGCCGCGATGTCGAAGTGTTTGGCCGCCCGCTCAAATTGCCGGGTCAACATGGTCAGGGTCCCCGCGGCCATGTGCGATTCGGCCGAAACCGGATCGAGGCGAAGGGCGATTGCAATCTCTTCTTCGGCCCTTTCGTATTGGCCTTGGCTGGCCAGGCTGCGGCCCTTGGCGGCGTGAGCCTCGGCCAAGGTCGGATCGAGGCTGATGGCAGTATCCGCGGCGGCCAGGCTGTCGTCGGCGGCCGCAGCCGACTGGGCGGCTCTGAAGGAAAGGGCTGTCGCCATCATCGCCCAAGGTTGGGCATAGGCGCTGTCGAGTTCGACCGCCCGACGGCATAGCCGAATGACCAACTCGTTGCGGCTGATTGCGCTGCCGATGAAATAGCGCCTGGCCATCAGGTAGAGCTTGTGGGCTTCGGGGTTTTCGGTGCCTCGTGTCTCGATCGCCTTTTTCTCTTCCGGCAGAAGCTTCACTTTGAGTGCGGCGACGATCGCCTGGCTGATCTCGTCCTGCAGGGCGAAGATGTCGGTAAGGTCGCGGTCCCAACGCTCCGCCCAAAGGTGGTCTCCGGCCGATCCGTCGATCAGCTGTGCGGTGATGCGAACCCGGTTGCCGGCCTTGCGGACCGACCCTTCCAGAACATGGCTGACGCCTAGCCTGCGGGCGATCTCCGGGATTTCCAGGCTCTTGTTCTTGAAGGTGAAAGCGGTGTTGCGGGCGACGACGCTCAGGGCTGAAACCTTGGAAAGATCGGTGATGATGTCTTCGCTCACGCCATCGGAGAAATACTCCTGCTCCGGATCACCGCTGATGTTGGCGAATGGCAGGACGCAGATCGAGAGCTTGGCGTTTGACGACGATCTGCCGCCTTTGTGCGAGGGAATGTCTTCGCCCAACAGAGAGCGAACTGCGCGAACGACTTCGCGGAAGGCCGGATCCTTGGCGTCTTCGCTCCAGCCATCGAGATCGGTGGTGTGGATGGCGCGCAGATCGATCGGCAGTTCAGCCCCGTCGAAGCGAACCGGCGCCAGCACGCCGCGGTCGGCCCCCACCCGCGCCTCGCCGCGCACCCAGCGCGACGCGACCGAGGCGGGCGTCCACACCGCCACAACAGCCCGGGCCTTTTGCAGTTCTTCGGCGATCAGGCGGTCGAATTCCTGGCCAGGAGCAATCTCGGGATCCCACCAAACCGACCAGCCCTGAGCCGCCAGGGCCGCCACCAGTGGCGTCACGCGGGCCTTGTCAGATCGTGCGTAGGAAACGAACAGGTCGGCCATCGCCTTTCCTTGCCGCAAGACTGGCGATCGGTCCATCGACGACGGCAAGGCTGGTCACGCGAACTGGGCCGCGCCAGCATGGCCGGAGATTCTAGGGTGGGGGCGAGATGACCACAAACTTCCTGGAACGGACCTTCGCCCTCCAGGCGCACGGAACGAACCTGCGCACCGAAGTCCTGGCCGGCTTCGCGACCTTCCTCACCATGGTCTACATCGTGGCGGTCAATCCAGCGATCCTGGGCGAGGCCGGCCTTCCCGTAGGCGCCGTCGCGGTGGCCACGTGCCTCGCTGCGGGCCTGGGCAGCCTGCTGATGGGCCTGGCGTCGAACACGCCGCTCGCCCTCGCGCCGGGCATGGGGCTCAACGCCTATTTCACCTACACGGTCGTCAAGGGCATGGGTCTGCCATGGCAGACGGCGCTCGGCTGTGTGTTCCTCTCCGGCGCGGCCTTCCTCATTCTCACCCTCGTCGGCGTCCGGCAGTTGATCGTCGGCGCCATTCCGAGGTCCCTGTTCGCCGCCGTGGCCGGGGGCGTGGGTCTGTTCATCGCCTTTATCGGCCTCAGGGACGCAGGGGTGGTCGTGAGCAATCCGGCCACCACGGTCGCGCTGGGCGACCTCGCGTCCCCGACGGCGGCGCTGGCGCTCATCGGTCTTGTCCTGATCGCCGTATTGCAGGCCTGGCGGGTGAGGGCGGCGATCCTCATCGGCATCGTGACGATTTCCCTGGCAAGCTGGGCGTTCGGCTTCACTCACGTCACCCACGCGGCCTTTCGCCTTTCGGACCTGTCCGCGACGGCGTTCAAGCTCGACGTGCCGGGGGCGCTCAACCTCAAGGGGGGTCTTGGCCCGACGCTCGCCGAGATCATTTTCGTCTTCCTGTTCGTCGATCTCTTCGACAACGTCGGAACCCTGGTGGCGGTCACCAAGAAGGCGGGCCTGGTCGCCCCGGACGGGACGATTCCGCGCCTAGGGCGCATCCTGCTAATCGATTCCGTGGCGACCATGGCCGGTGCTTTGGTCGGCACCACGACGGTGACCAGCTATATCGAGAGCGCCGCGGGCGTCTCAGCGGGCGGCCGCACGGGCCTGACGAGCGTCGTGGTTGGCCTGTTGTTCCTTGCCACCCTGCTGGTGGCGCCGCTGGTCCAGTATATCCCGACCGCCGCGACGGCGCCGGCCCTGGTCCTGGTGGGCGCGATGATGGTTGGGACCGTCGCCGAGGTGGACTGGAACGACCCGACACTGGCCATTCCCGCCTTCCTCATTCTGGTGACCATCCCGCTCAGCTTCTCGATCGCCAACGGCCTGGCCTTCGGCGTCACCGCCTACGCCCTGCTGCAGATCCTGACCGGCAAGGCCAGGGTCAAGGATTGGTTGCTCTATGGGCTCGCCGCCCTCTTCATTGTCCGCTTCATCTACCTTGCGAAGGCGTAATCCGCCGCTTCCTTGATCGGCTCGTTCCGCATCGCCATCTAACTGAAACGTCGCTTTTCGCCGCCGATATCGGGACGGAGAGCGGCGGGGTCGCTTGTCAAAGGACTCGCCATGAACCGCACGATCGTTTTCGACAGCCCGTTTCTGTTGGGCTTCGATCACACCAGGTCGCTCATCGAGCGCGTCTCGAAGGCGGCCGGCGAAGGCTACCCTCCCTACAACGTCGAAGATTCCGGCGATGGCAGGGTGCGGATAACCATCGCCGTTGCCGGCTTCACCTCCGACCAACTCGGCGTGACGGTTGAGGACAACCACCTCACCATCACAGGCCGACGCGAACCGGACTCTAGCGAGGAGCGGTCGTACCTGCACCGTGGCATCGCCGCGCGTGGCTTCGTACGCAGCTTCATTCTGGCGGACGGAATGGAGGTGGAGGGGGCGACCCTGGAGCACGGCCTGCTGCACGTTGAAGCATTTCGGCCCGAGAGGGCCTGCGTCGCGCGGCAGGTTCCGATCAAGACAGTCGGCTGAATGGCCGCGCTGTGCGTTTATGGAATGAAAGGAGCCATAAAATGGTCTTCCCGCATCTGAGCAACGAGGCGTTCGCCGCACTGGGCGGCCCGAACCTCGTCTATGTCCGGCCGGTCAAGGCGGCCGAAATCCTGGCCGATACGCCACTCGATCAGGTCCAGGGGATCGATCTGGATCCGGAACGGACCCTCTACGCCGTGCACCGCGCCGATGGCGCTCGCCTGGCCGTCCTCGACAACAAAGAAGCGGCCGTGGCCGCGGCGATTTCCAACGAGCTGGCGCCGGTCTCGGTCCACTGAGCGTGGACCGTCAGGCCGCGGAGATCTGAACTTCCTGCGCCAGCAGCGCGTGGATGGCGTCAGCTGTCCGCGCCACGCGGAGTTGTTCGCGAATGTCTGCCCGGCGCAAAATGCGCGAGACGCGGGCCAGGGCACGCAAATGGTCCGAACCCGCGCCCGGCGGCGCCAACAAGGCAAAAACCAGATCGACGGGCTTGTCATCGACGGCGTCGAAATCGACCGGCGCCTCCAGCCTGAGGAAAATCCCGCGCATCTTTGTCAGCCCCTCGACCTGGGCGTGCGGCAAGGCGATGCCCTTGCCGACCCCCGTGGGGGCGCTCGCCTCGCGCTCGAGGAGCGCGTCGAGGACCTTGCCGGGCTTGAGGCCTAGGCAGCGGCCGGCGATCTCCGAAACCACGGCGAGGGCCTGACGCTTGGTGCGGGCGGTGACCCGCGGCGAAATGCAATTGCTATCGAGCATAGCCCCGACCATCATCATCGAGACGCATCCTGACTCTGAACCGCCCGCCCCGCTCTGGAAGACCCTTCAGTCGACGGATTCCCTTCGGCCAATCGCTTGCGACGGCTCGCGCGCGCCACCCGATTTCGTGCGAGCCGGATCGATCCAGCCGATGTTCCCATCCGTCCGGCGGTATACCACGGACAATCCGCCATGGGCCGCGTTGCGGAACACGATTGTTTGAGTTTCGATCAAATCCAGCTCAAGTACGGCCATTGAAACCGTCATGGTACGCAGGGAGGTCTCGGTCTCGGCGATGATCATGGCGGACGGCGGAGAATGCGGGTCAGACCAGCTGTCCAGGTCTTCTTCTTCCTCTCCCGGCGCGCGAATGACCATGAGCGCCGCGGTCTCCGCCGCCTTCGCCGTGGCCGCCGGCGTGTGATCCTTGAGCCGTTGTTTGTAGCGACGAATTCGCGCCACGGCCTTCTCAAGGGCCTGGCTGAAGGCGGCGTGCGCATCGCCGCCCAGACCGTGGCACTGAAGCAGTTGGCCGCTGGCCAGGGCGATCACGCAGTCAACGCGAAACCCATGACCGTCGCGACTGACGAACACCTCGGCGTCGCCACCGCGCTCGAAGTACCGGCCAATGCTGGCGGAAAGCTCATCCTCGATCCGGGTGCGTAACGCCTCACCCACGTCGACATGCCGGCCGGAAACCAGGACGCCCATGCCCTATCAACGCGCCGCGATGCAAAGTGTGTCAAGCCGGGTAGAAACCCCGGTTTCGTGGCGAGACGGGAGCGGCCGTCCGCTAGCTGAACCGGTCGCCGAGGTAGACGCGCCGCACTTCCGGGTTAGCCAGGATCTCTTCGGGTGTGCCGTCAAAGAGCACCTCGCCGGCGTGGATGATCGAGGCGCGATCGATGATGTCGAGCGTCTCGCGGACATTGTGGTCGGTGATCAGGATGCCGATTCCGCGCTTGCGCAGATAGCCGATCACTTCGCGGATGTCGGAAATCGCCAGAGGATCGATCCCGGCGAAGGGTTCGTCGAGCAGCATGAACGACGGCTCGCTTGCCAGGGCCCGGGCGATTTCGACCCGCCGTCGCTCGCCGCCGGACAGCGACACCGCCGGAGAGGCGCGCAGATGGTCGATGTGCAGTTCTTCGAGCAGTTCCCCGGTGATGGCGCGGACCTTGTCACGCCGGCTCTCACGCATTTCCACGACGGCCATGACGTTCTGCTCGACCGTCATGCCGCGGAAAATCGAAGTTTCCTGCGGCAGGTAGCCCAGGCCCTCGCGGGCGCGCTGATACATGGGCTGATTGGTGATGTCGATGCCGTCAAGGAAGATGGCGCCGTAGTCGGCCGCAATCAGGCCCGTGATCATATAGAAGCACGTCGTCTTTCCGGCGCCGTTGGGCCCCAGCAAGCCGGCAACCTCGCCGCGGGCTAGATGCAGGCTCACGCCCTTGACCACGGCGCGGCCGCGAAAGGACTTGCCGATCCGGTCGACGATCAGGCCTTCGCCCGCTCCGTCGACAGGGGCGACGGGTTTCGCCAGCGTGGCCGCCTCGTTCATTGGGCCTCTGGGGTGGCCGCCGATGCCGAGGCCGGTTGGTCGGTCTTCTTCGGATAGAAAACGCCACGGACCCGGTTTGGCGCGCCCGCACCGGTTGCGTTCGACACCATGGTGAACTGCTTGGTCGAGACCTTGATGATCAGCTTGTCGCCGCGGGCGACGTCCTTGCCCTGAGCCACGACGACGCTTCCGGTCATCACGATCTCATCATCCGCGGCGGTATAGACGGCGCGTTCGCCGTGCGCTTTCTGGGTGGGCGTGACGTAGTAGACATTGCCCTCAGCGACCACCTTTTCGGTTGCGCCACAGTCCTGCTGTCCGGCGGCGTCCTTGCTCTTGGGGGCCTGATAGACGGTGATGGTGTTGGCCCTCAGCCGGCTGTCGCCCTGCAAAGCCTCAGCGGCGCCTTTCCAGATGGCCAGGCACTTGGAATTGACCACCTCGGCCTCATTGGCGGTGATGTCGATCGGGGCGTTGGAATTGGTTTCGATCTGCGCCTGCGCCGCGTCGCCCGACGCCAGTACGGCGAGCGCGGCCATGGCGGCCAAGCGACGAGTGGGTCTCGAAGTCATGCGCGCTCCTTTACGACCTCGGGCGGGACCGCGCCATCATCTAGTGAGTCTTCAGCTGGGCGTGAACGCCGCCTTTGAACACCACCGTCTGACCCTTGTTGAACACATCATAGCCGTTGGATTTCACCGTGCCCTGACTGGTCTGGGCGGCCAGGGCCTGCGGGCCCTGCACCATGCCGGTCTTGGTGTTGACGAGGGCCTGGTCGGTGGCGAATTTCTCGCCCACGGCGTTGGCGCCGCGCACATGGCCGCGAAGCAGCAACATGCGGCTGTCTTCATGATAGACGCCGCTGTCGGCCGTGAGATTTGACGGGTGCAGGCCGCCCACGTCCATGATCAGGGACGGAAACTGCAGCAGCACCACTTGCAGACTGCGCTCGTCGCGCGCCGCTTCGTGCGCTCCCAGAGTGAAGGCCCGGCCCTGATTGTCGCGGCCGAAGAAGTGGGGATTGGTCATCCGGATCGGCGTCGACGCGTCCTGATGGGCCGCAGCCTGCCGCCTGACCGCGTGCTGGACAACCAGCGTCGTGAGCAGGCCGATCACGGCGATCATCAACAGCGGCAGAAGCACGCGCAGGAACCGCACGAAACGGCTGTGAGCCCGCGCCTTGCCCCTGGGCATGGGCATATTGGGGCCGCGAGTGGAGGAGGCGAGAGTCAAGGCGGCGCCTTTACGGACCATGATCGAAGATATCGACATCTTCCCAGCCGGCCACGTCGAGGAGCGCGCGGTGGGGCAGGAAGTCAAAGCAGGCTTTGGCGAGAGACATGCGGCCTTCGCGCTCGAGCATGGCGTCGAGCCGGGTCTTCACCGAGTGAAGGTAGAGGACATCGGAGGCGGCGTAACCGATCTGGTCGGCAGACAATTCCGGCGCGCCCCAGTCCGAACTCTGTTGCGCCTTGCTGAGATCGACGCCCAGCAATTCCTTGACCACATCCTTGAGGCCGTGGCGATCGGTATAGGTGCGGGCCAGTTTGGAGGCGATTTTGGTGCAATAGACGGGCGCGGCGACGACGCTTAGATGCGCCTTGAACATGGCGATATCGAAGCGGCCGAAGTGGAAGATCTTCAGGATTGCCGGATCGGCTAGCAGCCGCTTGAGATTGGGCGCGTGATAGCTGGTGCGGTCGAGGCGGACAACGTGGGCGTCGCCCTCGGGACCGCAGATCTGAACGACGCACAGGGGATCGCGACCGACCCTGAGACCCATGGTTTCCGAATCGACGGCCACAGAGGCTACGCCATCAAAGAGGCCGTCTGGCAGGTCGCCTTGATGCAGAATGGCCGCCAAGTCCGTCATTGCTCCGCCAGCGTGTCGCGCGCCGATCTTGTTACAGGCTAGCCTCAAAGGGTTAAGGCCAGGTCTCGTTCACTAAGGTTGGGCCAGCGACATTTGGGGTCTCGACCCGCGCCTCTCAAGCCGAGCCGGTGGACCAGCCTGCGCTCCCTAAAATGGTGCCCAGGAAAGGACTCGAACCTTCACGGCCGTTAAGCCA
>DASXGB010000076.1:0-25852 GCA_036489325.1 Caulobacteraceae bacterium
TCGTGAGACAGTTTGGTCCCTATCTGCCGTGGGTGTTCGAAGCTTGAGAGGATCTGTCCCTAGTACGAGAGGACCGGGATGGACATACCTCTGGTGGACCTGTCGTGGCGCCAGCCGCGCAGCAGGGTAGCTAAGTATGGACGGGATAACCGCTGAAAGCATCTAAGCGGGAAACCCACCTCAAAACAAGGCTTCGCCGAGAGCCGTGATAGACCATCACGTTGATAGGCCAGGTGTGGAAGCGCCGCGAGGCGTGTAGCTTACTGGTACTAATCGCTCGATAGGCTTGATCGTTCTTATCAAAACTCATGCGCGTCGAAATTGATTGACGCCGACAATGATGTCATCGAAACGTCCTCTTTGCTGACCTGGTAGCTATGCCGGAGGTTCCCCACCCGATCCCATCCCGAACTCGGTCGTTAAGTCCTCCAGGGCCGATGGTACTTCGTCTCAAGGCGCGGGAGAGTAGGTCGCGGCCAGGTCTGCCAAGAGGATGTTCCGTTCAACCGACCCTTCATCACGTATTCTTTTGCGCCGGTTTGACGCGGGGTGGAGCAGCCCGGTAGCTCGTCAGGCTCATAACCTGAAGGTCACAGGTTCAAATCCTGTCCCCGCACCCAACATCGATCGAAGGGCCCGGCTGTCACGCCGGGCCCTTTGCTTTTGCGCCCCGGGTTGCCTTGCCGACTCCCACGCGGCAGAAGCGGCGAGGGGGTTGAGCAGAGAGGTTCGTATGGACTCGGCCGCCCCCGGACAGCGGGAGATTCTGAGCAAGGTCCCGGCTGTCACTCTGACCTTCTGGATCATCAAGATTCTCGCCACGACTCTCGGCGAGACCGGCGGCGACAGCGTCACCATGACCTGGCTGGGGGAGACGACGCCCGAGGCCAATCCATTTGGCTACCTGATCGGCACAGGCATCTTCGCCGTGGCGCTGGCCGCGCTCGTCGGGCTCCAGATTTGGGCGCGCCGGTTCAACCCGTGGATCTATTGGACGACCATTGTCGCCTCGACCCTGGCGGGAACGACGTTGGCTGACTTCGCCGACCGGTCGCTAGGGATCGGCTACACCGGCGGCTCTTCGTTGCTGTTTGCGGCCGTCTTGGTCTCGCTAGGGGTCTGGTACCTTTCCGAGAGGACAATCTCGGTCGACACGGTCTCCACGCCTCGGGTCGAAGTCTTCTACTGGGTCACGATTACGTTCTCGCAGACCCTTGGCACGGCCTTGGGAGACTGGGTCGCCGACACCGGCGGGTTCGGTTTCGGGGGCGGAGTCCTGCTGTTCGCGGGAGCGCTTGCGGTGGTCGCGGCCCTCTATTTCTGGACCAAGATCTCGCGCGTAGCCCTCTTCTGGGCCGCGTTCATCCTGACCCGGCCGTTAGGAGCGACGGCCGGCGATCTCCTGGACAAGCCCTTGGCCCACGGCGGCCTCAACATCAGTCGGCCGCTGGCGTCGCTGGCGATCGCCGCAATCATGATCGCCTGCGTCGCCCTCTTCCCACAGAAGGCCGGCCGTCACCCAAGTTCGGCCTAGGTCCTCAAGTCGGCTGCGCGGTCGTGCGCAGGTAGGGCTTGTGCGTCTTGAACTCGCCAAAGGTCGCCTTCGCGTCTTCGTCGGAGACGGCGGTGACGATGATCACGTCCTCGCCCTTCTTCCAGTCCGAGGGCGTAGCCACCTTGTGCTTGGCGGTGAGCTGAAGTGCGTCGATCGCTCGGAGGATCTCCTGGAAATTTCGGCCGACGCTCATCGGATAAACGAGGATCAGCTTGATCTGCTTGTCCGGCCCGATGATGAACACGTTGCGCACGGTGGCGTTGTTGGCCGGGGTGCGGCCTTCGCTCGTGCCTTCGGTGTCAGCCGGCAACATGCCGTATAGCTTGGAGACCTTTAGGTCGGCGTCGGCGATCATCGGGAAGTTAGGGGCGGTACCCTGTGTCTCGGCGATGTCGGCGCTCCAGCGCTTATGATTGTCGGCCGGATCCACCGACAGGCCGATCACCTTTACTCCGCGCTTGTCGAACTCCGGCTTCAGTCTGGCCACGGCCCCAAGTTCCGTGGTGCAAACCGGCGTGAAGTCTTTCGGATGCGAGAAGAGCACGACCCAGTGGCCGTCGATCCAGTCGTGGAAATGAATAGGCCCCTCAGTCGTTTCCTGGGTGAAATCGGGCGCTACGTCATTGATTTTCAAGGTCATGGGCCACGTTCTCCTTCGCCGGCGCTCGCCGCCGCCCTCTGAGATGGGGTCTTAGCGGCGACAAGACCAGCGGGCAATCGTCATGCCCGCCACTCGGGGTTCAGAGGACGCCTTCGTGAGCCAGTAGCCAGCGCTTGCGTTCGAGGCCGCCACCGTAGCCGGTGAGATCGCCGCTCTTGCCGATCACCCGATGACATGGATTGACGATTGCAATCGGATTGGCGCCGTTGGCCAGGCCAACGGCTCGCACCGCCTTGGGCCGGCCGATCGCCTCCGCCTGCTCGGCGTAGGAACGGGTCGCGCCTGCGGGAATGTCACGAAGGGCCGCCCACACGGCCTCCTGGAACGGAGTCCCGTTGGTCGCCACCTTGATGCGTTCAAGAGCCTTCAGGTCGCCCTTGAAGTAGGCCTCGAGGGGCTCTCGGATCGACGCCGGCGCTTTTCCGTCCGTGATCGGAACATCGCCGTATTGACGGCGCATGAGGTTCAGGCTCCGGTCGGCATAGGTCTCGAAATCGAGGGCCCGAAGCCGGCCTTCGTCGTCGAACACGATACGCAGCTCGCCCATTGGCGAGGCGAAACGATCAAGCTGCAAGTTCATGGGATTTCTCCTTCTTGTAGGGCGCGGTCCACAGGTGCATCGCCGCGTAGGCGCGCCAGGGCCGCCAGGATTGGCTGAGCTGGTCGAGTTCGGCGGGTCGCGGGCGTCGACCTTCCGTCTCAAGCGCTCGCATCAGACCGATATCGGCCGCGGGAAAGGCGTCAGTTTCGCGCAGGGCACGCATGGCGATGTAGTTCGCCGTCCATTCGCCAATTCCAGGCAGGGCGCAGAGGCGATGGATCGAGGTCTCGAAGTCTTCAGCCCGTTCGATCAGCCGCGGATTGGCGCTTACTGCCCTGGCAAGCTTGACGACGGACTGAGCGCGCGGGCCTGGCATGCCACCGATCTCGGCCTCGGAGAGCCTTTCAGGGCCGGGAAAGACACGCGTGAGCTCACCGCCGTCATAGGACTCTCCCCACCGGGCAGCGATCTCGCCGGCGAGCCGCGTCGCCGCGCGAACGGTGATCTGCTGGCCGAGGATCGCGCGTACGGCGAGTTCGAAGCTATCCCACGCTCCGGGGACCCGGAGGCCCGGTCGAGCGGCCACTAGCGGGGCCATACGCGGATCGCGCGAAAGGGCCGCGTTGATGGCATCGGGATCGGCGTCGAGGTCGAACACCTGCCGAATGCGGGCGATGATCCTTGGCAAGGCGGCGAGCGCGGGAAAGCGGATCGTAGCGCGAACGCGGTTCCGTTCCGGCTCGTGGGCGACTTCGATCTCGCCAACCGCGCCATCCATGGCGATCGTGCGACGCCAGAGTCCGTCCTCGACCTGTTCCACACCGGGAATCGCCCTCAGGGCAAGGAAGCCCAGGATCGCGTTCCAGTCGAACGGCGGCCGGTATCCGAGCGAGAGTGTGATGCCGGCGTGACCGCTGCCACCCATTCCGGCGATGCGACGCAGGTCGGTTGGCGGACGACCAAAGAGCGCAAGCATCGTCTCGTTGAAGCGACGCACGCTGCCGAAGCCCGAGGCCAGGGCGATCTCGGTCATCGGCAGGGTTGTTTCATGAATGAGTTGCTTGGCGATGTGGACGCGGCGGGTCTGGGCGACACTGATGGGTGACGCGCCCAGATGCTTCAGGAACAATCGGCGCAGATGCCGCTCCCCGACGCCTAGGCGATCGGCCAAGTTCTCGACATCGCCGTCGTCGAGCGCGCCGGCCTCGATCAGGCTGACGGCCCGAGACACGGTGTTTGAAGCGCCCCTCCAGGCGCCCAGGCCCGGGGCCGTCTCTGGTCGACACCTTAGGCATGGCCGGAAGCCGGCCGCCTGGGCGGCGGCAGCGGACGGATAGTAGCGGCAGTTCTCGGGCTTCGGCGGACGCGCCGGGCAGACCGGCCGGCAGTAGATCCCCGTGGTCAGGACGCCAGTGAAGAACCGCCCGTCGAAACGTGCGTCGCGGGCCAGGATCGCCTTGCGGCATTGGATGGGGTCCAGAAGCATGAGGTCACGATACGCGGAATTACCGCTCTGAGTCCGGCGGTTTTCGGACTCGAATGCGTTGAGGGGTGGAGAGCGCGATCTTGTAAGATCGGACGGTGCTGGGCTAACCCGGTTTTGCAGGAGAGGAGGGGCGCCATGCCCGAAGCGAATGATGCTCTCTTGGTCGACCTGCTGACGTGGCTCGCCGCCGGCGATCGGCCCTACGGAGAGGTGATGGAGGCTTGGCGCTCGTCATGCCCGCGGCTAACCATCTGGGAGGACGCCCTCGTGGAGGGATGGATCAGGCGGCGTAGCGGCGCGAACGGCGCCTTGGTCGCGATCACGGACGAAGGCCGCGCCTGGCTGACCGAGCAACAGGCCAGAGCCGCCTGACACGCTTTATCGGCATCGACGATCCAGACGATCCGCGGATCGAGCCGTTTCGCGATGTGCGCGATCGAGATATCGCTGGCCGACACGGGGGTTTCATCGCCGAGGGCGAAGTGGTCCTGCGCGTGCTGGCGGGCAGCCGGCTGCATAAGGCCCGCTCGGTGCTCATAGCCGAGCGACGGATCGATCATCTGGCCGACGTCCTCAACTCCCTTTCAGCAGACGTTGCCATCTACGCTGCTCAGGACGCGGTGATGGACCGCATCGCCGGTTTCCATATTCATCGCGGAATCCTGGCCTTCGGCGAGAGATCATCAGAACCTACGGCCGATTTCCTTCTCGGCTCAGTTCAGGGCGCTGCGCTCGTGGTCGCCCTGTTCGGCATATCCAATCACGACAACATGGGCGGGGTTTTCCGCAACGCGGCGGCGTTCGGCGCCTCAGCCGTGCTTCTAGATGCCGCTTGCTGCGATCCGCTTTACAGAAAGGCGATCCGCGTCTCCGTCGGCGCGGCCCTGATCACGCCATACGCCAGGCTCAAGGCGGACGAGGATCCGCTGGCGATTCTGAGGCGCCTCGGATTCGAACCTCTGGCTCTCAGCCCGAAAGGGGCGATCGCGCTTGCCGATCTCAAACCGCCCCAGCGCGCCGCGCTGCTCGTCGGGGCGGAGGGCCGTGGGCTTGCGGAAGAGATCCTGACGCGAGCGTCAACGGTCAGGATCCCCATGGACGGCCGCTTCGATTCCCTCAATCTGGCGACCGCCAGCGGCATTGCGCTTCATCATTTGCGGGGCGCGCATCCGCCCGGGCAGTCGAATGCGGGGCCGACATGACCGAGCGCTACATCGCGGCAATCGACCAGGGGACAACCTCCTCACGGTGCATGATCTTCAATGAAGCGGGAGCCGTGGCCGCATCCGCTCAGGTGGAGCACCGTCAGCATTATCCCAGGCCCGGCTGGGTGGAACACGACGCGTCTGAGATCTGGGCGAATGTGCGCGGTGTCGTCTCCGCGGCTCTGGCCAAGGTGGGGATCGATGCCCGCGACCTCGCGGCGCTCGGCGTCACCAACCAGCGCGAGACGACTGTGGTCTGGGAGAAATCCAGCGGCCGCCCGATCGCCAACGCCATTGTCTGGCAGGACACGCGCACCGCCGCGCTGGTCGCCGAACTCGCTGGCGACGCGGGCCGGGACCGGTTCCGCGCCGCCTGCGGCCTGCCACTCGCCACCTATTTCTCGGGCCCGAAGTTGCGCTGGATCCTCGACAAGGTGGAAGGCGCCCGCCAGGCGGCCGAACGCGGCGAACTGCTCTTCGGCACGATGGACTCTTGGCTGATCTGGAATCTCACTGGCGAGCACGTCACCGACGTCACCAACGCCAGCCGCACCATGCTGATGAACCTGGCGACTCTCGACTGGGACGAGGCCCTGCTCGAGGCAATGACCGTGCCGCGAGCCATGCTGCCCAGGATTGTCTCGTCGTCCCAGGTGTTCGGGAAGGGACGGGATGTATTGGACGGGGTCCCAATCGCCTCGGCGCTCGGCGACCAGCAGGCGGCGCTCTTCGGCCAGACGTGCTTTTCTCCAGGTGAGGGAAAGTGCACCTATGGGACCGGCAACTTCCTGCTGGTCAACTCCGGCGAGACGCCGGTGGCGTCGCGCAACGGACTGCTCACCACGGTCGGCTACCGCATCGGCGATCAGCCGGCGGTCTATGCCCTGGAAGGATCAATCGCCGTCACCGGCGCGCTCATCCAATGGTTGCGCGACAACTTGGGGATCATCCGCGCCGCCAGCGAAGTCGAAGAGCTGGCGAGGAGCGTGCCCGACAATGGAGGATGCTATTTCGTGCCGGCGTTTTCCGGGCTGTTCGCGCCGCACTGGCGCAGCGACGCGCGCGGCGTCATCGTCGGTCTCACCGCCTTCGTGAAGGCAGGGCACATCGCCCGGGCGGCGCTCGAAGCCGTCGCCTGGCAGACCCGGGAAATCGTTGACGCCATGGCCGCCGACTCCGGCCAACGTCTCACCAGGCTCAAGGTGGACGGGGGGATGACGGCCAATGAGCTGTTGATGCAGTTCCAGGCCGATGTCCTGGATACGCCCGTGTCCCGCCCGGCGATCGCCGAAACGACCTGTCTCGGCGCAGCCTATGCGGCTGGCCTGGCGGTTGGGTTCTGGCCTGGCCTGGACTCCCTGAGAGCGAAATGGCGCGAGGACGGCGCTTGGACACCAGCCATGACTGCCGAGGAGCGCTCACGTGAGTTCGCTAGGTGGTCGAGAGCAGTCGAAAGGTCCCTTGGGTGGGAAACCTGAAGTCACCTTGTTTGCATGTCGCGGCCGGGCTAAGGGCCTGCCCTTCCATTGCACGGGGTGGGCATGGCGGAAGCCGAAAACCTGATCGAGACCCTTTCGCTCGAACGCATCGAGGTGAACCTCTTCCGCGGCGTCGCGCCGGCAGATTGGGGACCTCGCATCTTTGGCGGGCTGGTCATCGGCCAGGCGCTGCTGGCGGCCTATCGCACGGTCGAAGAGCGCATCTGCCACTCGCTGCACTGCTACTTCATCCGGCCGGGCGATCCGGCCGTGCCGATCCTCTATGACGTCGATCGGGCGCGGGACGGCAGATCATTCACCACCCGACGCGTGACCGCGGTGCAGCACGGCGCCCAGATCTTCAATCTGGCGGCCTCCTTCGAAGTCGACATCCCGGGCTTCGATCACCAGGACCCGATGCCCGACGTGCCTCCGGCGGCCGAGGTTCCGGCCTCACCGTTCGACGACGGCCGGCAACGGCCGATTGAGATGCGTTGGATCGGCGGCGATCGCTGGAGCGGCGCGCCAACACCGGCCGAACCAGAGCAGAATGTCTGGATGCGGGCGACGACGCCGCTCCCCGATGATGTCGCTATTCAACAAGCGGCGCTTGCCTATGCGTCGGACATGTCGCTTCTATCGACGGCCATGCGGCCGCACGCCATCAACTGGCGCACGCCGAACTTCCAGTCCGCGAGCCTCGATCACGCCATCTGGTTTCACCGGCGCTCAAACTTCAATGATTGGCACCTCTATGCCCAGAGAAGTCCTTCCGCGTCCGGCTCGCGTGGCTTCAACCTCGGCGAAATCTTCAACGCCGACGGCCGGCTGATCGCCTCCACGGCCCAGGAGGGGCTGATGCGGGTTCATTCCGGTCGCTGACGACATCCGATTGTCACCCGTGGCGGACAGAATAAGGTCTGCAAGGCGAAGCCGGGGGCGGACAAATGAAAGGCGGACTGGGGCTTGGCATCGCGGCAGCGGCGCTCCTCGCGGTCGGGGGAACGTATTCGGCGACGACGACTGAAACCACACCGACCGGCGCACTGATCACGCCATCGGCCGCGCCGGGGTCGATATTCCAATCGCTCCATCCTGACTTGCCCGGAGATCCGGCGTTTACGGCCGGCCAGGCCTCGGCGCTCGCCCTCTCGCCGGATGGCCACACCCTCCTCATCCTGACCAGCGGTTTCAACCGGATCTTTGGCCCCGACGGCAAATTCATCGTCGATCGCTCGCAGGAATACGTATTTGTCTACGACGTGGCGGGCGCGAACCCTGTCAAGCGACAAGTGCTGACCGTCCCCGATACGTTTCTGGGCATCGCCTGGTCGCCGCGTGGCGACCGGTTCTTCGTCTCCGGCGGTGTGGATGATGATGTTGTGGAATTCGTCGGCGCGCCCGGAGCCATCCAGGCGGGCCGCACCTTCCGTTTGGGGCACAAGGCCGGTTTGGGTCTGACCGTCAAGCCCGAGGCGGCCGGCCTTGCCGTCAGTCCCGACGGACGCCGGCTGCTCGTGGCCAACTTCCAGAACGATTCGATCACGGTCATAGATCTCGGCACTGGGGCTCTAAGGGAAACCGATCTGCGGCCCGGCGCGGCCGATCGGACAAAAGCCGGCCGTCCCGGAGGGACATTTCCCCAGGCTGTGGCGTGGACTGGCGACGCCAAGGCCTATGTGGCGAGCGAACGCGATCGACAGGTAATCGCCCTCTCTGTGCGAGGCCCGGCGCCGCGGGTGACGGCGCGCATTTCCACCAGAGGACAGCCGACAGCCCTGGCGAGCAACGGCCGCGGCCGGCTCTATGTGGCCCTCGACAACACAGACGCCGTTGGCGTGGTCGACATCCGCTCGGACCGCTTGATCGAGACGATTCCCACCGCCGGCCCCAAGGACTGGGGCCCTAGAGGACTGGGCGGCGCCGGCTCCAACGCCCTGGCTCTTTCTCCAGACGGCCAGTCCCTTCTTGTCTCGGATGGCGGCCTCAACGCTTTGGCGGTCATCCGCCTGGACGATCGCGCCCGAGGTTCCAAGGGCCCGTCGGGACGAGCGGACGACGATGACCGACCGCAGGGCTCAGCCGTGGTCGGCATGATCCCGACCGGCTGGTACCCAACCGCTGTTGCGGTCAGGCCCGACGGGCGGCGGATTTTCGTGGTCAACGGCAAGAGCAACGCCGGTCCGAATCCGCGCGCCTGCCGCAACGATCTGGCGATCGTGCCCGCACATGATTTCTCCTGCCGCGCGAGCAACCAATACGTCTGGCAGAGGGAGAAGGCGGGCTTCCTCACCCTTCCGCCCCCATCGCCCGCGGCGCTGGGCGCGCTAACCAGGCGAGCGGCGGCCAACAATCATATCGCATCTGCACCTTCAGCCAGGGAGGCTGAGATCATGGCCTTCCTCCGCGGCCACATTCGCCATGTGATCTATGTGGTGAAGGAAAACAGGACCTACGATCAGATCCTGGGTGACCTCGAGGTCGGCGACGGCGATCCGCGCCTGGCTGTCTTCCCCGACGCCATGACGCCCAACCAGCACCAACTCGCCCGCCAGTTTGTCGATCTCGATCGGTTCTTTGACAGCGGCGAGAGCAGTAACACCGGCTGGAACTGGACCGTCGCGGGCCGGACCAATGACTTCACCGAGCGGGAAGCGCCGGTGAACTACGCCAGCCGTGGCCTGCAATATGACCAAGAGGGCGACAATCGGAACCTCAACATGGGCCTCGCCAGTTCCGCCGAGCGCAGAGCTGCGGACCCGCTGGCGCCGTCCGATCCCAACATCCTGCCGGGCGCGGTCGACGTCGCGGCGCCGGACGGACCGGGAGGCGAAGCCGGGAAGGGCTATCTCTGGGACCAGGCCCTCAGGGTCGGGCTGACGGTGCGCAACTGGGGCTTCTACGGCGATCTCACGCTCTACGACGAAGGCGCGGGCCCTTACCGTACGCCAAAACTGCACGAGCCTTGGAAGGTCGGCATTCGTGTCTTTGTCCCGGCCAAGGCCTCACTGATGGCGATCAGCGACCCCTATTTCCGCGGCTTCGATCAAGGATTCCCGGATTATTGGCGTTTTCGCGAATGGGCGCGGGAGTTCGATGGGTTCGCCGCCTCGGGCGTCGCGCCGAATCTGATGCTGGTGCGAATGCCACATGACCACACCGGCGATTTCGGCGAAGGCATCGACGGCATCAATACGGTCGAGGGCGAACTTGCCGACAACGACTATGCGGTCGGTCTCCTGGTCGAGAAGGTAGCTCACAGCCGGTTCGCGAAGGATACCCTGATCTTCGTGGTCGAGGACGACGCCCAGGACGGCCCGGACCATGTGGACGCGCACAGGTCGGTCGCTTTCATCGTCGGACCCTTCGTCAAACAGGGTGCGGTCATCTCGCATCGTTATGCGACGACAAATCTGGTGCGCACGATCGAGGAGGTTCTCGGCCTTCCACCCATTGGGCTGCCGGACGCAGCCGCGGAGCCGATGACGGACGTGTTCGACACTGCACTCGCCAGCTGGACCTTTGACGCCCGCGTCCCGAAGGTTTTGCGGACCACGACCCTGCCCCTGCCGCCATCGACAGACGCGGAGCGTGGATGCATCGCGCCTCTTCGCTCGGCGGCTTACTGGACCGCAGCGATGAAAGGCCAGGACTTCTCCCGTGAAGATCATCTCGATACGGCCGCCTACAACCTCGAACTATGGCGCGGGCTCAGGGGCGACGCGCCCTATCCGGCGGCCCGCGACGGTCGGGACCTTCGCAAGGACCGCGCCGGCCTGCTCGCCCGCTACCCCTCCAGGTGCGGCTGACCGGTCAGGCGATCGCCGGCGCAACGGCTCCAAGGACCGCCCCGATTTCAGCGTTGACCACCAGATCCGCGAACCGGTCCTGATCTGTCGGCTCGCGATTGACGATGGCCAGCCGCGCGCCGTTTCGCTTGGCGAGCAGGGGAAATCCTGCTGCCGGATAGACCACCAGTGAAGAGCCGAGAACAAGGAAGAGGTCGCAGTCCGTGGCCGCCGCTTCGGCGCGAACCATGGCCTCGTCTGGCATCGGTTGGCCGAAGGAGATCGTCGCCGTTTTGACGATTCCGCCGCAATCCCGACAGGCGGGAATGACTCCCCGGTCGAGGAAAGGTGACTTGAGATCGGCCAGTTCGTGCCGCAAGCCGCACTGGAGGCATTTGGCGTAGCTGGCGTTGCCGTGCAGCTCAATGACACGATATTCGGGCACGCCCGACGCCTGATGCAGGTTGTCGACGTTCTGGGTGAGAACGACGGACGCCTTGTCCGAAGCGACCAGACGCGCGACCGCGAAATGCCCCGCGTTCGGCTTGGCGCCCACCCAACCGGCGGCGCCGCTGAAGGCCCGCGCCCAGGCCTCCCGCCGTTGTTCCTCGCTTGCGACGAAATCCTGGAAATAGATGGGCTTCATCCGGCTCCAGACCCCGCCGGGGCTGCGGAAATCCGGAATGCCGGATTCAGTCGACATCCCCGCGCCCGTGAAGACGACGATGCGGCTGGCTTCGTCGATCAGCCGGGCCAGGTCTTCGGTTCGGTTCAAGCGTCGCTTGTCCGGGCGAGACGGCCGGTCAGATAGAGGCCGGTCACGAGGCACACGAAAGGAATGAGCGCCAAGAGGTCCGCCCATGAGCCTTGGTAGAAGGGATTGTGGCCGGCCATGAAGTCTTCGACCTGTTGATTGAAGTGCGTCATCGCGCCCGCCATGAAGGCGATGCCGATGCCGGCTATGGCGCCGCCGGCGATATATCCCGATGCGACCAGGACCCCAGGGCTCTTGTCCGTCTCTGCGATCAGTTCCGCCTCCGACAACCGGCGGTGAGCCAGGCGCGACTTGAGATGGCGATCGACCAGCGCCCGCACCATGCCGCCAATCAGGATCGGGCTCGAGGACGACAACGGCAGATAGACTCCCACCGCGAACGCCAGGGATTGAATGCCGCACATCTCCAGCACGCCAGCGATCATCGCGCCCAAGATGACGAGCGTCCACGGCAGCTGCCGGTTGAGGATGCCCTTGATGATGTAGCTCATCAGCGTCGCCTTTGGGGCAGCGAACTTGTTAACGGTGGTGCCGTCAGGGCGGACGCGATGAGCGCCGTTCACGCCCGGATCGACAAGCCAGTGCGGCGCGCCTGCGTTATCGACGAGATAGCGTCCGGGCTCGCCGCCGACCTGGTCGGTCTTCTGGAACACCCGATAGAGGGCGGTGTCGGATGATGCCTGCGGGCCCTTTATGCGCTCTTGGGGCAGGCTCGCGACTTCGCCCGCTGGGACATGCCACACCGCCAGCGGTAGTGCCCGATCCTTGGTCACGGTTGAAGACGTCGCTGCGGTGCTCGCAACCGGCACATAGACCGTGGAGGCGTTGTTCAGCGCCAGCAGGACTGGGCCGAGAGCGACCGCCGAGGCCAGCGCCCCGCATAGGATAGCGATCTGTTGGGCGCGCGGCGTAGACCCGATCAGGTAGCCGGTCTTGAGATCCTGCGACGTGGCCCCGCCGTTTGCGGCGGCAATGCAGACGATCCCGCCCACGGAAAGGGCCGTCACGTAGTAGGTTGGGCCCGTCCAGCCCAGCGCCAGGAAGATCAGGCAGGTGAGCAGCAGCGTCGCCACGGTCATGCCGGAAATCGGGTTGGAAGACGATCCAATCTGCCCCGTCAGCCGCGAGGAGACGGTGACGAATAGAAAACCGAACAGCACGATCAGCACCGCGCCCACGATGTTCATCCGCAGGCTGTGGAAGATCAGGATGGCCGCAACCAGCCCCACGAGGCCGAGAGCGACGAAGCTCGGCGGCAAGTCCTGATCGGTCCGCGGTGTCGCATCGCCGGCGCCGCGCCCATTTCGCGTCCGCCACGCGGCGAGGCCGCCTGCTAGGCTTCGCCAGATGATTGGCAGCGAGCGGACGAGGCTGATCATCCCGCCGGTCGCCACTGCGCCGGCCCCAATATACAGCACATAGGCGCCGCGGATGTCGTCCGGGCTCATCTGCGCGATCGGAGCGGTTCCTGGCGCGATCGGGCCAACCGCCGCCGATCCGAAGAAGTGGATGGCCGGGATCAGGACCAGGTAGGCCAGCACCCCACCGGCGGCCATAGTGGCGGCGATCTTGGGCCCGATGATGTATCCGACGCCCAGGAGCTCGGGCGAGATCTCAGCGGCGACGGACCCGGACGCGAACGGCGCGCCGAACACCTTTTCGGGAATATCCTTCCACAGCCGGAAGGCTTCCATGGCCAGCTTGTAGACGACCCCGACGCCAAAGCCGGTGAAGATCGCGGCTGCGCCTGAACGCGCGTCGGTCTGTACCGTGGTCGCTGAACTTCCGACCTGCCCGAGGGCCCGTTCTTCGGCGTTAGCGCCGGCCTTCAGGACCTCCGCGCAAGCCGTTCCTTCAGGATATTTGAGGACCCCATGTTCCTGGACAATCAGGGCCCGACGCAGCGGGATCATCATCAGGATGCCAAGCAGGCTGCCCAGCACCGCGACCAGCATCACCCTGCCAACCTCGAGATCGAAGCCCAGGATCATGATTGCTGGCATGGTCACGCCCACGCCGAAAGCAATCGACTCGCCCGCAGAGCCGGCCGTCTGGACGATATTGTGCTCCAACACCGTCGCCGAACGCGGTCCGATCCGGCCCAGGAGCCGGAACAGGGTGAGCGAGATGACGGCCACGGGAATCGAAGCGCTGACCGTCAGACCGACCTTGAGAACGAGATAGAGGGACGAAGCGCCGAAGATCACCCCGAGGAGCACGCCAACGATCAGCGGAACGATGCTGAGCTCGCGAAGTCGAACATTGGCGGGAATGAGTGGGCGGAAGGCGGCCCTGACGGCGTCGGCCGTCGCCTCGATCGAACTCACATTCCCCTCGCCGCCGTCTCAATCAACGGCAGTTGAGCATAGCGACGAGGCCTTCGCCAGCCAGCCGCAATGATTCCAGCCCCGGTCTACAGGGCGAGGATCGGGGCCGGCCGCCAAGCCTCGGGGAACAGAGACTTCAACTGACCGAGCTTGGGCATGTCGTAAATGGCGATGTACGGCTGGCTTGGGTGATGAACCAGGTAGTCCTGGTGATAGGCCTCGGCATGAAAGAACCCGCCATCCGGATCGACCCGCGTGGCGATGCGATGTGGGAAGGCGCCCGCGGCCCCCAACTGAGCGATATAGCGCTCTGCCACCGCCTTCTGTGCGGCGTCGCGGTAGAATATTTCCGAGCGATATTGCGGACCCTCGTCCGGAAACTGCTTATTGACCTGGGTAGGGTCGGTGGCGACTGAGAAGAAGATGCGCAGAACCTCGCCATAGGAAATCTGGGACGGATCGTACTCGATCTCGACCGACTCGGCGTGACCGGTGGTCCCGGTGCTGACCAGGTCATAGTGCGCGGTGGCGGCCTGGCCGCCGTCATAGCCCGCCCAGACCTTGCGGATGCCCTTCACATGTTCGAACACGCCCTGGACGCCCCAGAAGCAGCCGCCGGACAACACGGCGGTCTGAATTCCGTTCGCGGGCGGATCATAGGCGGGCGGAGGCAGGCGAGACGCAGCCGTGCCCGGGCTGGCGGCAAGGCATCCAGCCAAGAGGGATCCGATCAACGGAGAGAGGAGCGGGCGCATGGGCATCTGATGGGACCTCCTTGTGGACGGGATCTCGGTGCAAAGGTCCCTCGGCCACAATTCGCAACTCATTCGCGCACGGTTACTTCGACCGGAAAAGACCTGTAACCAATACGCCATCCGGCCGAATTCAGATTGGGAAGAAGCCGATCTTGGAGGCGCAGCTCAAGGCGCTGATGGTCGCCACGCAGGCTGGCGATCGCTCAGCTCAGACCCAACTGCTCACGCTGCTCGCAGGCCGCCTGCGTGCGTTCTTTTGTCGTCGCCTCGCCGGCGACCTCAGCCAGGCGGAAGACCTGGTTCAGGAGACCCTGCTGGCCATCCATATGAAACGGGCGACGTACGATCCGAAGCTGGCCTTCACGCCTTGGGCCTATGCGATCGCCCGCTACAAGCTGATCGATTCCATCCGGCGCTCCGGCGGCCGGCGATCAATCGCGCTGGAGGATGCCGGCGACCTTCTGGCCGACGACAATCCGGAAGAGGGCGCCGTTAGGCAAGATGTGGCCAATCTTCTCAATCGACTGCCAACTCGGCAGCGCACGCTGTTGCGCGATGTCAAATTGCACGGTCTATCCATGGAAGAGGCGGCCGAACGAGCCGGCATGAGTGTTACGGCGGCCAAGGTAAGCGTTCACCGCGGCATGAAGCGGCTGATGAAGGAGGTCTCCGATGAAGACCTCTGAGCTGATCGAAGCGCTTGCAGCGACCGACAGTGCGCCGGTCCGGCCGATCGCGCCGGCCCGCCGCCTCGTTCCAGCGGCTTTCGTCGGGGCGCTGGCCTCGCTGGTCATTCTCGTCCTCTGGCTGGGCCTCCAGCCGCTTGATGAGGCGGCGCAGACGTCATGGTTCTGGATGAAGGCCGGCTACGGTGTGGCGGCGGCCCTCGCTGGGCTGGCGCTGACGCTGCCCCTGTCTCGACCGGGTGGCCGCCCTGGCGCCGCCGGGTTCCTTCTCGCCGCAGCCGCGCTTGCAACCATTTGGATGATGGCGATGCACAGGGTGATGGGCGGGGGCGGCCGCGGCCTGTGGCTCGGCCACACCTGGATGGTCTGTCCCTGGCGAATTATCGCCTTGGCGGCGCCAATCTGGGTGGCTGCGGTCCTGGCGATGCGCAGCTTGGCTCCGACCCGCCTGGCGATGGCGGGAGCGGCGACGGGCCTTCTGGCGGGCGGCTTGTCGGTTGTCGTCTACGGCCTCTACTGCCAGGAGAGCGCCGCTCCGTTCGTCGCCGTCTGGTATAGCCTCGGACTGGCAGTCAGCGTCGCGGCCGGGGCCGTGCTTGGCCCGCGACTTCTTAGGTGGTGAGAGACATGCTGTCCCTGATCCTCAACGTCCTGTGGTTCATCTTTGGCGGTTTCGCCGCTGGATTGGCCTGGATGGTGGGTGGGGTCGTGATGGCCATCACCATCGTTGGCCTGCCATGGGTCCCGGCAGTGTTTCGCATTGGCCTTTTCGCCTTCGCGCCATTCGGCCGCCATGCAGTCCCGCGCAACATCGTCGCCGGGCGAGAGGATCTGGGCACGGGCTGCATGGGGACGATCCTCAATGTCATCTGGTTCGTCTTCGCCGGCTGGTACATCGCGCTGGCGCATGTGCTGATCGGCGCCGCTCAGGCGATCACCGTGATCGGCATCCCATTCGCCGTTCAGCATTTCAAGCTTGCGGGCCTGGCCATCGCCCCGGTGGGAATGACCCTTCGGCCCTGAATTTGCGCCTCAGGCACGGCCCTTCGCGAACCGCAACAGGCGCGAGCTCAAGCTCTTGAATGTCCAGCACAATTCACGATCAGGCAGTTCCTGATCGCGTTGCACCTCAGGACGTAACGGCGAACCGGCGAGAGACCGGTCCGCCGTCGCGCTTCCTACTGCGGCTGTGCCGGGGGTGGGGCCTCGGCGGCGGCCGGCGCGGCTTCAGTCTTCGCCGCGTGATGATGGTAATGCATGTGCATGTGCTTATGCATGTGCACGTGTTTATGCATGTGCATGTGGTGATGATGGCGTTTACCACCCTTCATCGCCCTTGCCTTTTCTGGCGGGTTCGGGATCGGCTGCATGGTCACCTGGGCGACCGCCGTTCCCCCTACGAGCGCCGTGATTGCGAGCGTCGCAACGGCAATGCCTGGAAGCTTCATGTTGTCTCCCTTGTGAGGTGAATCATCCCCCCGACTATTAAGTCTTTTAACGCTAATTCGAAACCACGGAAACAGGGCTGTCATCATTTGTCGCCGATGACCTTGCTGGCTCTGGTTTTCGGTCAATGAAACGTCACGCTCGCAGGGTTGACAGGGCCTTCGTTTCAAGACCAATCCACCGCGCGGCTTCCTTCGTGGGGCCGCGTCTCCGGAACCCGAACCCCAATGCCTAGCGACAGTAACGGTCCAAGAAGCGAGCCGCAGAGGTTGTCGAACCGGATCTGAGCCATCGGGTCCTCGTGACGATCGACGCGGCGATCACGAGGCGAGCCCATGGTCTTCCTCTCCTCAGAACGGATGAATCCTGGCCTGCTGGCCAGGTTTGCGCGGCGGCGCTTTTCGCCCAATCGATTCGATCTGGTTGCCTTCCTGCTGCTCGGCGGGCTGGCAGTCATCGTGCTGCACGGCGCGCGGCAGATGAACCTGCCGATCTCGCACTTGCCGAACGCCGGCGTCACCCTCGATCCGGCGCGCCTGCCCGAATACGCCCTGCGCTCAACGTTGCGCATGTTCGCGGCGATCGTCGCCTCGTTGATCTTCACCTTCGTCGTGGCGACCTTGGCGGCCAAGAGCCGCAAGGCCGAGCTGATCATCATCCCGGCGCTGGATATCCTTCAGTCGATACCGGTCCTCGGCTTCATGACCTTCACCCTGGCCTTCTTCATGGGCCTCTTCCCGGGTAACGAGTTGGGCGAAGAGTTTGCGTCGATCTTCATGGTGTTCACCGCTCAGGCCTGGAACATGGCCTTCAGCTTTTACCAGTCCCTGCGCACACTTCCGGAAGACCTCAGTGAGGTGAGCCGCCAGTTCGGTCTCTCCCCCTGGCAGCGTTTCCGCCGTCTGGAGCTGCCATTCGCAACTCCGGCGCTCGTCTGGAACACCATGATGTCGATGTCGGGCGGCTGGTTCTTCGTCGTCGCGTCGGAAGCTATGCAGGTAGGGAACAACACAGTCACCATCCCCGGCATCGGCTCATGGCTGGCGCTGGCCACCGAACGGCAGGACCTTGTCGCCGTCGCCTGGGCGGTGGCGGCCATGGCCATCGTCATCGTGATGTACGACCAGCTGCTGTTCCGCCCGGTCGTCGCTTGGGCCGACAAATTCCGCTTCGAGCAGACGGCGTCCGAGGATGAGCCGCAGTCCTGGTTCTATGATCTTCTGTTGCGCACGCGCATCCTGCGCCGGGTGGGTGGTTTCCTCTCGCGCCTCGCGGCGGCGGCGCCGAGGGCGAAACTTCCCCGCCTGCCTGCCTTAGGCTTTGGCGGTCCGCGATCTGCGCCGTGGCTTGATCGTCTCTGGATCGTCGTGGTGGCCCTGGGCGTCGCCTGGGCGGCCTTGGCCATAGTCCGCTATCTCGCAGCCAACATCAGCGCCAAGGACGCGCTCACGGCATTCGGCCTGGGATTCATCACCCTGTTCCGAGTGCTCGTGCTGATCGCCGTCGCCAGCCTGATTTGGGTTCCGATCGGGGTGTGGATCGGCCTGCGTCCTACCTGGTCAACGCGCGTCCAGCCGCTGGCCCAGTTCCTGGCGGCGTTCCCGGTGAACCTGCTCTATCCGTTCGCTGTCATGGCCATCGTCGGCTGGCGGCTGGATCCGAATGTCTGGCTCTCACCCCTGATCATCCTGGGCACCCAATGGTACATCGTCTTCAACGTCATTGCCGGCGCCGCGGCCCTGCCCAATGACCTCAAGGAGGTGGCGGGCATGTTCCATCTCCGCGCCTGGCAGAGGTGGCGCGATTTCATCATTCCCGGGATCTTTCCTTACTACGTCACCGGCGCCCTCACCGCATCTGGAGGCTCCTGGAACGCCAGCGTCGTGGTGGAAGTGATCAATTGGGGGCACACCACCCTGCACGCCGCGGGTCTGGGCGCCTATATTCAGAGCGCCACGACGGCCGGCGACTTTCCGAAAGTCGCACTCGGCATGACCGTGATGTCCATCTTTGTGATCGTTTTGAATCGCAGCCTGTGGCGGCCAATGTACAGTTTCGCCGCCCATCGGCTGCGCCTGGGCTAGAGAGGAGGCCGGCCATGAGCCTGGTGATGGATCGGACCCTCGCCGCGCCGCTTGTGGAGGTGCGGGGCCTGAAACACGTCTACGGCAATGGCGCCGGTCCAGGCTTGGTCGTCCTCGAGGATGTCGATCTCACCCTGCGGCCGAATGAGATCGTCGGACTCCTGGGGCGCTCGGGATCGGGCAAGTCGACTTTGCTGCGCTCGATCGCCGGCCTGATCACGCCTACCGCCGGCACGATCGGGGTCAGTGACGTTCCCGGCGATAATCAAGCCCACGGCGTCGCCATGGTCTTTCAGACCTTCGCTCTGTTTCCCTGGCTGACTGTTCAGAAGAACGTCGAGCTCGGCCTGGAAGCCAAGGGCATGGAGCAGGGGGAACGCCGCAAGCGGGCCCTGGCGGCCATCGACCTCATTGGTCTCGACGGGTTCGAAAACGCCTATCCGAAGGAGCTTTCGGGCGGTATGCGCCAGCGGGTGGGTCTCGCCCGCGCGTTGGTCGTCCAACCGTCCATCCTCCTGATGGATGAGCCTTTTTCCGCGCTGGACGTCCTGACCGCGGAGACTCTCAGAACCGACCTACTGGATCTGTGGTCTGAAGGCCGGATGCCGATCCGCTCGATCCTGCTCGTCACTCACAACATCGAGGAGGCGGTGTTGATGTGCGATCGCATCCTTGTCTTCTCTTCCAACCCGGGCCGGGTGATCGCCGAGATCAAGGTCGACCTGCCGCAGCCCCGCAAGCGCCTTGACCCGGCCTTCCGCGCCCTCGTGGACGACATCTACGCCCGCATGACGGCCCGGCCGGCCGCCCCAACGCGCGAGGGCGCCTTCCCAGGGACAGGCCTCGGCATGGCCTTGCCGCATGTCTCGACCAACGAATTGGCGGGCATGATCGAATCCATCGCGGCCGCGCCCAACAACGGCGCGGCCGATCTCGCCGACATGGCTCGCGAACTGCAACTCGAGGCTGATGAGCTTCTGCCGATCGCCGAAACCCTGCAGCTCATGCGCTTTGCCGAGATCGATGGCCGCACGATCCGGCTTTCAGCCACCGGCAAACGCTACGACGCCGCCGACGTGGACGAGCGCAAGCAGATCTTCGCCCGGCAGTTGCTGGCCTATGTGCCTCTAGCGGCGCACATCCGTCGCGTTCTGGACGATCGCGACTCCCATCAGGCGCCCGCCAGCCGCTTCCGGGACGAGCTGGAGGATTTCATGTCGGAGCCGCGGGCTGAAGAGACCATGGACGCAATCGTCTCCTGGGGCCGGTACGCCGAAGTGTTCGCCTACCACGACGATGAGGACCGCTTCAGCCTCGACAATCCGGCCTAGTCACTCAGGGAATTGAACTCGACTTCAGCGCGGATACCCCGCGGACGCCTGACTTCCAGCGGTGTATGCCGCTAACTGACGGGCGAAGGCGATTCGAAAGGGCGGCGTATGACCGGCTGGCAGGCCATCGTTCTGGCGGTGGTGCAGGGCATCACCGAACTTTTCCCCATTTCGAGCCTCGGCCATGCGGTGATCCTGCCGGCATTGCTCGGCTGGAAGATCGACGAGAACGCCGAAGGCTTCCTGCCATTCCTGGCGGTGATGCATCTGGGCACCGCGATCGCCCTGCTGGGCTATTTCTGGCGGGATTGGCTCTCGTTTGCCGGATCCGTCGCGCGATTTCGCGATCCAGCCGGGGAGGCCGACCGCCGCCTGTTCTGGCGGGTGGTGGTCGCCACCATTCCAGCGGTCGTCATCGGCTTCGTTTTCGAGAAAAAACTCAAGGCGGGTTTCGGCGCGCCAGTGCTGGCGGCCGCCTTTCTAGTCGTCAATGGTGTCATGCTCTTCGTCGCCGAGCGGCTGCAGAGGTCGCAGGGACGCAAGCTCGCAGACCTATCCTGGCTTCAGGCGGCGATCATTGGCTTCTGGCAGTGCCTGGCGCTCATTCCTGGCATGTCGAGGTCGGGCGCAACCATGGCCGGCGGATACATCTGCGGCCTCAATCACGAGGATTCGGCCCGATTCTCGTTCCTCACGGCGACGCCGATCATCCTCGGCGCAGTGGTCCTGGAAGCGCCCAAGCTGATCAAACATCACAGTGACTTCAGCGCCACGGCGGTGCTCGCCGGAGTCGTCGCCGGAGTCACGGCTCTTGCCAGCGTGTGGGCCCTTATGCGCTGGTTCAAGAGCCACGAGGTGCGAGGATTCGATCCATTTGCCCTCTATTGCGCCCTGGCCGGAGCGGGCTCACTCGCCTGGCTGCTGATCGGCAAATGAGTCCGCTTCAGAACTGGGCGTGAAGCCTCGCGGCAAAGATGGAGACCGGCCCTCGATCGGTGTTGTAGGCGGGGTGATCCACGAACTGATAGTCGATCGAAAGATGGAAAAACGACGTCAGGCCGATGTTGTAGTAGGCCTCCAGGATGTTCTCTGTCGCCGGATGCGGCAGGCGGCCGTCTCCGATAAGGATCCCGAGGCCACCTTCGGCAAAATATTCCTGATGGATCTTCGAAATCTGATCGACGACGCCGCCAATCGCCAGTGTGTCGTCCTTTCTTCCCCAGTGGTCGCCCTTGATCGAGACGCCGGCCGAGACGGTTTCGTCGATGTCGGCGAACTCGTACGGCTCGACGTCGCCTTTGGCCCATCCCGCCCGTGCGAATAGCCCGAATCCCTGGCCCAGATCCTGATGTAGATTGACGCTCACCCCAGGCCTCGAACGATACTTCCGCACGAGCGCGACGCTGGGAGGTTCATCCAGTTGTTCGCCAAGCGCGATGGCGTCGGAATAGAGGCCCATGCGGCCGCGGCTGAGGAAACCATTGAGTTTCAGCGCGCCGTTCTTCCCCACGGCCGTCCAGCGTCGCTCGACCTCGCCCACGACCTGGAACTGCCCAAAACGCGTGTCCAGCTTTTCACTGTTTGGAACCTTCGACAGGTCAAAGACGCCCAGCCGCCAGGTCCAGGGCCCCTGGTACCACTCCGCACTTGCTCCCACCGTATATCCCCAGGCGTCGGCGGCGTAGTCGAAGGTGCCGGCGTCGATGATCGCCCAGTTCAGAAAATCGCCTCTGGGATCGTGAGCATAACTGTTGGTGTCGAAAACGTCGGTGACTCCAAACCGGCCAACGGTGACCACAACCCGGTCTGCGCTCTGAGCGCCGGCCAGCTGATTGATGTCCGGGTCAACTGTCGATGAACCACCTCCCAGGTTGAAAGTCTGGCGCAGGAACAGGCGCTGGAGGCGCAGATAAAAGGTGTCGCGCCCGATCTTGTAGGCTTCGCCGCTTGGAAATCCGGCCACACCGAGCGTGTCATGAAGCCCGAAACCCTGATCGAACTCTGGGTTGATCCAGATCTCGCCGTTCGCCCAAGGCCTGATGCCGATGAAGGCAGTGACGTCTGTCGTCTCCCGACCCTCGGCGATCGGCGGAAGGCTCTGCGGCCCCGAATAGGGCGCGTGGAAGGCCAGATTGCCTTGAGCAGTGAAGGTCAGTTGGCCGTGGAACGCAAAATCCTGAGGGGTCGCGGAGCGATCGTCATCATCGGCGAGGACTGGACCCGGCGCCAGAACCATGGCCGCTGCCCAGCCGATCACCAACACCCGGCCGGTCAATCGAGGTATTCGAGGCGGGACATCACAAGGGCGAGCCATGGCGGTTCCAGATGACAGGCGCATGACAGCCCGAGGCGAAGGGCTACTTATGTCCCTGGGATGAATCGTCCAACGCCCAAGTTGGTTTCGCCGTGTCGATGTTCGACTGAGCACTATTTACTGTGCGATCAAAGATGACCTTCCCTGGCTTTGGCGGAAGCCGGAGTTTCGGCTAGGTTCAGCACTATGGCCACGCCGCATGAACCCGTCCTGCATCCCATCGCCATAGCGGATCTGCGCCCCACCCAGATCACCGTCGGCATGTACGAGGTCAAGCAAAAGCGCGACCGCTGGCGAAAGCTGTCTGTCGAAAAGGGAGCGCAATTCCTGGGAAGGCACATGATCCCGACGGTGATTGGGCCCAAGGCACGCCACTATCTGATCGATAACCACCACCTTGCGCGGGCGATGTGGGACGAGAAGGTAGCTGACGTGTTGGTCACGGCGCAGGCCGACCTTTCCCGCCTCTCGAAGGATTCCTTCTGGCGGTTCCTGGACAATCGCGCACTCTGTCATCCGTACAATGACGATGGCCATAGGGTGATGTTCGATCAGATTCCCAATTCCATCGCGAAGCTGAAGGACGATCCCTATCGGAGCCTGGCGGGAAACCTTCGACACGTCGGCGGCTATGCCAAGGATATGACGCCGTTCAGCGAATTCCTATGGGCGGACTTTTTCCGGAGTCGGATCAAGCGGAAGTCAATCGAGGAGAACTTCGATTCGGCGCTGGCCAAGGCCCTGAGTCTGGCCAAATCGGAGGCCGCCAGCTTCCTGCCCGGTTGGTGCGGGCCCGATCCGCTCGATTGAGGCTACAGGTGCCAGGCGAACCAGGCGGTCCGTCCACGATCCGCTCCATAGCCGCTGACCTCGCGCCAGCCATAAGCGCGATAGAAGTGGAGCGCCCGCTCGTTCGCCGGACCGACTCCAAGGTGCGCGCCCGTTGATCCCAGCATTCGAATACGATCCAGCCAATAGTCGATCATGCGTCGCCCGGCACCGCGTCCCTGGAGTCTGGGGAGAAGATCAATGTGAAGGTGCGAAGGGTAGGGCCCGGCAAGCCAATCCGGCGTCAGGAACGGGTGGTGGATCTGCCACGCACGCCACTCGTCCCTCGTCCAATTCGCACGCGCCGTCCTCGGTGGATCCGGATAGCGGACACGTAGGGACGGCCACCACTCCGCCTCCAAAGCGGCCTCGAATTGGCGCGTGTCGAGTGCGCCCAGGATGTAGCCGGCGACACCTTCCGCGTCCTCGGCGACGAAACAGGTGTCCGGCGAAAATCGCGGATAGGGGCCCGCGTAGACATGACCGATGATCTCGGGATCCTGGTAGAAGCCGCTCGCATCCGCGCCGCTTTCACCGGTTGCAAGGCAGATCCGATAGAGATCAGCCGCGTCCGCCTCGCGGCAGGGTCGGATTTCAAAATCAATGACTGAGATCTCGCTTGCTCCCATGCGGCGGTGACGGCGATGCTGGCGGTGGAATGAGAAGATCGATCATCGTCGCATGATGAATCTGCTCGGCATAGCCGTGGTCGCCGCCGGTCTGGCGGCGCGGCTCAATCCGGTGATGGTGGTGACGGCCGCGGCTGTTGTCGCGGGACTGGCCGGCGGCCTCGATCTCGCGGCCGTCGTTTCGGCGCTTGGCCGCAATTTCAATGACGCGCGCTACATCAGTGTCGCCTTCCTGGTCATACCGGTAGTCGGCCTCTCGGAGCGGGCGGGCCTCCAGGCACAGGCGCGGAGACTCGTCGGACGACTGCGGGGCGTAACGGTCGGGCGCATGCTTCTGGCCTATCTCGCGGTCCGCCAGCTAAGCGCCGCGCTCGGGCTGCTATCGTTGGGCGGTCAAGCCAATATGGTGCGACCGCTGCTGGCCCCCATGGCTGAAGCCGAAGAGGAGGCCACGCGGGGTCCCGTAGACGACCAGCGGCGCACCCTCATTCGCGCCCATGCCGCTGCAGCAGACAACATCGGCGCCTTTTTCGGCGAAGACATCTTCATCGCCTTGGGGTCTGTGCTTCTGATCACCGCCATCCTCCGGCAGAACCATCTTCCGGCCGACCCTCTGCGCGTCGCCCTGTGGGCGATCCCCACCGCGATCGTGGCCTTCCTCGTTCATGCTTTCCGGCTTCTGCGTCTGGACCTTGCCCTGGCCCGGCCCCGCAAGGCGCCATGATCAAGGTCGGCGCGGTCTACCTGTTTGCCGGGATCGTGTTCGCCGCGATCTCGATCCTCAGCGGGTTCGACAGAAGCAACCCGCAACGTTGGGGAGCGGCCGCTTTTTGGGGCCTGTTCGCGGCAAGCTTCCTCTTCGGAGACCGGGTCGGCGATTTCGCCAACGGCGTGCTCGTCATCGCCATGGCCTTGATCGCCGGGCTCGTCGGTCTTGGCGTCGGGAAGGCCGCGACATCCACCGAAAACGAGCGGACAGAAAGCGCCGATCGGCTAGGCTCGAGGCTATTCGCCCCGATCCTCGTCATTCCAGCCTGTGCGCTGCTGGGAACCCTGCTTCTGAAAAGCGTGCAGATCGGCGGCGCTCCTCTCGCCGATCCATCCCAGGCGACCGTGATCGCCACGGCCATTGGCGTCGTTGGTGCCCTGGCTCTGGCTATGGCGATTTTCCGGCCGCCAGTGATCGCGCCGGCGGAGGAATCAAGACGGATCCTGGATCAGGTCGGCTCGGCCGCCATGTTGCCCCAACTCCTGGCGGCCCTGGGCGGCGTCTTCGCCCTGGCTGGGGTCGGTGCGTCGGTAAGCCAGCTGATCGGCCATTGGCTGCCGATGGATAGTCACCTGACGGTGGTCGTCGCCTTCTGCCTGGGAATGGCGATCTTTACCCTGATCATGGGCAACGCCTTCGCCGCTTTTCCCGTCATGGCGGCTGGAATTGGGGCGCCGCTCATCGTCGGGCGCTTCGGCGGCGATCCCGCGGTCATGGGCGCGCTCGGCATGCTTGCTGGCTACTGCGGGACGCTCATGACGCCCATGGCGGCGCATAACATCATTCCTGCGGCCCTCCTCGACCTGCCGACAGGCTCCGTAATCCGGGCCCAGGCGCCAACCGCCCTGATCGTGCTCGGCGCCGATATCCTGCTCATGTATTGGCTGGCCTTCCGATGAGCGATCGACTTTCGGAATACGCCCCCGGCCTCGCACGCATCGCGTTGCGACACGTGACGCGCGAATTCCCCTATGCCTCGGTTCACGTGATGACCGGGCCGAACGACATGCTCGCTCCGATCGAGCGGCACCCGATCTTCTACGGGAGCTTCGACTGGCACAGTTGCGTCCACAGCCATTGGCTGCTGGCGCGGATATTGCGTCTGTATCCTGACGATGGCCCCGCGCCGGCGATCCGGAATCATTTCGACCAGGTGTTCACGGCCAAGAAAGTTGCCGTCGAAGCCGCCTATTT
>DASXGB010000108.1:0-2076 GCA_036489325.1 Caulobacteraceae bacterium
GCGGCGCGTTGGCCCTCAGCCAGCGGAAGGCTTCATGGACGGGCCTGTCCTCGGCGTAAGACTTGGGCGAGATCACCGTTGCGACGATGTCGTCCGGCGCGCGGATCGCGGTCATGTCGACGTCCCCTGATCCAGAAGGCGACCCGAGCCTAATCCCCTGCCCCGGCGTCAGGAAAGACGGCCATTGTCAGTGTCGGATCGGACCTGACATGTTGGGCGAAGCCTCGCTCAGCACCTGGCAGTCGTGATCGAGCAGGTCTTCGCTGGCGCCTTGCGGATTGCCGGGGACGCCGCCCGTCGCGGCCAACAGGATGAACCCCGGCCGGCCGTGGAAATCCCAGCCGATCACGGCCAGGGTCTGGCGACCCATATCGTCCCGCACCTTGGCGCCTTCACCGGCCAGGAGTTTGAAGGGGTCCTCACCGGCCAGATCGTCGCCATCGACCCTCATGGCCCGGTAGCGCTCACCGTCGAGGTCGAAATCGAGCGGTCGCCAATGGGCGCCGATCTCGCCCGCGTGGTCCTCGAGCGCCTCCTTCACGTCCGAGCGGACGCAGTCGATGTGGATGTGAAGCTGGTTCTGGCTGCGGCCATAGATCGAGTTGATCGCGAGGCCGATGTCGTCGCGCGGGACCGCGCCGCCGGCGCGCCTTTCGAAGTAGCGGCGCGCCTCCCAGGCCGCCTGCCAGTAGTTGGGCGAACCGCCCGTCAGAAGCTTCGGGCTCTCAATGCCGGTGACGCGGGCGGTGGGGATGAGCAGGATCTGGGTCTTGCCCTTGAGGTCCTTTAGCGCCACGTAGCCACCGCGCCGGTTCACCTCCAGGCAGGGCGCCGGCAAATGGCTCACCTTCATGTCGGTGACGCAGAGGTCATGGACCACATGCCACAGGGCGTCGGGATTGGACGCGTCGGCCAGAGGCGGGGCCAGCCAGGCGGCCGCGGCCAGCCCCAACCCCACGATGAGGGCCAATAAACGCAGTGCTTTCACGGCTTTGCCTTAAGCGACCGACGGCGGCCTTTTCGGGGCGAAGCGCTCAGAGCGGCCGGAAACTCGGCGCGGGCGCCTCGCCGGACGACGCCGCCTCGACAACATGCGCCTCCTTCGCCAGCGCCGCCGCGCGCAGGGTCTGGAGATTGCGTTCATGGGTCGCCCGATCGATCCGGTATAGCCCGAGCGAAGCAATGGCGATGAGATTGAGGACGAGACTGGCCGGCAGGTAGATCTCGATCAGATGCCGGACGATGGCCGGATCCACAGAGCCGCGCAGGGCGTGGGTCGGGAAATGGACGACCGTCAGCATCATGCCTGCCGTGAAGGCGCCGAAGCCGCCGGCGAACTTCCCGATCAGGCCCTGAACCGCATAGAGGAGGCCTTCGGAGCGGGCGCCGCTCCTCACCGCCGCGTCCTCGACGATATCGGCCGTCATGGAGGCTGCCAGGATATAGCCGACGATTCCCAGCGTCGCCGCGAGCGCGGCGTCGAGCATCAGGATCGGCAGGATCAGGGGCGAGCCGTTGGGCGGCATCACGCCGATGAGGCGCAGGAAGAGCGGGCCAGCGGACATCGCCGCCGAAGCGACGAAAATGCTGATCATCGTCCGCTTCTTGCCGAACCGCTTGCCGAGAGCCGGCGCCAGCAACACCGCCACCACAGAGCCCAGTCCCGTCATCGGCGCAATCCAGCCGAACTGGCGGGGCGTCAGGCTCCAGACGTGGGTCCAGATGTAGACGTTGAGATTGGCCGTCATCCCGGTCGCAACCCCGCCGATGATGCCGGCGAGAATCAAAGCGCCCAGAGATGGGTTCATCAGCGTCAGACGGATCTGTCGCGCCTGTTCGCGCAACGTACCTGACGGCGCCGGCGGGGCTAGATTTTCCAGCACGCGCTTCTGGGTGCCCAGGGCGGAAAGAAGGATCGAGGCGACGATGACACCAACGATGGCCACGCTCCAGTTCTCATAGCCCTCGCGATACAGCACCCCGCTCCTGGCCCCGCCCAGGAAGACCTCGTTGAGCAGCAGGCTTGATCCCGTGAGGCCGATCAGAAGAAACAGCCAGCGCCAGGCCTGCAGGCTG
>DASXGB010000117.1:0-31143 GCA_036489325.1 Caulobacteraceae bacterium
CTTGCTCGCGGCCGGGTCCATCATGCCTGGTTGTTGGCCGGCCCCGAGGGCGTCGGCAAGGCGACCTTCGCCTACCGCGCCGCTCGCCGCCTGCTGGGGGCGACGCCGTCGGCAAGGCATGGTCTGATGGGATCCGCGCCGGAAGACCCGGTTTCACGCCTCGTCGCCGGCCGGGCTCACCCCGACCTCATGGTCCTGCAACGCGATCCCGAGGACGGGAAAAACCGCAAGCAGATCCCGGTGGAAGAGGCGAGGGGCCTTCCCGAGTTTTTCGCCAAGACCCCGGCAATGGCCGCATGGCGGGTGGCGATCGTCGATGCGGCGGACGACCTCAACGCCAGCGGCGCCAACGCCCTGTTGAAAATCCTCGAGGAGCCGCCACCGCGCGGAATCATATTCCTGGCGAGCGCGACGCCTGCGGCCCTGTTGCCGACCATCCGCTCGCGCTGCCGGCTGCTGCGCATCGACCCTCCGGATCCGGCTGAGGCCGCCGGCTGGCTCTCAAAACGGACTGGCCTCGCGGAAACAGACTCGAAGCGGCTTTCCGAGATGGCCATGGCTGCGCCCGGCCGAGCCTGGCGTTTCGCCCTTTCGGGGGCGACGGGGGCCGACGAAGCAGCGCGTGAGTTGATCGAAAGCTTGCCGAAACCCGATCCCGCGGCTGTTCTCGCCATCACAGACAGCTTTCGCGGCGCGGAGGGCGCCGGGCGGTTTGCCCTTGTCATTGAACGGATCGCCGAGCGTGTACGGACGATCGCCGCCGACAGAGCCTTGGCGGGGCAGGACGCAGAGCGCTGGGCAGAGGCGTACGACTTTGTCAGCGGCCTGCCAGCGAAGGTCGAGGCGGTCAACCTCGATCGCGCCGACGCCTTCCACACCGCCTTGGCGCGACTGAAGCAGGCGGCATGCTGATCGACAGCCACGTCAATCTGCACGCCCCGCAATTTGACGCCGACCGGAAGGCGGTGATCGAGCGGGCGCGCGCCGCCGGCATCGGTCTGATGGTCAATATCTCGGACCGCGTCAGCCATTTCGAGCGGGTGAGGGCGGTCGCAGAGGACGCGGACGACATCTGGCTGACCGTCGGGACCCATCCGCACGAAGCCAAGGAAAATCCGTCGCTTGACGTCGATAGCTTGTGCTCACTAGCGGCGACGCCGAAGGTTGTCGGCATCGGCGAAACCGGTCTCGATTTCCATTATGACCTGAGTCCACGCGACGTGCAGGTGAAGGTGTTTCGCGTCCACGTCGACGCGGCAAGGCGAACCGGCTTGCCGCTCATCGTCCACGCCCGAGAGGCAGACGAGACAATGGCCGACATCCTCGAGACCGAGCACGCCGCCGGCCCGTTCAAACTCCTGATGCATTGCTACACGTCAGGCTCGGACCTGGCCCGCCGCGCCGCCGCGCTTGGCGCCTGGTTCTCGGTCTCAGGCATCGCCACGTTCAAGGCCGCCGAGAGCGTGCGCGCGGCGATCGCCGACATGCCGGCGGGCCGCATCATCGTCGAGACCGACTGTCCCTATCTTGCCCCCGTGCCCATGCGCGGGCGCCGCAATGAGCCGGCGTTCCTCCCCTATGTGCTGGAAAAGCTGGCGGAGATCCGCGGCTGGCCGCTCCAGGAGGCGGAACAGCGGACGGAAGATGCCTTCTTTGACCTGTTTGATCGCATTCCCAGGCCAAAGGCGGCGAGCGCGTGAGGCTGGAGGCGGTGATCCTGGGCTGCGGCTCCTCGGCCGGCGTGCCGCGCGCGGACGGGGAGTGGGGCGCGTGCGATCCCGCCAATCCGCGCAATCGCCGCTCGCGTTGTTCGCTGATGGTCCGCCGGCGCGGCGATACCGGTCCTGAAACGACCCTCATCGTCGACGCCGCCCCAGAATTCCGCCTGCAGACCAACGCCGCCGGCGTGAAGCGCCTCGACGCCCTGCTGCTCACTCATGACCATGCCGATCAGTGCCACGGCATCGACGATATCCGCGCCTTCGCCATTTCCCAGCGCATGCGAATTCCCTGCTGGATGGACGAGGGAGCGACCCGGTCGCTCGGCGAGCGGTTTGGCTACATTTTCCACGGGCAGGGGCTCTATCCGGCAATCGCCGACCTCCATCGCACGCCGCCGGCTGGCGTGGCCTGGGCGGTCGACGGCCCCTCCGGCCCGATCCCCGTTGTCGCCTTCGAGCAGGACCATGGCGATGTCAGGTCCCTTGGCTTTCGCTTCGGGCCGATTGCCTACTCCAGCGACCTCGTGGAACTGCCCGAGGCGTCGTTCGAGGCCTTGGAGGGCGTCGAAATCTGGATCGTCGACGCTCTGCGCTATGCGCCGCATCCGACCCACGCCCACGTCGACAAGGCCTTGGCCTGGATCGAGCGCGTGAAGCCGGCGCGCGCGATCCTCACCAACCTGCACTTCGACCTGGACTATGCCGAGCTCGCGGGGAGGCTACCCGACGGGGTCGAGCCGGCCTCTGACGGACTGTTGCTTGAAATTGAAGCGTCAGACTTATGATTCGGTTGGCTTTTCTCGCTTCGAACAACGGTTCCAGCCTGCGCGCCATTGTCGCTGCCATCGAGGCGGGCGCGCTGGAGGCTAAGGCCGTGCTGGCGGTGAGCAACCGGAAGGATGCTCCCGCCCTCGATTTCGCCCGCGGGCAGGGCGTCGAGACCCTGGTGGTGCCGACGCTGGCGGATCCGGCTGCCGCCGATCTGCGTCTAAGCCAGGCGTTGGGGCGCGCCGGGGCCGACTTGGTCATCCTTTCAGGCTATCTGCGGAAGTTGGGTCCGGCGACGTTGAGGGCCTTCGCTGGGCGGATCCTGAATATCCATCCAGCCTTGCTGCCCAAATATGGGGGTCGGGGCATGTACGGACGCCGGGTGCATGAGGCGGTCATTGCTGCCGGCGAAGCAGTAAGCGGGGCCAGCGTCCATCTGGTGGACGGCGAATACGACCACGGCGCGGTGATTGCTCAGGTGGAGGTTCCGGTTGTGCAGAGCGACACGGCTCAAAGCCTGGAGGCGAGGGTCGTCGCCGCCGAAGCGCCGCTGTTCGTCGCGACGCTCCAGCGAATTGCCTCGGGCAAGCTCAATCTTCAGAGCCTGGCCTAACAGCCTCCGCTCATGCGTTTTCTGGCGAGTGGTCGCGGAAAGTCTTCAACTGGGCCTGTAGGGCGCGAGAAAATGCAGGCCGGGCTTCGCCGCGCTGGCGATAGGCGTCCAGCACTGGAAAACGAGCCAGAACCCCACTGTCGACCAACTCGCGGAGCACCGCCACCATGATGATGTCTGCGGCGGTGAAGCGATCCTCAACAAGCCAGTCATGGTCGCGCAGTACATCGGACAGAGACGAGAGGCGCTCCTCGAGACGCGGCCACGTGGCCGCCTGATAGCCGTCGACCCATGGCTCGCCTGGATAGAAGACCGGCGTCGTCACATAGTTGGCGGCGTGAGGCTCAATCGAATTCAGCGCCGCGATCGTCCAGGCGCTGACCTTGGCTCGACCCGCTGGATTTTTTGGAGCCAAGGCTTCGGATTTCTCGGCGATATACAGCACGATAGCGCCGGATTCGAACATTTCGACCTCATCGTCGCGGTAGGCCGGAACCTGGCGAAAGGGCTGCCAGCGTCGATAGGAGTCGGAAACCTTTGTCTCCGGGCTGACGAGTGCTTCCTCATAAGCCATGCCGGCTTCTTCCAACGCCCAGCGCACGCGAAGATCGCGGACATAGCCCTGCGCGAATGGTGGGACCCAGGGGAATGCGGACACTTGAATGGCCATGATGCCTCGCGGTTTTCGGATTCAACGCATCATAGGGCGGATCTTTGGGTCGTTGAGCCTGGCCGTCTCGTCGAAAGCGACGAGAATTGAGCCGGGGACCGCCTCGATCTCTGATTTGCCAGTTCAATCAATTACATAGGATATTTCGCATAATATATCTTAGGCGCGATTTTGATCCATATTCCTTAGGTTGCTGGTTCGGATCGGCAGCCTCCCCTTAAAACCCGACCTGGAGGAGCGCGCGTGGAGAACTCTGGAGAAGCGGATGCCCCAGGATCGCGTTTTCGGCGGCTGAGGCGCCTTGACGCCAAACGCCGCGCATTCGCTCCATGGAAATCGCGGCCAAGCTTGGCCGAACCGGCGAGCCGGATCAATTCGCCGACCGCTCCTCCAGACGCCCGTCCCTGACCTCCATCACCTTGTCCATGTGCTGCGTCATGCCAAGGTTGTGGGTGGCGATGAGGGCGGCGACGCCACTGGAGCGCACCAGTTCGTGCAGGGCGCCGAACACGGTCTGAGACGTCGCCGGGTCGAGATTGCCGGTAGGCTCGTCCGCCAGGAGAAGGCGCGGCCGATTGGACAGCGCCCGGGCCACGGCCACGCGCTGAGCCTCGCCGCCAGATAGCTGCGCTGGCTGATGGTGCAGGCGCTCGGCGAGGCCGAGTTCGCCCAGAAGTTCGCCAGCGCGCCGGCGCGCCGCTCGCTTGCCGGCGCCGGCCATCATCATCGGCAGGGCGACGTTGTCGAGGGCCGTGAACTCGGGCAGCAGGTGATGGAACTGATAGACAAATCCGATCTGGTTGAGCCGAAGACGGGTCCGCGCCGCATCTCCGAGGGTGCCGCAATCACGCCCGTCGATCAGGATCCGCCCGCCGGTCGGGTGTTCGAGCAGGCCCGCCGCGTGCAGCAGGGACGACTTGCCCGAACCGGACGGACCTACCAGCCCAACTACTTCGCCTTCTCGGACCGTGAGGGCGGCGCCCTTGAGCACCTCCAGCGCCCCCTGCCCAGTCTGGTAGGTGCGCCGGAGGTCCTGGATCTCGAGGACGACGTCACTCAAAACGAAGCGCCTCCACCGGATCGAGCCGCGACGCCCGCCACGCCGGCAGCAGGGTGAAGACGAAGGAAGCGCCGAGCGCCCAGGCGACCACCAGGACGACCTCATTCCAGTCGATCCGGGCCGGCACATGGGCCAGGAAATAGATGTCGGCGTTGAATACCTGCACGCCGGTCACCCATTCCACGAACCGCTGGATGGCCTCGATGTTGAGGCAGAAGAGAACGCCGGCGGCGAGACCGAACAGGGTGCCGGCGAAGCCAATGGCCGCACCGGCCATGAAAAAGATCCTCATGATCGCGCCCTGCCCCGCGCCCATGGTCCTGAGAATGGCGATGTCCCGGCTCTTGTTCTTCACCAGCATCACCAAGCCCGAGATGATGTTGAGAGCGGCCAGGGCGACGATGAACATGAAGATGTAGCGCATCACGTTCCGTTCGACGGCCAGGGCGGTGAAATAGGCGCGGTTCTTCTGGGTCCAGTCGGTGACTATGGCGCCCCTGCCCGCGGCCACAACGAGCGCGTCTCTCAGCCCCGGGGCGCGGTCGGGATCGTCAAGGTTGATCTCGATGAAATCGAATCCGGTGTCGCGGCCGAACAACAGTTGAGCCTGGGTGAGCGGCATGTAAACGAAGGTCTGGTCGTACTCGCTCATGCCCACTGAGAAGACGCCGCCGACGGTGTAGGTCTTTCGGGTCGGCGTTGTACCCATGATCGTCTCCGCGCCGGTGGGCGAGATGATAGACACCGGATCGCTCACGGAAACGCCCAGAGCGTCGGCCAGCTTTTGGCCGAGAATCACTTCGTCGCCGCCCTCCTCGCCCTGGCCGAAGCCGAGCAGCGAGCCTTTCTTGATGTTGGCGGCGATGATCGGGAGGGCAGCCAGGTCGGCAGGCTCGAGACCGCGCACGACAGCGCCGGAAGCCGTCGCCGGCCCCTGGATAAGAACCTCGGATTCAACCACCGGGAAGGCCTGGATCACATGCGGCACGCGGCGGATGCGGACGAGCATCGCCGCCTGGTCGGTCGCGCTCATCGGCGGAGCCGTGACATAGGCATGGCCGTTGAAACCCAGGATCTTGGCACTGAGTTCGCTGCGGAAACCGTTCATGATCGACATGGTGATGATCAGCGCCGACACCGCCAGGGCAATGGCCGCGAACGAGATCAGCGAGATCAACGCGACGCCGCCGTGCCGGCGCTTGGCGAACAGGTAGCGGAAGGCGATCGACCGCTCCCAGGCGCCGAACGCGCGCGCGGGGCGAGCCCGTCGAGCGCGTGTCACCCGCCGATCACTTCGAGCGCCCGCTCGAGCGGCAGGTTTTGGCGTTCGCCGCCGCCGCGTCGCTTGAGCTCGACGAACCCGTCGGACAAGCCTCTAGGTCCGATGACCAGCTGCCAGGGCAGGCCGATGAGATCCATGGTGGCGAACTTGGCCCCCGGCCGCTCCTCGGTATCGTCAAGCAGCGGCTCGCGGCCCATGTCGGTCAGCGCCTGATAGGCTCGCTCGCAGGCTGCATCGACGGCGACATCGCCGGGCCTGAGGTTGACGATCGCCGCGCCGAAGGGCGCCACTGGCTCGGGCCATATGATGCCGGCGTTATCATGACTGGCCTCGATGATCGCCCCCACGAGGCGCGAGATGCCGACGCCATAGCTGCCGCCCTGGATGGCCACCTCCGAGCCGTCCGGCGCGGTCACAGTCGCCTTCATCGGCTTCGAATACTTGTCACCGAAGAAAAAGGTCTGACCGACCTCGATGCCGCGCGCGCTGAGCCGGTCAGCCACCGCAGTTTCGCGCTCATAGCGGACGACGTCGTGAACGTCCTCGGTCGCGGCGTAGAGGCTCGTCCACCGGTCGACGATCGACGTGAGGTCGCCTTCGTAGTCGATGTCCTCCGAAGGGGCTTCCATCTCGAGCAGCCGGCGATCGAGGTAGACCGCGCTCTCCCCAGTCTCGGCCAGGACGATGAACTCGTGGCTGAGGTCGCCGCCGATCGGACCGCTCTCGGCTTTCATCGGAAAGGCCTTGAGGCCCATACGTTGGAAGGTGCGCAGATAGGCGACGAACATTCGGTTGTAGGATGCCTGCGCGGCTTCCTCACTGATGTCGAAGGAATAGGCGTCCTTCATCAGGAACTCGCGGCCGCGCATGACTCCGAACCGGGGCCGGACCTCGTCTCGGAACTTCCACTGGATATGGTAGAGGTTGAGCGGAAGCGCGCGGTACGACTTCACATAGGCGCGGAAGATCTCGGTGATCATATCCTCGTTGGTCGGTCCGTAGAGGAGCTCGCGCTCGCTGCGATCCTTGATGCGCAGCATCTCTGGTCCGTAGGCGTCATATCGCCCGCTCTCTCGCCACAGGTCGGCGAGTTGCAACGTCGGCATCAGAAGCTCGACCGCGCCAGCACGATCCATCTCTTCACGGACGATCTGCTCGACCTTCTTCAGAACGCGGTGGCCGAGCGGCAGCCAGGCGTAGATGCCGGCTGCTTCCTGGCGGATCATGCCGGCGCGCAGCATCAGGCGATGGGACGCGATCTGGGCTTCGGCGGGCGTCTCGCGCAGCACCGGCAGGAAGAAGCGCGAAAGACGCATCAAGGCTCTCTAGTGGGAACGGGATCGGCAGATAGCCCGGGGCCGCCAACTTTGGCAACGCGGCCTTGGCGTCAGCCGCCGCCCGGCAGTTGCGGCAGATGGAAGAGGTGGAACTGCAGAGCGAGGCAGAAGGCGCCGGTGATGAGGGCGGCGACCCAGGACGTGGTGAAGAACTTGCGTTTCAGCTTCGGGTCCACGGGCGATGACGGATCCCCTCCGCCCGGTGTCTTGATGCCCTCCTCCCAATGGCTTCTGACGCCAAGGGGCAGGATGGTGAAGAGGGTCACCCACCAGACCACGAGATAGATGAAGATGATGCTGACGAGGCTCATGTCAGTGCGAGGTCGGGGTCTCCATCAGTTCCACCAGCACTCCGCCCATGTCCTTGGGGTGGACGAAGATCACGGGGACGCCATGGGCGCCGATGCGCGGCTCGCCCGTTCCAAGCACGGTGGCGCCCTTGGCTCGCATCTCATCGCGGGCGGCGAGGATGTCCTCCACCTCGAAGCAGACGTGGTGCTGGCCGCCGCGCGGATTGCGCGCCAGAAAGGCGTGAATCGGTGACTCCGCGCCGTACGGCTCGATGAGCTCGATCTGGGCATTGGGCAGGTTGACGAACGACACCCAGACCCCCTGCTCCGGCAGCGCTCGTTTTGGGGTGATGTCGTCGACGCCCATCACGTCACGATAGAGCTTCCAGGACTCTTCGATGGACGGCGTGGCGACACCGACATGGTTCAGCTTTCCGATCATGGTCCCGCGCCTAGCACCGTTGTAGGGCGCGAAAAAGGAGGGGCCCTCCCTACCAGTCCAACTCGCTGAGCAGCGCTGCATAGACATCGATCCCATCCCACAGGTTGCCCAGTCGAATGTTCTCGTTCTCGGCGTGCTGATTGTCGTCATAGTTGGCGATACTGACACCGACCATGGGCGCATTGAGCCCGGTGACCACGGCCGCGATCCCGGAGCTGGCGCCGACCATGGGAAGCTCGAGCACCGGCTCACGTTCGACCCGCTGGATCGCGGCCACCGAGGCCTTCGCCGCTGGCGCCTCAATGTCAGTCCTAACCGGCATGCTCGAACCCTCGTCCCAAATCAGGAGCAGGATCTTGGGGTTGGCGAGGCGCGTGGCGAGGTTCGGCGGAAAATTGACAATCAGCCATCCCTGACTCGCCAGGTAATGCTCGGTGAGCGCCTTGACGTCGCCCGGCGTCTCGCCCGGCGTTAGACGGAAATCGATCGAGGCCGACGCTTGCGTGGCCACCGCATTGGCGGCGTTCGGCCCCTCGTCACCGACATGGATCGCGCGCACATTGAGCGTGGGGCGGAAATAGCTGTCGGCCAGGCGCCCACGGGTTATCGGCACGATCCCAAAATCGTGCGCCAGCGGCTCCTCCACTGAAGGCAACGCGGCTAGAGCCGCCTTCTCAGCCGGCGTCGGCGGGCGCACGGCGTCATAGAAATGTGGGATGAGGATATGGCCGGAATCGTCGCGCAGGCTGGCGATGAGGCGGGCGATCTCCACCGCAGGACTGGGCGCCCAACTGCCATAATGACCGTCGTGCAACGGTCTCAGGGGCCCGAACACGGTCATCCTTGCCCCGAGGTATCCGCGCGAGCCGAAATTAACCATCTGCCGGCCGCTCTGGTGCATCGGGCCGTCGCCCATGACGATGAGGTCGGTCTTCAGCAGATCCCTATTGGCGGCGACGATAGTGGCGATGTGCGGTGACCCCTGCTCCTCCTCGCCTTCGTAGTAGAGCTTGATGTTGACTGACGGCTTGAGGTCCGCGGCCTTGAGAGCGTCCATGGCCGCCAGGAGTGCCTCGATGGTCACCTTGTCGTCCGCGGCCGCGCGGGCGTAGAGCCGCCAGTCTGTATTGGCCGGTCCTGGCGCCGCGCGCCAATCGACGTCGTGGACGCCCTCCGCCCCTAGACGCCCGCTGCGGATCGTCGGCGTGAACGGCGGCGATGCCCATCCCCTCTGGCCGACCGGCTGCCCGTCATAGTGGGCGTAGTAGAGTACTGTCCGTTTCGCGCCCGGGACCTTCAGTTCGCCAAAGACCGTCGCCGGCGTTCCCGGCGAGGCCCTGAGGAGGCGGACGGCGAAGCCGCGCGTGCGCAACATCTCCTCCAGCCGCGCGGCGTTGGCGTCCACGTCGGCGATGTTGGCGGCGACATCAGGTAGGGACACAAAGCCGCTTAATTCATCCAGAATTTGCCTTTCATGCGCTTGGCGCCAGGCATCGGCGGCGGCCTTGGCCGGATCGCTCGCGGCAAAGGCTGACCCTGTCGCCAGAACAAGGGTGGCCAGAAAGATCAGGCCGCGAACACGCATCGATCGACCCCTAGATCCTGAGCACAGTGGGTTCGACGACGGGACGCCGTTTCCACAGCCGGAAGGCGGCCTTCTTCAGGGTGCGGGCCAGCATCGACTCCACCGCCTCGTTATCCTCCCGCTCTTCAGAAGAAAGGCGACCGATCGCACGGCCGGCCTCTTCCGCAAGGCCGTCGATGGCCTCATCCAGGGAGAACCCTTCCCCTTCGGGCAATCCCAGAGCGCGCAATTCCGGTCCGGCCGCGATCCGGCCGCGACCATCGAGGGCCACGGAGACTGTGATCACGCCGTTGAAGGCGGCATGGCGCCGCTCGCGAAGCGCCTCACCGTTCTCCGGTGTTACCATGCCGGCGTCGACATAGAGCCTACCGGCTGGAACCTCATCGACGATCGCGACCATTCCAGGCGCGAGGCGCACCATGTCGCCATTGCGAGGCGCGATGGCGTCGGGCGTCTGCATCTCCTTGGCCAGCGCCACGTGCTCAAGCAGATGGCGACGCTCGCCATGGGTGGGGACGGCGATCCTGGGCCTGGCCCATTGGTACATGCGGCGCAGTTCGTCCCGGCATGGATGGCCAGAGACGTGGATGCCCGGGTGGTCGCGCTCGGTGTAGAGGCGGACGCCGCGGTCGGCGAGCTTGTTCTGCAAGTTGCGTATCGGGACGTCGTTGCCGGGGATGATCCGGGAGGAAAAAATGCACGCGTCGCCGGCGCCAAGGCTCACGTGCGGATGGGATCCATCGGCGATGCGCGAGAGGGCGGCGCGCGGCTCACCCTGGCTGCCGGTGCAGAGATAGAGCGCCTTGTCATCCGGTAGCTGGCTCGCCTCAGCATCGGTCAGGAAGCCCCTCATGCCCGCCAGCAAGCCAACTGAGTGCGCGGCGGCGGCCATCCGGATCATTGAACGCCCAACCAGCGAAACGCGGCGGCCGGCCGCTTCGGCGGCGCGGATGATGGTTTCCATGCGCGCCACGTTGGAGGCGAAGCAGGCGACCGCAACCCTCCCCTTCAAAGAGCCGATAAGCGCGCCCAGCGTCTCCCGCACCTCGGCCTCTGAGCCGGACTCTCCTTCGACGAAGACGTTGGTGGAATCACAGATCATGGCGAGGACGCCCTCATCACCGAGAGCCCGAATCGCGCCTTCGTCCGTCGGATCGCCGGTGAGCGGATCGGGATCGAGCTTCCAGTCGCCGGTGTGCAGGACAATGCCCAACGGCGTCCGGATGGCGAGGCCGTTGGGTTCGGGGATCGAGTGCGTGAGCGTGACGAGGGTGATCTCGAACGGCCCAAGCGTGATCACACCATTGAGCGGAACCTCAATGATCCGCGCCTCGTCCTCGAGACCGGCTTCACGCAGCTTTTCGCGCAGAAGGAAGGCGGTGAACGGCGTCGCGTAGAGCGGCGCACGCAGACGCGGCCAGAGCCACGCGACGGCGCCGATATGGTCCTCGTGGGCGTGGGTCAGCACGATCCCCAGGATGTCTTTGGCGTAGTCGGCGATGAAATCCGGATCGGGAAGAATGATCTCGACCCCCGGTGTGGTCTGATCGCCGAAGGTGACGCCCAGGTCGACCACGATCCACTTTCGATCATCCGGCGGTCCGTAGCCGTACAGATTGAAGTTCATACCGATCTCGTTCGACCCGCCTAACGGCAGGAAGACGAGCTCGGTGTCTGGGGGGTTGCTCATCGCGCCGGCGGCCCTGGGTTGCGGCGAACAATCTCCAGCAGTCCATGGATGGTGAGGTCAGGATCGAAGAGATCGATGGCGTCGGTGGCCCCATGAAACAGAGAGGCCACCCCGCCGGTGCCGATGACGTTGATCGGCTCCGCGCGCTCTTCCTTGATCCGCGCCACCAGCCCCTCGATCAGACCAACATAGCCCCAGAAGATGCCGGACTGCATGGCCGAGACGGTGTCGCGGCCGATGACGTGCGCCGGCCTCTGGATGGCCACCCGCGGCAGCCGGGCCGCAGCGTCGTGTAGGGCCTGTACAGAGAGATTGATGCCCGGCGCGATCACGCCGCCCTCGAACGCGCCATCGGCGGCTACGAGGTCGAAGGTCGTCGCCGTGCCGGAATCGACAATCAGCAGCGCGCCCGGATAGCGGCTGTGAGCGCCGATGGCATTGACCAGGCGGTCGGCGCCGGCCTCCGATGGCTTCTCGATGCGGATCTCGATGCCGAGGTCGACGTTCTCGCCGACCACCAGCGGCTCGAGATGCAGATAGCGCCGGGCGAGGTTGCGCAGGCTGAACAGAGATTGCGGCACCACACTGGAGATCACGCAGGCATCCATGGCGGCGAGCGAGAGGCTGTTCATGGCCAAGAGCTGCGACAGCCAGACGGCGTATTCGTCGGCCGTGCGCATCGGATCGGTGCCCGCGCGCCACTGGGCGACCCAGTTCGATCCGTCGTGGACGGCGAAAAGCGTGTTGGTGTTGCCCTGCTCGATGGCCAGCAGCATCGTCCAGACCCTCCGACCTTCTAGAAGAATACGTCCCCGGCGGTGATGCGGCGCACATTTCCGTTGGCGGTGCGCAGTTTGAGTGCACCGTCCGAATCAAGGCCCTCAGCGATTCCATCGACCGTCTCATTGGCCAGGCGCGCAATGCAGCGCTCGCCGATCCCATGCGCCCGTTCGGTCCAGGCGTCGGCGATGGGGCCGAACCCGCCCCCGTCCCACAGGCCCCGCCAGCGGTCGAAGGCTTCGGCGAGCACCGTCAGGGCGTCCAGCGGCGCCGGCGGCGGCGCGCTCATGTGCTCGGCGAAGGAGGTGGCCGGCCGCTCCGGTGAGGCTGGCGCCTTTGCCAGATTGACTCCGATCCCCACCGCGACCCAAAGATCTTCCTCGCCGAGGCCGGACTCCGCCAGGATTCCGGCCGCCTTCTTGCCGGCGATCAGCAGATCGTTCGGCCATTTCAGGCTGACCTTCGACGGCGGCACGCAGCGGCTCGCCAGATCCGCCGCCGCCAAGGCCGCGACAAAGGAGACCTGGGCCGCTTCGGCCGGCTTCCTGGTGGTGGTGAAGAGGTAGGTGGCCGCCAGATTCCCCTCCCCCGTCTCCCAGGACCGGCCCCGCCGGCCGCGTCCGGCCGTCTGCCGCAAGGCTGTGATCCACAGTGGGCCGGTCTGACTTGCCTCCGCGCGCCGCCGGGCTTCGGCATTGGTCGAGTCGATCTCATCGAGCGCGAGGATTGGAATGCGGGCCACGGCCCTAGCGAACAATGAGGGCGGCGGCGGCCGTCCGGGCCCATGGATAGAGGACGACGAGGGCGACCAGCACCGCCGGAAACGCAAAGAGCGCTGTGGCGTAGGTGACGGCGACCGCCTCGCCGGTGGGCGCGTCCGTCTCGCCCGGAGTCGGGTCCAGCCACATCGTCTTGATCAGGCGCAGGTAATAGAAGGCGGCCACGACACTGCCCACAAGGGCGATCACGGCCGCCGGCGCCAAGCCCGCGGCGATCGCAGCCTGAAAGACGAAAACCTTCCCCCAAAATCCGCTGAATGGCGGCAGGCCGATGGCCGAAAGGCAGAAGGATGTCATCGCCAGGCACAGCAACGGCCGTTCGCGCATCAAGCCGGCAAAGTCGTCAAAGGTTTCCAGCGGACGCCCCTCGCGGGTCAGCGCCGTCAGGCAGGCGAAGAAGCCTGTGACATCGATGACGTAGAGCACCATGAACAACAGCATCGACTGCACGCCGGCCGGCCCACCCGCCGCCAGGCCCACCAAGGCGTAGCCGATGTTGGCGATCGAGGAATAGGCCCAGAGGCGCTTCAGATTCTTTTGGGCCAGGCCGGCAAAGGCGCCGACCGCGACGCTGATGATCGCCAGGGCGATCAGGACCTGCCGCCATTGCAGGATCGCCCCCCCAAAGGCCTCGACAAGAATCCTGGCCAGAAGGACCATCGCCGCCAGCTTTGGCGCACCTGCGAAGAAGCCGACGACCGGCGTGGGCGCCCCCTCATAGACGTCCGGCGTCCACATGTGGAACGGCGCGGCCGAAACCTTGAACGCCAGTCCGCAAATCAGGAACACCAGCCCGAACACCACGCCCGCTGCGGCGCCGTTTTGCGCGGCGCTGGCGATGACATCGAAATGAGTCGAACCGGCGAAGCCGTAAATCAGGGAGGCGCCATAGAGCAACAAGCCGGACGACAGGGCGCCCAGAACGAAATACTTCAGGCCCGCTTCGGACGAGCGAGCGTCATCACGGCGGAACGCCGCCAGGACATAGAGAGCCAGCGACTGCAGCTCGATCGAGACGTAGAGCGAAATCAGGTCGCCGGCCGCAACCATCATTCCCATGCCGAGCGCGGCCAGAATGACCAGGACCGGATATTCGAAGCGATCGACGCCGCGAGTCCTGAACCATCGCTGGCCTACGGGGATGGCGAGCGCACTGGCGACATAGATCACGACTTTGGAGAACGCTGCGGCCGTATCGGCAATGAGGCCGCCGTTGAACGCCCGTCCGTGCGGTCCGACGACCGCCACCACCGCGGCGGCGAAGAGCGCCAGCATGGATGCGCCGATGAAGGCGGCGCTCACCTTGCGGTCAAAGGCTCCCCAGACGAGGAGAATGAGGGCCGAGAGGGCCAGGATGACCTCCGGCCCGGCCAGCAGAATGTTCGGGGCGGCGCTCATCGGCCGGTCGCCGCGTGATAGGCGGAAACGAGCTGCTCGGCTGAGACTCCGGTAATGTGGAATACCAGGGCCGGCTGCAGGCCTATGGCCAGGGTGGCGATCATCAGGGGTGCGAAGATCAGCGCCTCACGCCGCTCGAGGTCCGTGATGGCCGCGAGCTTGGGATTGGCCAGTTCTCCAAAGATGACATTGCGATAAAGCGTCAGCGCATAGACCGCCGACAGGATAACGCCGGTGGTGGCCAGGATCGCCGGCCAGGTGTTGGCGGCGTAGACCCCGGTGAGCGAGGTGATCTCGCCGACAAAGCCGCTGGTCCCGGGAAGGCCCACATTGCCCATGGTGAACAGCATGAACACCGCCGCATAGAGCGGCATCCGGTTCACCACCCCGCCATAGAAGGCGATCTCTCGGGTGTGCATACGGTCGTAGACGACGCCGACACAGAGGAAGAGCGCGCCGCTGATCACCCCGTGGCTCAGCATCTGGAAGAGAGCCCCCTGCACGCCCAGGAGGTTGCCGGAAAAGATGCCGAGGGTAACGAAGCCCATGTGGGCCACCGACGAATAGGCGATCAGCTTCTTCATGTCGGTCTGCCGGAAGGCGACGAGCGAGGTGTAGACGATGGCGATCACTGACAGGGCGAAGACCAGCGGCGTGAAAGCCACTGAAGCATTGGGGAACATCGGCAACGAGAACCGCAGGAAGCCATAGCCGCCCATCTTTAGGAGGATGCCGGCCAGGATCACTGAGCCCGCGGTGGGCGCCTCGACGTGGGCGTCCGGAAGCCATGTGTGCACCGGCCACATCGGCAGCTTGACCGCGAACGACGCGAAGAAGGCTAGCCACAGCCATGTCTGAACCGCTGGCGAGAAGTGGTAGGTCATCAGCGCCGGAATCGACGAGGTGTGGGCCATGCCGATCATGGCCAGGATCGCGGCCAGCATCAGCACCGAACCCAACAGGGTGTAGAGAAAGAACTTGAAGGCGGCGTAGACCCGGTTGGCCCCGCCCCAGATGCCGATGATGAGGAACATCGGGATCAGCTGACCCTCGAAGAACAGGTAGAAGACGATCAGGTCCAGCGCGCAGAAGACGCCGATGACCAAGGTCTCCAGGACCAGGAAGGCGATCATGTATTCGACCACCCGGTTAGTGATCGATCGCCAGCTGGCGGCGATGCAGAGCGGCATCAGGAAAGCGGTCAGCAGTACGAACAGCACCGATATGCCGTCGACGCCCATTCGATAGTGGAGGCCCGCAAACCAGCCGGCCTCCTCCGTGAACTGGAAGCCGCCCTGGGCCGGATTGAACCTGACCACCAGGATCACGGACAGGACGAGGACGCCGATCGTGGTGACGAGCGCGATCATCCGCGCCGCCCCGTCTCGGTCCTCCTGCAGAGGGCCGGCGAACTGCCGCGTGATCAGGATGGCGGCGACGCCGAGCAACGGCAGGAAGGTGATGAGCGAGAGCACCGCCGCCTACCTCGCGAAGGCCCAGAGGGCGAACGACAACAGGCCTGCGACGCCCAGCAGCATCACGAAGGCGTAATGGTAGACATAGCCGGTCTGCAGCCGGCCCGTGGCGCGGCCGATGGCGTAGGACAGCGACGAGACGCCGTCAGGCCCGAGGCCATCGATCAGGCGCTGATCGCCGCCCTTCCAGAAGAGATCGCCCAGCGCCTCGGCGCCGCGGACGAAAATCGCCTGGTAGATCTCGTCGAAATACCACTTGTTGTAGAGGAAGGCCCAGATCGGTCCCTTGGCCAGGCGGGCCCCAAGACCCTCGCGGCGGACATAGACCCACCATGCCGCGACGAAGCCGATGGCCGTCACGGTCAAAGGTGCAAACGCCACCCAGGCCGGCGGTTGACCGGCGTCGAGGACGTGGTTGGCGGCGGCCTGGAAGATCGCGCCGCGCCAGAAGGTGGCCCGCTCCGGCCCAATGAAGGATTCAGCGAAGACGCCGCCCGCGAACACCGCGCCCACCGCCAGAACGATCAGCGGGACCAGCATCACCCAGGGCGCCTCGTGCGGCTCGAGGGCATGGTCATCGCCATGGCCGGGATCGTGGGCGCCATGCGCGGCGTCCCACTTCGGATGGCCATGGAAAGTCATGAACACCAGACGCCAGGAATAAAAGGAGGTGAGGCCAGCAGCGATCACCCCCACCACGAAGGCGAAGGCTGCCGTCCCGCTCGAAGGCGCGGCGGCGAAGGCGGCGTTGATCAACGAGTCCTTTGAGTAGAACCCGGAGAGGCCGATATCGAGATACGGCAGGCCAACGCCGGTGATCGACAGCGTTCCGGCCAGCATCATGGCGTAGGTGATCGGGATGCGTTTCCACAGCCCGCCCATGGCCCGCATATCCTGCTCGTGATGCATGGCGGTGATGACTGCGCCGGCGCCCAGGAACAGCAGGGCCTTGAAGAAGGCGTGGGTGAACAGGTGGAACATCGAGGCCGAATAGGCGCCCACGCCCGCGCCGAAGAACATGTAGCCGAGCTGCGAACAGGTCGAATAGGCGATCACCCGTTTGATGTCGTTCTGGGCGAGTCCGACGGTCGCCGCGAAGAGCGCGGTGACCGCCCCGATCACCGTCACCACGGCCTTGGCCGTCGGAGCGTACTCGTACATCGGCGAAAACAGGCAGACCATGTAGACGCCGGCCGTCACCATCGTCGCCGCATGGATCAAGGCTGAGACCGGCGTCGGGCCTTCCATGGCGTCGGGCAACCAGGTGTGCAGGAAGAACTGCGCCGACTTGCCCATGGCGCCGATGAACAGCAGCACGCAGGCCAGATCCAACAGCCGCCACGGACGCCCGGCGAAAGTCCAGGAAAGGTCGGCGTGGGCTGCAACCTGCGGGAAGATCTCGGCGAAGCGGATTGTCCCAAACGCCCAGAAGACGGTCATGATGCCGAGGGCGAAGCCGAAATCGCCGATGCGGTTGACCACGAAGGCCTTGATCGCGGCCGAATTGGCGCTGGGCCGCTTGTACCAGAAGCCGATCAGCAGGTAGCTCGCAAGCCCCACCCCCTCCCAGCCAAAGAACAGCTGCATGAAGTCGGCCGCTGTCACCAGCGCCAGCATGAAGAAGGTGAACAGGCTCAGGTAAGCGAAGAAGCGAGGCTTGTGCTCGTCCTCAGCCATGTAGCCCCAGCTGTAGACGTGAACGAGGGCCGAGACGGTAGTCACCACCACCATCATCACCACCGACAGGGAATCGACCCGAATTGACCAGTCCGACTGGAAGTTGCCAACGTCGATGAACGGCGCCAGCCGAACCAGATAGGCGCTCGGCCAGTGGCCGCCGATCACCCGCCCGAAGGTCATCCAGCCGAGCACACACGACAGGGTCAGCAGTCCGGTGGTGACGGACATCGAGGCCCGATCGCCGATTTTCCAGCCGAATAAGCCGGCGATAGCCGCGCCGAGGAGCGGCGCCAGCACCAGGGCGACGACGGTAAGCTGAGGCGTCATAGGCGGCGGCTCAGCCTTTCATCATCGAGGCGTCATCGACGGCAATGTCGCCGCGATTGCGGAAGAAGGTCACCAGGATCGCCAGGCCCACGGCCGCCTCGGCCGCCGCCACGGTCAGCACTATCAGGGCGTAGATCTGGCCAGTGACATCGTGGAGGAAGGCGGAAAAAGCCACCAGATTGATGTTCACCGCCAGCAGGGTGAGCTCGATCGACATCAGGATGACGATGACGTTCTTGCGGTTCACGAAGATGCCGAGCACGCCGATGGTGAACAGGATCGCCGCCACGGTAAGGTAGTGGGTCAGGCCGATGGTCACAGCTCCACCCCCTCGCCCGACTTGGCTTGGACGACGCGCAGACCGGTCGACGGCGTGCGCGCAACCTGGGCGGCGATCACTTGGCGTTTGACTCTCGGCCGGTGCTTGAGCGTGAGGACGATGGCCCCGATCATCGCCACCAGCAGGACGAGGCCCGCAGCCTGGAAGAAGTAGACATAGTCCGTGTAGAGGACGGAGCCGATCGCCTGGGCGTTGGTGACCCCGGACTGCATGGCCGCCGGGCCGTGAGAGGCGCCGGCCGCGCCGTGCGTGGCGATGTTGGCGGCGATGGTCACCATCTCCACGATCAGCACGCCGGCGACCACCGCGCCGATCGGCAGATAGCGGGCGAAACCTTGCCGCAGGGCCGCGAAATCGACGTCCAGCATCATCACGACGAACAGGAACAGAACCGCGACAGCGCCGACGTAGACGACCACCAGGATCATCGCCAGGAACTCCGCGCCCAGCAGCACGAATAGGCCGGCAGCCGAAAAGAAGGCGGTGATCAGGAACAGCACACTGTGAACCGGATTGCGGGCCGAGATCACGGCCAGCCCCGAGCCCAGCGTCACCGCCGCGAGCAGGTAGAAGGTAATGGCCTGAAGGACCATGGCGGCTTCGTTCAGTCTCCGTCCTTGCAGGGCCAGGGCGCCGTCGGCGGCGCTTCGGCTGGCCGGCGCGTCTTAGCGGTAGGGAGCGTCAAGTTCCAGGTTCCTGGCTATCTCGCGCTCCCAGCGGTCGCCGTTAGCCAGCAACCGTTCCTTGTCGTAGTACAATTCCTCGCGGGTCTCGGTGGCGAATTCGATGTTCGGTCCCTCGACGATAGCGTCGACCGGGCACGCTTCCTGGCAAAGACCGCAGTAGATGCATTTGACCATGTCGATGTCGTAGCGCGTTGTGCGCCGGGAGCCGTCGGCCCTGGGTTCGGCTTCGATGGTGATCGCCTGGGCCGGACAGATCGCCTCGCACAGCTTGCAGGCGATGCAACGCTCCTCGCCGTTGGGGTAGCGGCGCAAGGCGTGCTCGCCCCGGAACCTCGGTGACTGCGGATTGCGCTCGTTGGGATAGAGGATCGTGGCCTTGGGCCGCAGCATGTATTTCATGCCGACCGCAAAGGCGCCGGCAAAGTCCATCAGGGCGGCGCCCCTGGCGGCCTGGTTGAGGCGTTCGAAGAAGCTCATTTGGCGCCGATCCTGCATTGGTAGCCGGACAGCTCATGCTGGTCGTAACCGTCCTTCAGCTTCAACTCGCCGCCGTCGGCGTGACATTTGTCCGTGGCCGACTTGAGAGCATCGTAGCTGGCGACGCCGGGAGCGAGACCATAGGAGCCGCCGTTGACGGTTTCGGAAGCGCAGCCGGCGAGGAGCATGGCCAGGATAAGTGCGGCGCGTCTCATGCGGCTGGACCGAACACGCGGTAGGCGCCTATGGCCACGACCGCCGCCAGCGACGCCGGCAGGAAGACCTTCCAGCCCAGTCGCATCAACTGGTCGTAACGGTAGCGTGGCACCACCGCCTTGGTCATGGCGAACAGGAAGAAAAAGAACAGGATCTTGGCGAAGAACCACAGGAAGCAAATGAAGCTAAGCAGCGTCCCTTGGAGTGGGTGGGGCGCTGGGAACGGCGCTTCCCATCCACCGAAAAACAGGATGGCGATCATCGCGCACATCAGCACGATGTTGGCGTACTCGCCGATCATGAAGAGCAGATACGGCGTGGAGGAGTATTCCACCTGATAGCCGGCGACGAGCTCGGACTCGGCTTCGGGCAGATCGAACGGCGGCCGGTTGGTCTCCGCCAGGGAGGAGATGAAGAACACCGTCGCCATGGGGATCATCACCAGGGCCATCGGCAGCTGTCTCAGCCCGCCGCCGCCCAGAATGTTCCAGTTCCAGAAGCCGCCGGCTTGCTTCTCAACGATGGTCTGAAGGTTCATCGAGCCGGCGAGGATGATCACCGTAACGATCACGAAGCCGATCGAAACCTCATAGCTCACCATCTGGGCGGCGGATCTTAAGCTGCCGAGGAACGGATATTTCGAGTTCGACGCCCAGCCGCCCATGATGATGCCGTAGACGCCCAGCGAGGAGATGGCGAAGAGATAGAGGATGCCGACGTTGATGTTGGCCACCACCCAGCCGGGCGCTAGCGGCACGACCGCCCAGCCAGCGAAGGCCAAGGTGAAGCTAACCAGTGGCGCTAGAAGGAACACCGTCTTGTCCGCTCCGTCGGGGATAACGATTTCCTTGAGCACGAATTTGAAGAAGTCGGCGAAGGACTGCAGCAGGCCGAAGGGCCCCACGACGTTGGGTCCCTTTCGCAACTGAACGCCGGCCCAGATCTTTCGGTCGGCCAGCAGCAGGAACGCCAGCGACAACAGGATCCACACCACGATCAGCAGAATCTGCCCGATGGTGAGAAGGGTCCAGGCGACGGGACCGAGGTGCTGACCCACCATCCGCTACTCCGCTGCCAGTTTGACGCCGGCCACCAAGGCCGCGCACTCGGCCATGGTCTTGCTCGCCCGGGCGATGGGGTTCGTCAGGTGGAACTGGGTGATGGGCGTCGTGAGGGGCGTATCGCTCCAGGGACCGGCGTCGCCCAGCTTGCCGAGGTCCAGACCCGCCGTCGCCGAACCGGGCGCATAGCCGATCTGGCCGAAGGTCGGATGCTCGGCGAAGAGGCGCGCACGGAGCTCGTCGTGCGTGTCGTAAGGCAGTCGCCGTCCGAGATGGTCGGACAGCGCCCGCAGGATCGCCCAGTCCTCCTTGGCCTCGCCCTTGGGCCAGACCGCGCGCTCGCCACGCTGCACTCTGCCTTCGGTGTTCACATAGAGGCCCGCCTTCTCGGTGTAGGCGGCGCCCGGCAGGATGACGTCGGCGCGGTGTGCGCCCCTATCGCCGTGCGTGCCCAGGTAAATGACGAAGGCGTCGCTCGCCGACAGATCGATCTCGTCGGCGCCGAGCAGGACGAGGACATCGGAACCGCCCGTTGCGGCAAGTTCGCCGGCCGATCGGCCCCCTCCCCTCGGTACAAAGCCGAGGTCCAGCCCGCCGACCCTTGCAGCGGCCGTGTGCAGCACGTTCCAGCCGTTCCAGCCGTCGCGCACCACGCCGTATTCAGCCGCCGCGCTCGCCGCTGTCCGCAGCACCGCAGCGCCGTCGGCCCTCGCCAGAGCGCCCTGGCCGATGACGATCGCCGGCCTTGAGGCCTCGCGGAAAGTCCTGGCAAATTCCAATGCCTTGTCCCCGAGGCGTGAAACCGCACCGATATTCTCGCCCAGATGCTCATAGTCATAGGTGAGCTCTGCCGGCCGGCCGATCAGACCGATCCGGGTCTTGCCCGAGAGCCACATCTTTCGCAGGCGCGCGTTGAGCACCGCCGCCTCGAGTCGTGGATTGGTCCCGATCAGGAGCACGGCGTCCGCCGCCTCAAGGCCGGCGATCGTGGAGTTGAAGAGCCAGCTCTCGCGCGGACCGGCGCCGAGCGCCGAGCCGTCCTGTCGGCAATCAAGGCTATCGACGCCAAGACTGCGGAAGAGGTCGAGCGCCGCCTTCATCGATTCGGCGTCCTGCAGGTCGCCGGCGATGACGCCAATTCGGTCGGCTGGCTTGGCTTTTAGCTTTTCAGCAACGACCGCGAGCGCTTCTGGCCAGCTCACCGGTTGCAGCCGGCCCCCATGGCGAACCATCGGCCTGTCGAGACGCTGGCGGCCCAAGCCGTCGCATGCGAAGCGGGTCTTGTCAGAGATCCACTCCTCATTGATTTCGTCATTCGTCCTTGGCAGCACACGCAGCACCGCCGGCCCGCGCGCATCCACGCGGATTGCGCTGCCGAGCGCATCCATCACGTCGATGCTCTCGGTTTTCGTGAGCTCCCACGGGCGGGCATTGAAGGCGTAGGGCCGTGAGGTCAGGGCGCCTACGGGACAGATGTCGATGATGTTGGCCGAAAGCTCGCTGGTGACCGCCTGGTCGAGATAGGTGGTGATCTCCACCTCTTCGCCGCGCGAGGTGAGGCCGATCTCCGATCTGCCGGCGATCTCGGTGATGAATCGCACACAGCGGGTGCACTGGATGCAGCGGGTCATGATCGTCTTGATCAGCGGGCCCATGTACTTTTCTTCAACCGCCCGCTTGTTCTCCTGGTAGCGGCTGGAATCGCGGCCATAGCCCATGGCCTGATCCTGCAGGTCGCACTCGCCGCCCTGGTCGCAGATGGGACAGTCCAGGGGATGGTTGATCAGGAGGAATTCCATCACCCCCTTGCGGGCCTTTTCGACCATCGGGGAGTTGGTGATGATCTCCTGGCCCTCAGCGGCCGGAAGGGCGCACGAGGCCTGGGGCTTGGGCGGACCTGGCTTCACCTCGACCAGGCACATTCGGCAGTTGCCCGCGATCGACAGCCGCTCGTGGTAACAGAACCTGGGAATCTCCTCGCCCGCGAGCTCGGCGACCTGAAGCACGGTCATGCCGTTCTCGAACTCGATGTCCTTTCCGTTGACCTTGGCGGTGGGCATTGAACGGCGGGTTCCGGAATCCTGGAGAGGTGGCGGCGGGTGGCGAGGCGATAGATGGCTAGCCGGCGGCGATCAAGCTCGCGCCAGGAACGTTGGCCTTGCGTGATCGATAGTGCGCGATGCGCTGCTCGATTTCCGGCCGGAAGTGCATGAATAGTCCCTGAATCGGCCAGGCGGCGGCGTCGCCAAGCCCACAGATCGTATGCCCTTCCACCTGGCTGGCTACGTCGAGCAGCATATCGATTTCGCGCGGTTCCGCCTCGCCGGTCACCATTCGCTCCATGATCCGCCACATCCAGCCGGTGCCCTCGCGGCAAGGCGTGCACTGCCCGCAACTCTCGTGCTTGTAGAAATACGAGAGGCGGGCGATGGCGGCGACCACATCGCAGGACTTGTCCATGACGATCATCGCGGCGGTGCCAAGGCCCGATTTGCGCGAGGCAAGGTCGTCGAAATCCATCAACGCAACTTCTGCTTCGTCCGCCGGCAACAGCCGCACCGATGAACCGCCGGGGATGACGGCTTTCAGATTGCCCCAGCCGCCGCGAACTCCGCCGAAATGCTCCTCGACCAGTTGGCGAAGCGGGATCGACATCGCCTCCTCGACCACGCACGGCTTGTTGACGTGCCCGGAGGCGCTCATCAGCTTGGTGCCGGTGTTCTTGTGACGGCCGAAGCCGGTGAACCAGGCCGCTCCTCGACGCAGGATCTCGGGCACGACGGCGATGGATTCGACATTGTTGACCGTGGTCGGACAACCATAGACGCCCGCGCCGGCGGGAAACGGCGGCTTGAGGCGCGGCTGTCCCTTCTTGCCCTCCAGGCTCTCCAGGAGCGCCATCTCGTCGCCGCAGATATAGGCGCCGCCGCCGTGGGTAACGCGGATATTGCAGGGCCAGCCATTGATGTTCTTGGCGCCGATCAGCCGGGCCTTGGTGGCCTCGACGATCGCTTCTTCGAGCCGCTCGCGCTCGAGGACGTACTCGCCGCGGATGTAGATGAAGCAGTCGTGAGCGCGAATGGCGTAGCTCGCGACGAGACAGCCTTCGATCAACCGGTGCGGATCACTGCGCATGATCTCGCGGTCCTTGCAGGTGCCCGGCTCGGACTCGTCGGCGTTGACCACAAGGTAGTGCGGCCGCTCGCCCTCCTGCTTGGGCATGAAGGTCCACTTCAGACCCGTGGAGAAGCCAGCGCCGCCCCGTCCCCTGAGGCCCGACTCTTTGATCTGATCGCACACCCATTCCGGCGACACGCTCATCATATCGGCCGTGCCGTTCCACACCCCGCGCCGCCGGGCGCCCTCCAGCCGCCAGTCGTCCAGCCCGTAGAGGTTGGTGAAGATCCGGTCCTTATCCTCCAGAATGCCGACCATCTAAGCGCCTCGCCCTGAGATGAGCCGCCTGACCAGCGCGACGCGCCTGGCCACGGCATAGGCCAGAAGGCCCCAGCCGAAGATCACGACCCCGAGGCCAAGGCTCATCAGCCAAGATGGCGCGCCAGACATGAAGCGGCCGGCGACCAGGGTCAAAACGCCCAGCAGACAGCAGACGTAGCCAAGGTTGCGCGTGCTGCGATGGTGGGCTTTGATGGCCTCCATGTCGGCCTCGCTGAGCACCGCCCGAGGTTGCGGCAGGGTCATGTCACTCATCCCCGGGCCGGTTCGGGCATATTGGGGAGCCGGCCCATCGGTCGAGCGCGCGAGCCATCAGTCAAGGTCGGATCCTTGAGCGTGAGTGGTTCGCCGAGAGGTTCACAGCCCTCGCGGCCACCATAGGATCTCGGCTCAGGGGTCGCTCCAGACGCGAACTCGGCGATGATCTGGGCCAGCGCCTTGGCCGTCAGATCCTCGTAATAACGGTCATTGATCGCCACCATCGGGGCGTTTGCGCAGGCGCCCATGCACTCTACCTCTTCCCATGAGAAGCGGCCGTCCTTTGACCTGTGGTCGGCCGGCCCTATCACCTGTTCCAGCACATGCTTCAACTCGCCCGCGCCGCACAGCATGCAGGGCGTGGTGCCGCACAGCTGTATGTGGGCTGTCGAGCCGGCCGGCTCCAAGCGGAACATGGTGTAGAAGGTGACGTTCTCCAGCACTCGGATAACCGGCATCGAAAGCATGTCGGCGACCACGCGAAGGGCTGGCTCCGGCACCCAGCCTTCCTGTTTTTGCACCAGCCACAGCAGCGGGACGACGGCCGATTGCTGGCGTCCTTCCGGAAACTTGGCGGTCCACCATTTGGCCTTCTCGAGCGACTCGTCCGTGAAGGCGAAGGAGTCCGGCTGTTCTTCTGAAAGTCGGCGCGCGCTCACCGATCGATCTCGCCGAAGACGATATCCAGAGAGCCGAGGATTGCGCTGACATCGGCCAGCATGTGGCCGCGGTTCATCCAATCCATGGCCGCAAGGTGCGGAAAGCCAGGCGCGCGGATCTTGCAGCGGTACGGCTTGTTGGTTCCGTCGGCCACGAGATAGACGCCGAACTCACCCTTCGGCGCTTCGACCGCGGCGTAAATCTCGCCGGCGGGCACGTGGTAGCCTTCGCTGTACAGTTTGAAGTGGTGGATCAGTGCTTCCATGGAACGCTTCATTTCGCCGCGCCGCGGTGGGGTCACCTTGTGATCGTCGGCGAGTACTATTCCAGGCGTTTTCTTCAATAGCTCAATGCACTGACGCATGATCTTTATGGACTGACGCATCTCTTCAACACGGCAAAGATAGCGGTCGTAGCAGTCGCCGTGCACCCCGACGGGGATCTCGAACTCCAGCTCGTCGTAGATCTCATAGGGTTGGCTTCGGCGAAGGTCCCAGGCGACGCCGCTTCCGCGCAGCATCACGCCGGTGAAGCCCCAGGCTACGGCCTGCTCCTTGCTTACCACGCCAATATCGACATTCCGCTGCTTGAAGATGCGGTTGCCGGTGATCAGCGCCTCGATCTCTCCCAACACTTTGGGGAACGCGCTGACCCAAGCCTCGATGTCGTCGACCAGCGCCGGCGGCAGGTCCTGACGAACGCCGCCGGGTCGGAAATAGTTGGCGTGCATGCGTGCGCCGGACGCCCGCTCGTAGAACACCATCAGCTTTTCGCGCTCTTCAAAGCCCCACAGCGGAGGGGTGAGCGCGCCGACGTCCATCGCCTGGGTGGTGATGTTCATCAGGTGATTGAGAAGGCGCCCGATCTCGCAATAAAGGACGCGAATGATCTGCGCGCGACGTGGGATCTCGAGCTTGAGCAGCCGCTCGATCGCCAAAACGAAAGCGTGCTCCTGGTTCATCGGCGCGACGTAGTCGAGCCGGTCGAAGTAGCCCGTGTTCTGGGCGTATGGCCGAGCTTCGATCAGCTTCTCGGTGCCGCGGTGTAGAAGGCCGATGTGCGGATCGACGCGTTCGACAAGTTCGCCATCGAGCTCCAGCACCAGGCGCAGGACGCCATGCGCCGCCGGGTGCTGCGGCCCGAAATTCAAGTTGAACTTACGGCCGGACTCATCTGATTCATCTATGGTAACGATGGGATTGTCGGTCATTTTCTTGACCCACTCCCTTCGCCGCCGGGCAGCAGCTCAGGATAGCCCTGTCCGGGCTTGACGTAGCCGGCGCCCTCCCATGGCGAGAGGAAGTCCCAGTTACGGAACTCAACCGATTTCACCGGCTCGTAGACCACCCGCTTTAGGTCGTTGTCGTAGCGGACCTCCACATAGCCAGTCATCGGGAAATCCTTGCGCAGGGGATGACCCTGAAAGCCGTAGTCGGTCAAAAGCCGACGAAGGTCCGGATGGCCTGAGAAATAGACTCCGTACATGTCGAAGGCCTCACGCTCGAACCAGTCGGCGCAGGGATAGACGCTGGTTGCGGACGGTACGGCCATTGACTCATCCGCCTCGACCTTCACCCGCACGCGCCGGTTCTTGGTCAGCGATAGCAGGTGATAGACGACGTCGAACCGCCTTGGCCGCTGCGGATAGTCTGCCCCGCAGATGTCGATCAGCTGCTGGAACGCGAAATCAGGGTCCTCCTTCAGCCTCGTCAGCACCGCGACTATGTCTACCGCCTCCGCGCCTACGGTGAGTTCACCGTTGGCGACTTGGCAGGCGTGCGCCCCAACGGCGGCGACGATCCGCTCTCCGAGCGCGCCGAGGTCTTCATCCGACACCCGCCAGGTCATCGATCGATCGTTCCTGTGCGGCGGATCTTCTTCTGCAGCTGCAGAACGCCGTAGACCAAGGCCTCGGCTGTTGGAGGGCAACCCGGCACATAGATGTCGACCGGAATGATCCGGTCGCAGCCGCGCACCACCGAGTAGCTGAAATAGTAATAGCCGCCGCCGTTGGCGCAGCTGCCCATGGAGATGACGTACCGCGGTTCGGGCATCTGGTCGTAGACCTTGCGGATGGCCGGGGCCATCTTGTTGGTCAGGGTGCCGGCGACGATCATCACGTCCGACTGCCGCGGCGAGCCTCTCGGCGCGAAGCCAAATCGCTCGAGGTCATAACGCGGCATGGCCGCCTGCATCATCTCGACGGCGCAGCAGGCCAGCCCAAAGGTCATCCACATCAGCGAGCCGGTGCGGGCCCAGTTGATCAGGTCGTCAGCGGCGGCGACGATGAAGCCCTTGTCCGCCAGCCGAGCCGAGACACCATCGTAGTAGGGGTCGTGAGCCTTGGGATCGTAGCCTTCCACCTGAACACGACCGGCGGTCAGGGCCGGCGGCTTTCCGGGAACCGTCAGTCCCATTCCAGAGCGCCCTTCTTCCATTCGTAGATGAAACCCACCGTCAAAACGCCCAGGAACACGACCATGCTCCAGAAGGCGTACTGGCTGACTGCGTGCGGCAGCTTCATCAAGGCCACCGCCCAGGGGAACAGAAAGGCCACCTCGAGGTCGAAGATGATGAACAGGATCGACACCAGGTAGAAGCGCACGTCGAACTTCATGCGCGCGTCGTCAAAGGCGTTGAAGCCGCACTCGTAGCTGGAGAGCTTCTCCGGATCGGGCGCGCTGGGTGCGATGATCGCCGCCGCAAGAATGAACGCCAGGCCCAGCGCCCCGGCGATGGCGAAGAAGACCACGATCGGCAGATATTGCAGAAGGAAGGCGTTCATTTTCGTTTTCTGTGCGGGCCATTCGGGAATCCGCGGACCGCTTCTAGACCATGGCGCTTGAGGGTTCAAACCGTTGGCGCCGCAGTTGCGAAGGCGCGCCCACCGCCGGTTGACGCGCCGCTTGCGCCGACCTATCAGACGGCCCCTCGCGCCCGGAGCTTAGGGGCTCCAGGCGCCCTACGCGCGGGTGTAGCTCAGTTGGTTAGAGCGCCGGCCTGTCACGCCGGAGGCCGCGGGTTCAAGTCCCGTCACTCGCGCCATTCATCGATCTCAATCAGGCCGTGGCGACGGCCGTGGGACGTTGACCGCGCCTCGCGGTCAAGCGGTTTGCGAGCGCGCTCGGCCCCTTTCAGGGCTTGCCGTTGATGCGCACCGGGAGGGGAACATTGCACACGTCGATATGGCCGGCCGGCGCCTTGTACCAGGCGTCCTGACGAAACCGCCGGTTCTGGACCACGGCGGCGAAGCTGGCGCTGTCGGTGCGGAGCGCCGTGATCTGAAGCCGCCCGGCTGGCGGCAAGTCCGCGGCGAGGCGGATCGCCTTGATGGGAATACGTTCGGCGGGCGTCTGGTAGAAGCCGAGATCGCCATGGCCGCGCGGCAGGCTGGAGAGAAGATCGATTCCGACGAGCACCCGACCCACCAGGGTGACATTGCGGTCGAGCTGCCGCGGGGCCTGGCCGATGACCGCATAGAGCTCCGTTCCCCCACCGGAGTCAGCGTCATTGTCCCTCCCCGCTCCGACCATGCCGTAGCAGTGGGCGAGCCAGGTCCGATGGGTCTCTGGGTCGCGCGCGGCCGGAAAGCCGTCGGAAAAGCCGGTCGCGGCCGCATAGGTGTCGCGATCGGGTAGCGGCGTGAAGGGCAGCGCAGCGTCATAGTGCCGGGTGAATTCGGACTTCAGCGTCCTCTGGGCCTGGCCCAGATCGCGCTTCTCGTCCGGCTGCGACCATTGGACGACATAGTTGTCCTGCGCGCGGACGATCGCCGCGCCATCGAAATAGTTTGCTCGGACCAGGCTGCGGATGTTGGCGACATGGTTCGGTGCGAAGGCGGGCGCGAGTTCGATGACCACTCGCCCTTGGGGCAGGTCTATGTAGAGCGTGCGGGATGGATCCACCTCCCGCCAGTCGCCAGGCGGCGAGTGATCCAGGATCTCGGTCAAGCTGGGCTGAGGTATGGGCGCCGCCTCGGTAAGACCGGCGACAGCGATCAGAGCGAAAAGCCAAGTGGCGCGAACCATGGATCTCAGGTCCGAAGGGTCAGGCCGCCGTCGGCGGCGATCGCCTGGCCGGTGATGAAGCCGGCCGCGTCTGAGGCGAGGAAGGCGGCCAGAGCGGCCACGTCTGTCGGGGCCCCGAGCCGTTTGAGAGGCGATTTCCGCGCCCAGACATCGGCGATCTTGGGGTCTGAGAAGCTGCGAGCGGTCATGCCGGTGAGGATCGCCCCCGGCAGGATTGCGTTGGCGGTGATACCATGTCGGCCCAGCTCAAGCGCCAGGGTGCGAGTGAGGCCTACCACCCCGGCTTTTGAGGCGCAGTAGGCGGAAAGACCATAGTCGGTGAACTCGGCCATCACGCTCGCGGTGTTGATGATGCGCCCGGCGCCCGAGCCGATGAGGTGCGGAATGGCTTCGCGCGCAAGGCGAAAGGCGGCTCTGAGATTGACCTGCTGCACCCGGTCCCAGGCCTCATCGGACATTTCGGCCGCGGGCGCGGCGGCCGCCGTTCCGGCGTTGCTGAAGAGGATGTCGAGACGTCCGAAGGCGTCGATGGCCTCGCCTACGATCCGCGACGGCGCATCGTCGTCGGCGACGTCAGCCGCGAGCGGGCGGATAGCGTTGCTGGCATATTCGAGGTTGGTCCCTGGCAGGTCTGCCGCCAGCACCTTGGCGCCCTGGGCGGTGAACAGTTCGACGCTGGCCCGGCCAATCCCAGACGCCGCGCCCGTGATAATTGCGACCTTGCCGCCCAGGCTCCCCATGTCGCGCTCCAATCAATGGTCTGGGCAGCGCCATGGACATTGGCGCATGCCTCCACCCGTGAGACCCTATACGGGCGATGGTGGGCGGCGAGGGGTTCGAACCCCCGACCTCCTGGGTGTAAACCAGGCGCTCTGACCAGCTGAGCTAGCCGCCCGCGGGCGGCGCCCCGATAACGCGAAAGCGGGTCCTAGTTCAACGTCGCGCGCAGGCTATCGCCGATCTTGAAGCGGGCGGTCTTGAAGGCCGGGCTCTTGACCGGTGCGCCGGTCTTAGGGTTGCGGGCCATGCGCGCCGCCCTCTCGACGGGCACGAAACTGCCGAAGCCCACAAGACGGACTTCCTTGCCGGCTTTGAGTTCCCCCGTCACCGACGCCACGAAGGCGTCCACGGCGTTCTTCGCCTGCACCTTCTGCAGGCCCGTCCGGCGCGCTATCGCGCTCACCAATTCAGCCTTTGTCATCGTTTCGTCCCCAACGCCCGCGGCTCGCTATTTACGGCAACGCTTAGCGCGGCGGAGACTTAGCGCCGCCATTTCCTCAGCGTCAAACCCTCGCCGCACAAAGTTTGCGCGGCGAGGGACTGGCGATGGCGAGAAACCGGCTAGTGGGTGACGACCAAGCCGCCCTCGAAGTCCTCGGGGGTCTCCGTCCTGGGAGCGGGTTGGTCCTCTTCGCGCCACTCGATCGGCGTCAGCGGGCCGGTGAGCGCGCGGGCCAGGACCTCATCGACCGTCGCCACCGGTATGATCTCAAGGCCGGATTTCACATTCTCGGGGACGTCGGCCAGGTCCTTGGCGTTTTCCGCCGGGATCAAGACTGTGCGGATGCCTGAGCGCAGCGCCGCGAGCAGCTTCTCCTTGAGGCCGCCGATCGGCAACACCCGTCCGCGCAGGGTGATCTCGCCGGTCATGGCCAGATCCTTGCGCACCGTCACGCCGGTCAGGACCGAGACGATGGCGACGGCCATGGCGACGCCGGCCGATGGCCCGTCCTTGGGGGTCGCACCCTCGGGGACGTGCAGGTGGACGTCGATCGTCTCGAACACCGTCGGCTTGATGCCGAAGTGGGCCGAGCGCGAGCGGACGTAGGAAGCCGCCGCCGAGATCGATTCCTTCATCACCTCCTTGAGGTTGCCGGTGATCGACATGCGGCCCTTTCCGGGCATCTTGACCGCTTCGATCGTCAGGATGTCGCCGCCAAACTCAGTCCAGGCCAGACCCGTGACGATGCCGACCTGGTCCTCCTCGTCGGTTTCGCCGTAGCGGAACTTGCGCACGCCGGCGTACTTCTCGACCAGCTCGGGCGTGATGGTGATGGCGACCTG
>DASXGB010000158.1:0-9988 GCA_036489325.1 Caulobacteraceae bacterium
TCGAAACCGTAAGCGACACAAGTATGGCCCCCGACGTGGCGCGCTTCGAGGACGTCATCCTCCGCCGGGACCGGTCCCCGTTTCGGCAAGGCGCGGGCGAAGGTCAGCACCGCCGCGCCGACCACGCCGGCGACGATGAGCGCCGCGGTCAATGCGGCGGCGATCACGAGGCCTGCAACGCCCGCCGCCGTCCAGGCGATCAGGGCGCCGACCGCGCCGAACATCCGGCCGAATGTCGGCCTCGGCGACCAGGGCCTTTGCATGATCACGGCCATCTCGACATCCTCCTTCTTGAAGAGGCGCTACGTAACTCGACTTGCATTCGGCGAGCGTCAACCGTTTCTGCAACCGCGACCATTGAAGACCGGCCACGCTTTGAGCACCACCAACCAACACACCGCCGCGCCGAACGCCAATGAAAAAGGCGCAATGCAACAACGCGCGGGGGGCCGCTGGCGTTTCTGGATCGATCGCGGCGGCACCTTCACCGACGTGATCGGCCTGGCGCCGGGCGGATCGACGCACACGCTCAAGCTGCCCTCGACTTCTTCTGCCTATGGCGACGCGGCGGTAGAGGCCATGCGCCGGCTGCTCGAACTTTCCTCGGGGGAGCCCTTTCCCGCTCATCGGGTCGCGGAGGTTCGAGTCGGGACGACGGTCGCCACCAACGCCCTCCTCGAGCGGGCCGGCGCCAGGACCCTGCTCGTCGTTACCCGCGGTTTCGCCGACGCGCTTGTGATCGGCGACCAGGCCAGGCCTCGTCTCTTCGACCTCGTCATCGAAAAGCCCGCACCGCTCTATGCTGGGGTCATCGAGGCCGACGAACGTCTGACGGCCGATGGATCGGTCCTCACGCCGCTGGACGAGGCCGCGCTCGCGTCGCTACTGGAAAAGGCGGTGCGTGACGGCTTCGAAAGCGTCGCCATCGCGTTTGTTCACAGCGACCTAAATCCCGCACATGAGGCCCGCGCCGCTTCGCTCGCCCAGGCTGCGGGCTTTACCTACGTCGCCGTCAGCAGCGACGTCTCGCCATTGCCGAAGTTTGTCGAACGGGCCGAGACCTGCGTCGTCGACGCCTATCTCACCCCGGCGCTCCACGCCTACGCCGGAAGCCTTGCCGCCGCCCTCGCCGGCGCCGACCTTGCTTTCATGATGTCCGGCGGCGGACTCGCCCGCGCCGGCGCCTTCCGCGGCCGCGACGCGGTGGTCTCGGGCCCCGCCGGCGGGGTGGTTGGCACCGCGAGGGTCGCGGAGGCGGCAGGCGCCGCCGCCGTTCTCGGCTTCGACATGGGCGGCACCTCGACCGACGTCTGTCGCTATGCCGGCCAGCTCGAGCGGCGCGACATCTCTCGAGTGGCTGGCGTGCGCCTGCGGGCGCCGATGCTGGACGTGGAGACCGTGGCGGCGGGCGGCGGTTCGATCCTGCATTTCGACGGCCTGCGCGCGCGAGTCGGACCGCGGAGTGCTGGAGCCGTTCCGGGGCCGGCCTGCTATGGCCGCGGCGGCCCGGCGACGGTCACCGACGCCAACCTCGTCCTTGGCCGCCTGGAGCCATCGCTGTTTCCAGCCCTGTTCGGAGAAGAGGGCGATGCGCCACTCGACCCCGCCGCCGCCTTTGCCCGGCTGGAGGAACTGGCCAGCTCCATGGGCCTGCACGACGCGCGCGCCGCCGCCGAAGGCTTCATCGCCGTCGCTGTCGAGCAGACCGCCGGCGCCATGCGCCGCATCTCCACCGAGCGCGGCTTCGATCCGCGCGACCACGCCCTCGTCGCCTTCGGCGGAGCGGCCGGTCAGGTGGCCTGCGCCACGGCCGAGGCTTTGGACATCGGCGAGATCCTCTGCCCGCGCTTCGCCAGCCTGTTGTCGGCCTGGGGCATTGGCCGGGCGCGCGTCTCGACCGCCCTGCAGGCGGGGCTGGAGCGACCCCTCGATCGAGACGGCCTGGCGGCGGCGCGGGCGCTGGCCGGCGCCCTGACGCAGCGGGCGGTCGAAGCGCTGGCGGCGCAGGGCGCGGCGGCCGACCACATCGAGACGCGCCTTCGCCTGCGCTACGAGGACGGGGACGCCAGCCTTCCCGTGCCGATCTCAACCCACGAAGAGGCGCTGGCCGTCTTCGAGGCCGCCCATGAGCGTCTCTTCGGCTTTACCGAGCCCGGCCGCGCCGTGCTAATCGCCAGCGTTGAGGTCGACGCAGCCGAGGGCGCGCGCGAAATCCTCGGCGCTGACATTTCGTCGCTGGCGCGCGCGCCAGCCGCGCCGCCCACCGGGATCGTACTCGCCGACGACCTCTCCAACCCGGTCGACGGGCCCCGGCTGATCGTCCGCAGCGACACCCAGATCTGGCTAGAACGCGGCTGGCGGGCGATCCCCGAAGCCAACGGCCTGATCCGTCTCGTCCGCTACGACAAGCCTGCACGCGTCCACGACGAAGGCGAGACCGCCGATCCGGTCACCCTGGAACTCTTCAATCGCCGCTTCATGGGCGTCGCCGAAGCCATGGGCGCAGCACTTGAGCGCACCGCCCGGTCGGTCAACATCAAGGAGCGGCTCGACTTCTCCTGCGCCTTGTTTGACGCCGACGGCGGCCTGGTGGCCAACGCCCCGCACATGCCGGTGCATCTAGGATCCATGGGCGCCAGCGTGCGCGCTGTCTGTGCGCGCCACCCCAGTCTCGCTCCCGGTGAAGCCTACGCCCTCAACAACCCTTACGACGGCGGCACGCACCTGCCGGACATCACCGTGGTCATGCCGGTGTTCGTCGGTGAGGAGACCGGCCCCGCCTTCTTCACCGCCGCACGCGGCCACCACGCCGACGTTGGCGGCGTTCAGCCAGGGTCCATGCCGCCCTTCTCCAGGACGATCGATGAGGAAGGCGTGATGTTGGACGCCGTGCCGATCATGCGCCAGGGCCGTTTCCTGGAGCGCGAGACCCTGGCGGCCCTGACCGCCGGTGCGTGGCCCTGCCGCTCGCCCGCTCGCAACGTCGGCGATCTCAAGGCCCAGGTGGCCGCCTGCCAGGCCGGAGCGGCCGCCATCGCCGCCCTGATCGAGGCCTGCGGCCGCGTCCAGGTCGCCCGCTACATGGGTCATGTGCAGGTCAACGCCGCGGCCTGTGTGCGCCGGGCCATCGCCAGCCTCACGGACGGCGCCACCCGCCTCTCCATGGACGGCGGCGGCCACATCGCCGTCGAGATTTCCGTCGATCAGGAAAGGGCTGAGGCAAGGCTGGATTTCACCGGCTCGGCTGATCAGCTGCCCTCCAACTTCAACGCCCCGGCCTCGATCGTCGACGCCGCCGCCCTCTATGTCTTCCGGACGCTCGTGGACGATGACATCCCCCTGAACGGCGGCTGCCTTGAGCCGCTCAGGATCCTGACTCGGGAGGGTTCGATGCTGCGCCCCAGACCGCCCGCGGCCGTGGTGGCCGGCAATGTCGAGACCAGCCAGCACGTTGTCGACGCCCTCTATTCGGCGCTGGGCGTCATGGCCGCCAGCCAGGGGACGATGAACAACTTCACCTTTGGCGATGACGAGCGACAATATTACGAGACCATCTGTGGTGGCGCCGGCGCCACCGCCAGGGCCGACGGGGCGAGCGCCGTCCACACCCATATGACCAACTCCCGCCTCACCGATCCCGAGATCCTCGAACGGCGGTTCCCGGTTCGGCTGGAGGTCTTCGAGGTGAGGCGCGGCTCGGGCGGCCCGGGCCTGCGGCGTGGCGGCGACGGCGCCAGGCGACGCATCCGTTTCCTGGCGCCGATGCAGGCGGCCCTGCTTTCGAGCCGCCGTGACCATGCCCCTTCCGGCCTTGCCGGCGGCGGCCCCGGCGCGCCGGGCTCTCAGAGGTTGATCGAGGCCGAAGGCGCGGTAAAGGTGCTCCCAGGTTGCTTCAGCCTTGAGATTCGGGCCGGCGACGCCATCGAAATCGAGACCCCCGGGGGCGGGGGATTCGGAGCGCTAGCGCCGACCAAGACCCCGTGAAGGAGTTCAATTGATGCCATTGCCGGCCCTCGCCCTCGCCTTCGCCCTCGCGGCGAGCGACGCCGCGCCCCCCACCGAGGCTGAACCGCTTCCGGCGGGCGCCCCCACAAGGGACTATCCTCTGGCCGCCTGGTGCTATGGCGCGCTCAGCGAATATCTCGATGTCTATGAGCGGGTGATCCCGGATCTTCGGGCCATCGACAAGACGTTCGGCACCTCCGAGCCGCATGAGAAGACGCCCTATGCCGATGACATGGCCGCGGCGCGCACCGAGTTGAAAGTCATCGCCCATGCGGTGCAGGCGGCCGAGCAGGCCAGTCCCTCGGCGATCGCCCCCCAAGGCATCGAGTCGATCAACCAGGGCCGCGCCATCTGGCGGCCGGCGGAAATGAAGACCCGCCGCGAACTCGCCCGCGCCTGGCTCACGTGGGCCCTCCCTGACCGCTGCGCCAGCAACGCCAAGGCCCTGATCGCCAAATCGGCCCTGCTCGGTCAGGCGCTAAACTACAACAACCCCTCGGCGATGGACGCGCCTCCCCCGCCGCCGCCAGCACCGGATTCGACCCCGACGGCGGCCTCCGCTGCGCCGGCGACGCCGCCCGCAGACGCCAAGCCGACAGAGCCGCCGACCGGCGACTGATCCGGACCCGAACGGCGCCGAATCTGCACCTGTCTAGAATTGCGGCTCCGGCGCCAGCACCGTTGCGCCTTGGGTCCTAAGCCGCGCATCGGCGGCGACCCGCGTCAGCAGCCGAGTCTGCGGGTCCTGTGAAAGATCGATGCCGGCCAGCGGCGCGATCCCGGAGTCGGGCGACAGCATGCGGGCGAGCGCCGCCAGCGCCGAAGTCGGCGCGCCGAAGGCCTGCAGCCGTGCTTCGCCCTTGATCCCGGCCAGAACCTTGGCCCGCTCCACGGCCTGATCGAATCCGCCGACCTCGTCTATGAGTCCAAGCGCCTTCGCCTGCGCGCCCGTCCACACCCGCCCGCGGGCGATCTCGGCGACCCGGCTCACCGGCAGATGGCGGCCGTCCGCCACACGGCCGACGAAGCCGGCATAGATGCGGTCCATCCATTGCGAGAACGCGGCCCGCTGGGCGTTGGTCATCGGCGTCGCGGCGCCGCCCGAGCTGGCGTAGGGCCCGCCAACCGAAAGGCCGCGAACGTCCACGCCCCATTTGGCGAGCGCGGGGCCAAGCACGAACTTGCCGCCGAATACGCCGATCGATCCGGTGAGCGTCGAGGGCTCGGCGACGATGGCGCTGGCCTGCGACGAAATCCAATAGCCGCCCGAGGCGCCATAAGTCCCCATGCTGACCACCACCGGCTTGCCGGCCGCGCGCGCCGCCCGAACCGCCGCCAGGATCTGTTCCGAGGCGGTGTCTGATCCGCCCGGCGAGGAGACGCGGAAGACGATCGCCTTCACCCCGCCATCGTCGATGGCGTCATAGAAAGCCTTGGAGATGATGTCGGAGCGGATCACCGCTTCTCCGCCGAAGGGGCTGGCGTCCGGACCGCGGCCGGTCATGATCGCCCCCTCAGCCGAGATCACCGCGATCTTGGGTCCCGATCCGTCGGGCTGGCGGTCGTTTTCCACATAGTCGCCGATGTCCTCCAGCTTGGCCCCGTCGCCGGCCTTGGCGAGCGCCGCTCGCTCGGCCTCCTTCTCCTCGCCGACCTGGTCGATCAGGCCCTTGGCCCTGGCGTGCTCCGCCGACCACGGACCAGCCTTGAGGGTCGAGGTCATCGCAGCCAGGGTCATTTTGCGGTCGGCCGCGGCGGCCGCGAGGGCCGTGTCCCACACCGAGCCCATCCAGGACAGCTCGGCGGTGCGATGGGCCGGCGTGTAGTCGTCGTAGAGATAGGGATTGACCGCGTTCTTGTATTCATAGCGCTGTTGGAAGTCGGCGGTGACGCCGAACCGGTCGAACAGGCGCTTGAAGAACAGATCCTCGTTGGCGATGCCTGTCGCCTGGAACGGCGCGCCCGGCTGCATCCAGACATCGCCGGAGGCGGCCGCCAGTTCATAGGTCGAGATCACCATGCCATCGGCGTAGAGCCCCTGGCTGTGGACGATGACGAACTTGCCGTGGTTCTCGAAATCCTTGAACGCCAGTCGAAGTTCGTCGGCCGCGGCCGGCGCCATGCCGCCTTCGGGCAAGCGCACGAAGAGGCCCTTGATGCGGGGATCGCTCTGGGCGTGCCTGAGCGTGGACTCGATCCCCATCACTGACAGCGTCCGGCCACCGAGGATGCTGAGTGGGTTCTGCGACGCCTGGTCGCTGAGCTCGCCGCGCAGATCGAGCGTCAGGACCGCCCGCTCTGGCGTCGGCGCCGGCCGCGCTGCGGCCGCCACCAGGCCCAGCAGGACCATGGGCGCCAGAACCGCGAACAGGATAAGGCCGGCGAGGACCCCGGCCAGAGTGATCAGGAACTGCTTCATCGAGATGCCCTGCGGCCGCGCCCCGTGGCGCTTTCAGATCAACGCCATAGCGAATGCTTCGGCTCGGCCATAGGCGGAATGGTCGGAGTGGCAGGATTCGAACCTGCGACCCCCGCGTCCCGAACGCGGTGCTCTACCAGACTGAGCCACACTCCGAAGCGAAGAGCGGGCCTTATAGAGGAGGCCCCCAGGGCTCGCAAGGACGCCTCTGGCGAGGCCAAACGTCGGCCAATCGGCCGTCCCGGCGCGGCGTTGCAACCCGTCGGCGCCTGCGCTATCCCCACGCGCTCGCCCGCCAAGGAGAGGCTTTCCGAACATGGCGGCGCCCGGCGGCTGCTGGGGAATGGTGTAATGGTAACACTGCGGTTTTTGGTACCGTCATTCTAGGTTCGAGTCCTAGTTCCCCAGCCAGCGCGCTCGTCGCGGCCTAGGCGGCCAATCGGCTATCGTTCCGCGCCTCGCGCACGTTCGCCAGGATGGCGATGTCGGCTTCGTGGTCGAGCCCCAGGTTGCGCATCATGGTCAGGCGGTCAGGCCCCGCCTTGGCCGAATAGGCGGCGCGGTTGCGTTTCTTCCCGCGCGCCCAGTACCAGAGGATCTTGGCGAGGTTCTGCGGCTTGCGCAGCCAGGCGTTGGGATGCTCCAGCATGTGAAAGCCCCTCACGCTCTCGCGCAAAAGCTCGGTGTCGAAGCGCAGGGCGGGCGTCACCCCGTCCATGAAGAAGCTCAGCAGGATCTTCTCGCGTGGCGTTCGCGTGTAGCCGGGGGTCAGGGCCTGTTCGGCCCGTTTGATCGCGTTGCGGTCCTGCGCCCGCATGGCGAGGTAATAGGGCCGGAGCTCGTCGTGGACGCGCCGGTTATAGGCCAGCAGCCGCGCGGCCGGATCGGCGGTTTCCTCCAAAGCTTCGCGCAGCATCCAGGCCTGAGCCGCCGCCATTGAACAGCCGCGCCCATAGAGGGGATTGGTGCGGACTAGGCAGTCGCCGACGGCGAAGAACCCCAGAACGGCCGGCTTGCCGTCGCTGACCAGGTCGCGCCAGCGGCTGAGGAGATCGCCCATGCCGAACACGCGGCTGGTCGGCTCGGCCCGCTCGGGGTCGCACCACATCTTCAGCCCCGGAAGATTGTCGATGATCCGGTCCCACTTTTCCGGATGAACAATCGCCTTGCGCAGCTCGTACTCGATCTCCGGCGCGCAGAGTGTGATCGAGAAACAGTTGTTGTCGCCGGGAAAGACCCCGAACTTGAGATAACCGATATCGCCCGTGGCCGGCCGGTTGACGTCGCGCGCCGGTTCGGTCTGGCCTGGCCTCAGCCTGTAGTGGCGGGTGAAATAGAGGATGCCGGCGGTTTCGCCCTCCTCGGTGATCGGCGCGCCCTCCTCGATAAGTTGCTCGATGCTATCGCCGATCTTGCCGCTGGCGTCGATCACGATCGGCGCGCGGAGCTCCCGGGTCCCTTCATCGTCGTCCGCCAGGACGCCCACGACCTTGATTACACCCTGGGGATACCGCTCGGTCAGCAGCCTGCGGATCATGACGCCGGAGCGGATCGTCACGTTCGGCAGGGTCTCGACATAGCGCCTCATCACCAGTTCCAGTGTCGTGCGCCGGCTGGTCAGAATGGTGAAATCGGCGTCCTCCGGCCGGGCGACGTAGTTCGCCGCCTGGCCCGGCCAGAGCATGCTTTCGAAGCTCAGCTCTCGCACGCCTATCTCGATCAGGGCCTCACGCAGGGCGGGATGGTCCGATTTGATGATCTTGCCGAGCCTCGCGAGGAAGGCGTGGCTCTGACGCAGATGGCCGACGCCCCGGCGGTTCCAGTCGCGGAAAACTTCATCCGGATCGCCCGAAGGCGGCGACGGGTCGCGCTCCAGAAGGGTCACCGGCCGGCCAGTCGGACCCAGCGCCAACGCCGCACAGAGCCCGGCCATGCCGGCGCCGATCACCAGAACTGCTTCGTCCATCTACCGCTCCGCGCGCCGGCCGCGCCGCCGATCCTCGGGGCCTATGCCAGCAAAGTCCGAGCTAGGCGAGGCCAGGTTCCGAAAAGCTTCACCGATCCGTCGCCAAACCTTTGCGCTTGCGTGTGACGCTCGCCCGCCTGGGCCAAGAGCGCGTCTTTCTGCGCGTACCGCCCGATCGTCAGGGGACGGATCATGTATCGCAAAGAGCTTATCTGCGGGCTGCTCGCCGGCGCCGGGTGTGTTTCGCTCGCCCAGGCGGCCAGGGCCGGTGAGGCATCAACGTCGGTCAGCGAAGTGGTGGTGACGGCGCCGCGCCAGGAAATCAAGGCCAGGGCCGTCCAGAAAGCAGCGGTCAACCTGATCAGTGTCCGCTCCGCCGAGACCATTCTCAAGTATCCGGATTTCAACGCCGCCGAAGCGCTCGGACGCATGCCCGGGATTTCGCTTTCCAGCGATACCGGCGAGGGCCGCTTCGTCCAGATCCGCGGCATCGACGCCAACCTCGACGGCGCCACCTTCGGTGGCATTCCCCTGCTCAACACCTTTCCGGGCGGCACGGAGTCCGGCGGCGGTGGCCGCGCCGTGGAATTCGACACCATCCCCACCGGCGCCATCGACGGCATCATCGTCACCTACACCCTGTTGCCGGACCACGAAGCCGAGGGCCTCGGCGGCTCGATCGAACTGACGCCGCGGACGGCGGCCAACATCCAGAAGCCGTTCATCGATGCGACGCTCGGCTGGGGCTACGAGCCGCTGCACGGTCACACCGGTCCCTTCGAGGCCGAGATCGCGCTCGGCGTCCGGTTCGGCTTCGGACCCAAGGGCCTGGCCATCCAGGGCGTGAACGACAGCACGGCCGCAGTGCCGGGCGGCTTTGTAACTAACCCGACCCCGTTTTCCCTCGTGCTCTACGCCTCGACCAAGCAGGACCGTCGCGCCGTCGACGATCTGGAGGAAGGCTATATCGACGACGGCGTGGCGCCCTCGAACGCTGTCTCGCAATACGACCTGCGCTACTACAACTATCACCGTCGGCGGTTCAGCTACGGCGGCGATTTCGAATTCCAGCCCAACGACGATCATCGCTGGTATTTTCGCGCCGACGTCGCCGGGTACACCGAAGCGGTGCACAAGAACTTCCTGCTGTTCGAAAATCTCGACGCCGATTACAATCAGACTGGCGTCGTCACGGTCGATCCGGCCAATCCGAACGGGTATTCGGTCCACACGACGCCGGCGATCACCCTGACCGACGAGGAGGAGGTCCACCGCAACTCGATCTTCGCCGTCGGCGGCGTCGATCGCTGGGGCGATGTCGTTCTCGATTACCACGCCGCCTACAGCCGCGCGACATTCCATGTGCGCCGCAACATCGGCGCCGAATTCGATGGTCCGTTCGCAGACGGCCTGGGAGGAGGCGTGCCGATCACCTATGACAACGTCACCAATCCCACCTATCCGATCTTCACTTTTCCCGGCGGCACGAACCTCAACGACCCATCGCTCTACACGCTCAATTCGCTCGGAAACGACCAAGAATACGACGTCGACCAAGAATACTCATACGCCGCCAATCTGACATTCCCGATCCATCT